>CANFJF010000010.1 GCA_947447355.1 Comamonadaceae bacterium
CTGTTCAGTGGTTTGTTGCCGGCGGGTGGCAGATTGGTGACCTTGCACAGTTGGGTGTATCGCCATGAGCCGTCTGACGAACCGACTCGCTTGCAGTCATTTCGCGTACGCGAATACGTCCGAGTGGGTGCGCCAGACGTTGTCGTTCAGTGGCGAGACATGTGGTTACAGCGCAGCTTGAAACTATTGCAGGCGCTTGGATTAGCGGCGAAAAGTGATGTTGCTTCTGATCCATTTTTTGGTCGGATCGGCAAGATGATGGCCGCAGATCAAACCGACCAACGCCTCAAGTTTGAAATTTTGACCCCTGTCATTTCGATAGAAAAACCGACGGCGGTGTGTTCCTTCAATTGGCATCAGGATCACTTCAGCAGCAAGTTTGGCATTCGTCAGTCTGACACCACCCTAGCCCACACCGCTTGCCTTGGTTTTGGCCTTGAGCGCGTCACGCTGGCGTTGATAAAAACCCATGGTTTCGAACCCAAAAAATGGCCTGATGCAGTCAGATCCCAATTATGGAGCTGACCTGCATTGAAGCTTGGCCGGGTCTGCGTGCAAAGAGTTATGAGCGTCACGACCTGCATCATCATGACTGCTTGTGGCCGGAAAAGAACTGCTACACCGACGTCTGGATAGAGCTTGTTCACACACTTGGGTGTGACCCGATGGCGATGTTTGCATTCACCCACACAGCCGACTTCGAAGGAGACCAGTGGACATTTTTCAAGCCAGTGCACGCAGAACTTCGAGATCTGTACGGCATTGATGTCCAGGAGTTGACGGTCTGGCGACCACTGCTGGAGCATGCTCAAGAGTATTTGTCTGCTGGCAAGTTTATTTGTTGCGAAGTAGATGCCTATTACTTGCCTGACACGGCCGGCACGGACTACAAAAACCAACATTCAAAGACCACTATTTTGATGGCCCGCCTGGATGCGCCATCTCAACAATTGGGCTACTTTCACAACGCTGGTTATTTTGAACTGTCAGGCGATGATTTCGCGAATTTATTCCGAACGACCGGTGCGCCCGATGCGTCCTACTTGCCGCCCTACGCCGAATTTGTTCGCGTCGATCGACTGCATCGGCAGTCGCCGTCAGCGCTGGCCAAACACTCATTTGAGCTGCTTCAACAGCACTTTAAAAATCGGCCTCACACCAACCCGTTTTCCCGCTTTGCACAGCGCTTGCTGCATGATCGAGATGCCCTACAGACAAGCACGCTTTCACGCTACCACGCTTGGGCGTTTGCATCCATTCGACAAGCCGGTGCGGCGTTTGAACTGGCAGCCGCCCATCTTCGGTGGTTGGCGGGTTGGGGCTACCCGGGATTGGGAGAGGCCGCCGAGTGCTTTGACAGCATCTCAGCCGCTAACAAAACCTTGATTCTCAAGGGCGCAAGAGCCGTCAATTCAGGCCGGGCATTGGATGCAACTGAATTACTGGCCAGCATGGAGGAAGCTTGGGAGTCTGGCATGGCGCTGATTCAACAGTCGCTGACACCGGAGCCTGAGATGGCGTGAACAGTCATTGGCAACAGCAAAGGCAACTGGAAGCGAGCGCTCAGTGTAGTGCCGCATTGTTGACTGGATTTCACCGTGAACTCCCCGCCTTCAGCTTCGACACGGTAATGCATGACGAGCAATCCCAGCATAGAAATACGCTCGGACGTGGCGTCGAAACCAACACCGTCATCCGTCACGCTAATTTGCGCCTGTCCGTCAGTGTTCGAGGACAAAAGCACCCTCACATTACTGGCCTTGGCATACGCAGCCACATTCACCAGTGCCTCTTGCACCAAGCGGTAAATGGTGAGTTGAACGGCAGGTTTTAGAGCCACGTCATCCAGCTCTGCATCCACCCTGATGCTGTTCTCACGGGTGAAATCGCCGATCAAAATCCTCAAGGCCTGCACCAGTCCGAGGGAGTTCAGGGATGAAGGCCGCAGGTCTTCAATCATGTGCCGCTTGCGGTCAATGCCCTTGTCCATCATCTCCGTGAAGTGTGTGAATCGAGCGGTAATTTCAGGCGACAGTGGGGCTAAGGCCGACTTCAGGCGTGCCACGTCGAACTTAGCGGAAGTGAACAATGCGCCAAGGTCGTCATGCAAGGCTATGGCCATACGATTTCGCTCCTCCTCCCTAGAGAGTTGCAGATGACGATTCAACTCCGTTAGCTCGGCAGTACGGTGTTTAATCTGCTGATTAAACGACTGCGTCAGCGCCTGTAGCGCAGCTTCACTGCTCTTTAAAGCTTGTTCAGCACTTTTGCGTTCGTCTATGTCTTCTGTCGCGCCATACCAGCGGGCAATAGCTCCGGAACTGTCGCGTTGCAGCAGAGCACGTGTGCGCATCCAGCGGTATTGGCCATTTCGCATGCAGAGCCGATGTTCGACATCATTGAGCTCGCCAGACTGGACGGCGCAACGCCAAGTTTCTGAAACTTGGGACCGATCGTCCGGATGAACGGAGTCTTGCCAAGCCATGCCAAAACCACTCTTGCCCGTCCACTCGTTCCAACGATCGCTGAGATAGTCCACCTGACCGTCGGTACCGGCAGTCCAAACGGCATACGGGTTAAGGTTCAATGCGGTCCATCCATAGCGTTTGATGTCAGGCAAGTCAAATCCCTTCAATCTTAGAGGCTGAAACCTGTCGCAATGGAGATGCGTTTACTAGCATTCTGAATATTTCACTTTGTTTGTTCAACCACATTCTGATCATCGCTCTGTTGAGGCAATCTCATGGCAGGCCCATGGCTTGCCTGTGCGTGGTCTGAGACCTACAAAAGAGCGAGTCAGGTGGGTGCTACCCCACTGCGACACTGTGATGAAATGATATTTTCTTGAACTTTCACAGAAAGCCTCTATGACAAGACTCAACCACAAAGTCAGCATCATCACGGGTGCAGCACAGGGCATTGGCCTGGCCACAGCGCTCAAGTTCGCCGCAGAAGGCGCCATCGTTGTCGTCTGCGACTTGCGCCAAACCGCCATTGACGAGGCCGTCAAGCAATGCAAAGCGCTAGGCGCACAGGCCATCGGATGTCTGATGGATGTGACCGATCGGACGATGGTCGATGCCGTGGTGGCGCAAGTCAAAGCGCAGTTCGGCCGGATTGATGTGCTGGTCAACAACGCCGGCATCACCAAAGATGCCAGGCTGTTAAAAATGACGCTGGCGCAGTTTGACCAAGTCATTGATGTGAACCTGCGAGGCGTGTTTCATTGCGCCCAAGCGGTTGCAGACACCATGATTTCACAAGGCAGCGGCGTGATTTTGAATGCGAGTTCGGTGGTCGGTATTTACGGCAATTTTGGGCAAACCAATTACGCGGCGAGCAAGTTTGGCGTGATCGGCTTCACAAAAACTTGGAGCCGAGAACTCGGGCCAAAAGGAGTACGGGTCAACGCAGTGGCACCAGGCTTTGTGGCAACGCCGATTTTGGACACCATCCCAAATAACGTGCTGCAGGAAATGAAAGCGCGCGTGCCGCTGAAACGCTTAGGCAAACCGGAAGAGATTGCCAACGTGTATGCATTTTTAGCCAGCGATGAGGCCAGCTACATCAATGGCGCGGTGATCGAAGTGTCAGGCGGTATGACGGTCTAAACAGCAGCGATAATCCGCGCATGAGCGCTTTGCCCCCTGACGATCGTCCACGTCCCAAATCTTTAACAGACCTCTTTGTGTCCTTCACGCTGCTGGCTTTACAAGGCTTCGGTGGCGTCTTGGCCGTGGTCCAAAGAGAACTGGTCGAAAACAAGCGCTGGATGACGCGCGATGAATTCATCGAAGATTGGTCAGTGTCGCAAATCTTGCCTGGCCCGAATGTGATCAATATGGCCCTGATCGTCGGCGGTCGCTACTTTGGCCTGAAAGGCGCCTTGGTGGGATTGGCCGGCATGATCGCGGTGCCATTGGTTCTGGTGGTGGCTCTCGCAATGATTTACTCACAATTTGCTGACCACCCGGGCGTCGCCGGCGCCTTACGCGGCATGGGTGCTGTTGCTGCCGGCCTGATTTTGTCAACCGGCATCAAGCTGATTGGCGCGCTCAAGAGCCATGTGCTGGGCTGGCGCTGGTGCGCGGTATTGGGGCTGTCTTGCCTAGTCTGCATCGCCGTGTTCCGACTGCCATTGGCTTATGTCTTGTTTGGGCTTGGCAGCTTGGCTTTTGGCCTGTCCTTTAGAAAGATGAAACCATGAGCGAGACGCCGCACCTGATACTCGGCGCCCATGAATGGTTTCAGTTTTTTTCCCATTACCTCTCGCTCTCCTTGCTGCAGATCGGCGGTGCGATTGCGACCATCCCTGACATGCACCGCTTTCTGGTCGACCAGAATCTCTGGTTATCGGACGCCCAATTCAATGCCTCAGTCGCCATTGCTCAATCTGCGCCTGGACCGAACGTCCTGTTCATCGCGCTGATGGGCTGGAATGTCGGCATGAACGCGGGCGGCGTTCTAACAGGGCTGCTCGGCATCCTGCTGGCGATGGGCGGCATGTTGATTCCCAGCTCGGTGCTGACCTACAACGCCACACAGTGGAGCCATCGCAATCGCAATTTACGCGCTGTTCGAGCTTTCAAACAGGGCATGGCACCGATTGTGGTCGCGCTGTTGATTGCCACAGGCTGGACGCTCGCCAGCGCCAACGGCAAGACGCTGGATCACTGGCCGCTGTGGTTGCTGGCCGGGGTGAGTACTGTGATCTTCTGGCGCACCAAGCTGCACATTTTGTGGCTGCTGGGTGCGGGTGCGCTGTTGGGCTGGTTCGGCTGGATTTGAAACTTCAGCGCCGCTGGCGCAGGGCTTCGTAGAGGCAGACGCCGCTGGCGACTGAGACATTCAGGCTTTCAACCGCACCATGCATCGGAATGCTGACAAGTTCGTCGCAGGTCTTGCGGGTGAGTTGGCGCATGCCCTCCCCTTCAGCACCCAACACCAAGGCCACCGGACCTTTAAGGTCGACGTCATAAATTGTTTTAGTTGCATCGTCGCTGGTGCCGATGCACCAGATGTTGCGCTCCTTGAGTTCACCCAAGGTGCGCGCTAAATTCGTCACCATGAAATAAGGCATGGTTTCAGCGGCGCCACTGGCCACTTTGGCCACCGTGGCATTGATGCCGGCGGCATGGTCTTTGGGGGCAATCACGGCGTGAGCGCCAGCACCATCGGCCACTCGCAAACAGGCGCCGAGGTTGTGTGGATCGGTCACACCGTCAAGCACCAAGATCAAAGGCGATGCAACGCCGCTGGCCTCGAGTTGTTCAAGCAGTTCGTCTAGCGAGGTGACAACCGCCACGGCATTGACACGGGCCACCACACCCTGATGGCCATGGCCGCCGGCCATTTTTGACAGTCGCACGCCATCGGATTCGATCAGCCGGATGCCGGCCTCGCGGACCCGATCGGTGAACTGACGCATGCGCGCATCGCGGCGAGAGACATCGTAAAAAACTTCCAGGACCGATTGCGGCGCGGTTTTGATGCGCACGCCCACGGCATGAAAGCCAAAAAGAACTTTAGGAGAAGAAGACATGCCCGATTATCACAGGCTCTGTCACAGGTTTTGCGGCACTACCTGACCGGCCTCAATCGTGATCTTGCGCTGACACTGCGCGGCGATGGACTGGTCGTGAGTCACCAACACCAGCGTCGTTCCCAATTCTTGGTTGAGTTCAAACATCAGTTTCATGACGGTCTCACCCGTAGCAAAGTCCAAGCTACCGGTCGGCTCATCGGCCAACAGTACAGCAGGTTGAACCACAAAAGCACGGGCCAGCGCCACGCGCTGTTGCTCACCGCCAGACAATACCTTGGGGTAGTGCCCGAGCCGCTGACCGAGCCCAACGCGGCCGAGCATTTCGGTGGCCAAGGCCCGTGCACCGCGCGTGCCAGACAATTCCAGCGGCAGCATGACATTTTCAAGGGCCGTGAGGTTGGCCATCAGCTGAAAACTCTGAAACACAAACCCAACTTTTTGCGCACGCAAAGCAGCACGGTCGTCTTCGTTGATGGCAAAAATATCCTGGCCGGCGAGGCGTACGGTACCTTTGGTCGGCGTATCCAGCCCGGCGATGATCGACAACAAGGTGCTTTTGCCAGAACCAGAGGCGCCGACAATAGCGGCAGTTTCCTTGGCAGACAAGGAGAAATCAATATCACGCAAAATAGTCAAGGTACCCGTCGAGTCGGTGACTGACTTGAAAACATGCTCGACGGAGATAATGGCGACCGGTGCAGCCTCGGGGCGCTCAACAGGATTCGTTTCGGACATGACAGCCTTTTCAATAAACACAACGCTCAACAATCTTCGCGCACGCAGCGACTTTAACAAGCGAGGCACTTTAGCCACGCATGCGGTAGCAAAGCCTTTGCAACCGTGCGGAATGCACTGGGCTCGTCGCGCCCTGCTCTCGCCTGGTTTACTGGCCTTGCTGCTGGCCGTCTTACTTGCCTTGCCCATGCTGAGCCAGGCCCAGTCGCCGGCGGCCCGCAGCAGCACAGACACAGTTTTAGTGGTCGGTGACTCCTTGAGCGCCGAATACGGGCTCAAGCGCGGCAGTGGGTGGGTCGCCTTACTGGAAGAAAGGCTGCGGACTGAAAAGCTGCCGGTAACCGTCGTCAATGCCAGTATCAGCGGCGACACCACGGCCGGTGGCCGCGCGCGCTTGTCAGCGCTGCTCAGCCAACACAAACCGAGCATCGTGATCCTTGAGCTGGGGGCCAACGACGCACTGCGCGGCTTGGCTCTGGAGGCCACCCAACAAAACTTAATGGCGATGACCCGTGCCGCACAAAAAGTGAAAGCCCGCGTGCTGCTGGTGGGCATGCAGGTGCCGCCGAATTACGGCGCTGCTTACAGTGAAACTTTTGCGAGTCTGTTTCCGAAGGTTGCCAAAACCACCCAAGCGGCGTTGGTGCCCTTCTTACTCAAGAACGTGGCCGATATCCCTGACCCCAGCCCACTTTTTCAGCGCGACCGGCTTCACCCAAATGAAGACGCGCACCCCATCATCTTGACCAACGTTTGGCCAGAATTGAGAAAGCTTTTCAAGTGAGCGTGCAACTGATCACCGCCACCGAGGCACTGACCCGGCTGGCCAATTTTTCTGTCGTCATCGATGCCCGCAGCGAAGGCGAGTACGCCGAAGACCACCTGCCCGGCGCCGTCAACTGGCCCAGCTTGAATGATGCCGAGCGCAAGATCGTTGGCACACAGTACAAGCAGATCAACGCCTTTGAGGCGAAGAAGCAAGGCGCGGCCATGGTGGCGCGTAATGTCGCCGGCCACATTGAACGCGAACTGCTCGACAAACCGAAAGAATGGCAACCGCTGGTGTATTGCTGGCGCGGCGGCAAACGCAGCGGCTCGCTGGCGCTCATCCTCGACCAAATCGGTTTTAAGGTAACTTTGGTCGAAGGCGGCTACAAGGCATTTCGCGCGGCTCTGGTGGCAGACCTGCCGCAACTCTCGGCGCGCTTTCAGTATCAGGTGGTGTGCGGCACCACGGGTTCAGGTAAGACCCGTTTTTTACAAGCGCTGGCAGAACAAGGCGCACAGGTGCTAGACCTTGAAGCGCTGGCCAATCACCGCAGCTCCGTGCTGGGGCTGATCCCCGGTCAGGCGCAACCAACGCAAAAAGCCTTTGACACCCACATCTGGACGGCGCTGCAAGCATTTGATCCTGCCAAGCCGGTGTACATCGAAAGCGAGAGCAAAAAAGTCGGCAACGTGGTGGTGCCCGAGAGCCTGATGGCAGTCATGCGCAGCAGCCCTTGCCTGCACCTGTATTTGAATGAAGAAGAGCGCGTCAAGTTGCTGCTGCAAGACTACGACTTCTTTGTGCGCGACATTGAATTTTTCTGCGACCGCTTGGATGCCCTGACCGAAGCACGCGGTAAAGCGGTGGTGGCTGACTGGCAAGCCCGCGCCCGCAGTGGTGACGTGGCCAGCGTGGTGCTAGAGCTCCTGACCAAGCACTACGACCCGGTTTACCTGCAATCCATGCAGCGCAACTTTGAGCAATATGGATCAGCCAAAAGCCTCACGCCAGCTGACCACAGTGTGCAAGCCATGCAAGCCTTGGCCAGCAGCTTGCTGGCGACTTGACATTCAAAATTCACTGAGTGACTGGACGAAAAAAAACTGCAGAGGCTGTGAGGCCCTGCAGTTTTTAGCCATGAACTGAGGTTGAGTTCAGATGGACGTGCCGCTCGATGGCGTCGCTGGTGCGCCTTCGACACTGCCATCAGGAGAGCCGTCTTGACCCTCAGTACCGTCCTCGTCACCGTCCTCCGGCTTGCCTTCAGCTTTACGCTTCAGCTTGTCTTCTTTTTTGCGTTTTTTAGCGAGTTCTTTCTGGCGCTTTTCGTAGGAATAATTAGGTGTTGCCACAGACTGCTTTCATGATGAGTAGCCTGTACTGTACTGCATCACGCGACGAGCTTAGCAAGCGCTTGTTCCAGGTCGGCCTGAAGGTCTGCCACAGACTCCAGTCCAACTGAAAAACGAACCAATCCGCCTGGGTACGGCCACGCTTGCGTGCGCATGCTTTGAATGTCGTAGGGCACGCACAGGCTCATCGGGCCGGCCCAGCTGTAGCCCAGTTTAAAAAACTTCAAACTGTCGCAAAACAGGTCAATTTGCGCTTGGCTGATCTCGGGCTTGAAGATGACGCTGAACAAGCAGGCGGCGGCGGTGCAATCGCGCAGCCAAGCGGCATGGCCTGGTGAGCCGGGCAAGGCCGGATGGCGAACTTCGGCAATGGCGGCTTGCCCTTGCATCCACACGGCCAAGGCGCGCGTAGAGACGTCCTGCGCCCGGTAGCGCAGCGTCATGCTGGCGAGTCCGCGCAGCACCGCTTCGGCGTCGTTGCCGGCCACACCGTAGCCGACGCGCATATTACAAAAGTGAACTTGTTGATGCAAGGCCTCGTTTTGCGTGACGACCGACCCCATCAACACATCAGCGCCGCCGCTGGGGTATTTGGTCAAGGCATGCACCGAGACATCTACACCCAAGTCAAAAGCATTGAAAGCCAGGCCGGCGCCCCACGTGTTGTCGAGGACACTAACGATGCCTTTAGGATGCACCGAACTATATGACTTGATAACAGCGATCAGCGCCGGCAAGTCGGGGAATTCAAGCGTGATAGAGCCCGGTGCTTCGAGCCAAACCAAACGCGTTTTGGCACTTATTTTCTGGCGCAAATCGGCCGGATCCATCGGGTCGTAATAGCGGTGGCTAATGCCCCAAGCTTGCATCTCATGCTCTGCCAGCGTCTTGTTGGGGCCGTAGGCGTTGTCGGGGATCAGCAGCTCGTCACCGGCTTGCAAGAAGGCCATGTTGGCGAGTGCCACGGCGGCCAGTCCGCTGGGCACCAAGGTGCAATATCGCCCGCCCTCTAAGGATGCTATGCGCTCTTCAAGGGTGAAGGTGGTGGGCGTGCCGTGCAGCCCGTAGGTGTAGCCATTTTTGTGTTTCCATTCGCGCTGACGCAAGGCCGCGACACTTGAAAAAATCACAGTCGATGCACGGTGCACCGGAACGTTGACGCTGGCAAAGCCTGCCGGCGCCTGATAAGGATGATGAATCAGCTGAGTGGAAAGGTCTTGCATGCCTGCATGTTACAGACCTTAGTGCCCTTAGCGTCCATCGCGTCTTTTTAGACTTTCCACTTCTCCATCAGGTGTGATGGTCGCAAGGCATCGTAGCCTTCAAAGGGTTGGTGAATCCACGGGTTGGTCGGCAAGGACTCAACTGAATAGTCAGGCTGAAAACTCGATACGCCCTTGGTCCAGATCACCGCACTGCGCAGTTCGGTGATGGGCTTGTAGTTGTTGCGCAGCTGATGAATCACCGCGTTCAGCGTGTGGCCGGTGTCGGCCAGGTCATCAACCAGCAAGACCTTGCCGGCGATTTCGCCCTTGGGCGTGGTGATGAAGCGGGCAATGTCCAGATTGCCCTGCACTGTGCCGGAATCAGCGCGGTAAGAACTGGTCGACATGATGGCCAGCGGCTTGTCAAAAATACGCGAGAGGATGTCGCCAGGGCGCATACCGCCGCGCGCCAGACACAAGATGGTGTCAAACTGCCAATCCGATTGGTGAATCTTGATCGCCAGTTTTTCGATCAGGTTATGGTACTCGTCGTAACTCACGTAGAGGTGTTTGCCGTCTTCAGTCAACATGGGAACGTCCAATCAAAAGAGCAGGTTCAAGAGTTTCACGGATGTCTGAAATCAGGCGGCGTAAGGATTGCGCAGCAAGATCGTGTGATCACGGTCTGGGCTGGTCGAAACCATGTGAATCGGCACCCCGGTGACATCTTCGATGCGTTGCAAATAACGTTGCGCTGCAGGCGGCAAGGCGTCGTAATCCGTCACGCCGACCGTGCTCTGCGTCCAGCCTGGCATGTCCTCGTAAATCGGTTTGCAGCGTGCGATGTCTTCAGCACCCATCGGCAAAATATCCGTGATGGCGCCGTCGAGTTCATAGCCGGTGCAAAGCTTCAACGTCTCAATGCCGTCCAGCACATCGAGCTTGGTGATGCAGAGACCCGACAGACCATTGACCTGCGCCGATCGCTTGAGCAACGCTGCGTCAAACCAGCCGCAACGGCGGCTGCGACCGGTGGTCACGCCTTTTTCAGCGCCCACGGTGCTCAAGTGATAACCCACCGTGCCCGGGACTTCCCAATCAAGCTCTGTCGGGAACGGACCACCACCAACCCGCGTGCAATAAGCCTTGGTGATGCCAAGAATGTAATGCAACATTCCCGGGCCGACACCAGCGCCGGCAGCGGCGTTGCCAGCCACGCAGTTGCTGGAGGTGACAAAGGGATAAGTGCCGTGATCGACGTCAAGCAAAGTACCCTGCGCGCCTTCAAACAGCAAATTAGCACCGTCACGGTGGGCGTCATTGAGCTCGCGCGAAACGTCGGCCATCATCGGCTTGAGTAGTTCAGCGTGGCGCATAGCTTCAACGTAGACGGTGTCGAAATCAATCGCTGGCGCGTTGAGGTAGCCCGTCAAGATGAAGTTGTGCAGGTCCAGCAGTTCACGCAGTTTGGTGGCGAAGCGCTCAGGGTATTTCAAGTCTTGCACGCGCAAGGCACGGCGTGCAATTTTGTCTTCGTAGGCGGGTCCGATGCCGCGGCCAGTGGTGCCGATTTTGGCCAACCCGGCTTGCTCCTTGGCCGCTTCACGTGCAATATCAAGAGCAGCATGGAAAGGCAAAATCAAAGGGCAAGCCTCGCTGATGCGCAGCCTGGAGCGGACTTCAACGCCGGCTTTTTCAAGGCCTTCGATTTCTTCAAATAGCTTGGCAGCAGACAAAACCACACCGTTGCCGATGTAGCACTTGACACCTGGCCGCATGATTCCGGAGGGAATCAGGTGCAAGGCGGTTTTGACACCGTTGATGACCAGCGTGTGACCCGCGTTGTGGCCGCCTTGAAAGCGCACCACGCCCTGTGACATTTCTGTCAGCCAGTCGACCAGTTTGCCCTTGCCCTCGTCGCCCCATTGAGTGCCGACGACCACGACATTGCGTCCCGCGACAGCGGCTTGTTTATTTGTCATTCTTGATACTTGCTAAAAAAGGTTGCAGAAAGCGGCTTCGCGGACTCAGGCAAGAGTCTTGCTCAGCGGCTGAACGATCCACTGGCCTGCCACTTGGGCCAACTCGCGGTCGCAATCGAATTCATTGACTTCTTGCTCATGCCCAGGCAGCACGCACACGACGGTTTCACCGCGTGCACGAAGTCCCGCAATCGCGTGACGCAGCGATGTTTCAACGCCCCATGGAGCGCAAACGGCGGCCCGTAAAGGTCGTGGCGCTAAGACGCTGACAAGCTCTTTCAAATCGAGACTGAAGCCGGCCGCTGGTCGCCTTCGTCCAAAAATAGCACCGACTTCGTCATAGCGGCCACCTCGGGCTAGCTCGGCACCATGGCCGTAAATGGCAAAGCGTGTGCCGCTGTAGTAGGCGTAGCCGCGCAGATCAGCCAGGTCAAAACCGACCTTTACCCCGCCACCAAAGTTGGTGACGTGAGAAGCCAACCAGCGCATGCCTTGCAAAGCGGCAATAGCTGCAGGAAAATCTTGCAAGAATTTTTCGGCTTCGACCAAAACTGTCTCATCGCCGTAGAGTTGCAGCAAAGCCTTGAGGCCTTCGGCTGACGCCGCTGAAATGCTTGGTTGCGAAGCGAGAAGGCTGTTCAACTCGCTGGCATCTTTGGCCGCCAAGGCGGCATGCAACTGCGACAAAGTGCCCGCACCGATGGCGGCGCCAGCCAAGAGACTGCTGACAACACGCACGTCAGCCATGTCGACAGACAGCGACTCAACACCCGCAGCGTTCAAGCCTTCCAAGGCCAACAGCTGAACTTCCAAATCTGCTTCGAGCCCGGCGTGACCATAAATTTCAGCGCCAAACTGCAATGGCTCGCGCGTGGCATGCGGGCGCTCGGCACGCGTGTGGAGAACCGGTCCGCAATAGCACAGGCGTGCCACGCCACTGCGGTTCAGCAGGTGAGCATCAATACGGGCTACTTGGGGTGTTGTGTCAGCACGCAACCCCAGGGTACGGCCTGACAGCTGATCGACAAGTTTGAAAGTTTGGAGATCGAGCGCTTCTCCTGTACCGGTCAGCAAAGACTCAAGGTGCTCAAGCAGCGGCGGCATGACCAGCTCGTAGCCGTAGCGACGAGCCGTGTCCAGAAAAAGGCGGCGGAGTTCTTCAATGTGACGCGCCTCTGAGGGGAGGACATCGGCAATTTGATCCGGCAATTGCCATGATGACGACCAAGCGGGCATGCGTATTTAAGATGAGCTGTAAAAGTCGGATTTTACCGGTGCTTCGTACCGATTTGGAATGAGCATGCTGGAAAAGCTGCTTGATCAGCATTTCAACAGCTCAGTAGCACAAGATTAAGGCAATATTTAACGCCTTATTCTGAGAGTGAGAAAGCACCCAACCCGAAGTGGGACAAGGCGCAGTCGCCCGTCAGCCTCTATTTTTTAGCCGCGGCTGCGCTGCCCGAACTTCTCATAGCCTTGAAAAAGTCGGATGATGGATCGATCACCATGACATCGCTCTTTTTGTCAAAGCTGGCCCGGTAGGCATCCAAGCTGCGATAAAACTGAGCAAACTGAGGGTCACGACCGAAAGACTCGCTGTAAATGCCCGTTGCTTGGGCATCGCCCTCGCCCTTGACCTTCTGGGCTTCGCGGTAGGCGTTGGCGACTGTGACGGCCACTTGGCGGTCAGCATCAGCACGAATTTTCTCGCCTTCGGCCGCACCAGTGGAACGCAACTCGTTGGCGACACGCTTGCGCTCAGCCTCCATGCGGCGATACACCGATTCGGTGATGGATTCGACATAGTCGACGCGGGTGATACGCACGTCGTTAACATCAATGCCCCAAGGCTGCGCACCGCGGACCACCTTCAGCACCTCAGACTTCACATCGGCCATCAGGGTCTCCCGCTGAGACGACAACAACTCGTTAACGGTCCGCTTGTTGATGGCTTCCTGAAACGCATTGCGAACCACGCGGTTCAACTGCGTGGCGCCAGCACGTTCATCGAGACCGACATTACGGATGTACTCGGAAGGCTGCGTGATGCGCCATTTGACATACCAGTCGATGATCACACGTTGCTTTTCAGCCGTCAGCATCGGCTCTGAGTCCGTGCTGTTCAGCGTGAGCAAGCGCCGGTCGATGTAGGACACATTCTGAAATGGGGGTGGTAACTTGAAGTTCAGGCCCGGCTCGAGAATAACTTCCTTGATCTGTCCAAGGGCATAGACCACGCCGAACTGGCGCTGGTCGACGACAAACAACATAGAACTGACCAAGGCCAAAGCCACCAGCAGTGAAGAAGCAATAAATCCAACTCTGTTCACAATAATTCCTTAGCGAGTACGTGACGTATCACGGGCGCGTGTTTCCGCGCTGTTCGAAGGGACCGGGTTCATAGGCGGCAGCACGGCTGCGCTGGACGATTCAGGAACGATCTTGGTTGTGCCGCCCTGCCCGGCAGCCTGCATGAGTTTGTCGAGCGGAAGATACAGCAAGTTAGAACCTTGCTTTGAGTCGACCAGCACTTTGGTCACATTGGTATAGACCTGCTGCATGGTGTCGGTGTACATGCGATCACGCGTCACCTGTGGGGCCTTCTGGTATTCGGTCAACACAGAACGAAAGCGCTGCGCATCACCCTGAGACTGGGCCACGACACGAGCCTTGTAAGCTTGTGACTCTTCTTGTAAGCGCGATGCTGAACCAATTGCCCGTGGAACAACATCGTTGGCATAGGCTTGCGCTTCGTTCTTGGCACGTTCACGCTCTTGACCCGCTCTGAGGACATCGTCAAATGCAGCCTGAACCTGCTCGGGCGGACGGACACCGCTTTGTTGCAAGTTGATCGCCACCACTTCAACGCCAACTTTGTAGTGGTCCAGAATACTTTGCATCAAGACGCGTACGCGTGGGCCAATTTGGTCGCGTTCCTCGGACAGAGCCGAGTCCATTTTCATTTTCCCGACCACTTCACGGACAGCTGTTTCAGCCGCTTGTACCACCGTGGCGGAAGGATCCCGAGTCTCAAAAAGATAAGCACGGGCATCGCTCAAACGGTACTGGACTGCAAACTTGATCTCAACAATGTTTTCGTCTTCAGTCAGCATGGCGGATTCCCGCAAGCCCGTTGCCTTGATGATGTTGTCACGGCCAACGTCAACAGAGCGGATCTGTGTGACGACCACCATCTCATGCCGCTGAACCGGGTATGGAAGGCGCCAGTTGAAACCAGCTCCAACTGTTGAGTTGTATTTCCCAAACTGCGTGATGACAGCCTGCTGGCCCTCTTGGACGATAAAAAATCCGGTGCCAAGCCAGATCAAAACAGCAACCGCGCCAATCAATCCCACGCCAACACCAGCAGACTTCATGTCAGGCTGGAAACCCCCAGGACCACCCGCATTGCCACCGCCCCCCATACCGCCTTGAGGACGATTCGTAGCACCTTTGTTACCACCAAAAAATCCGCCCAGCTTGCGGTTGAAGTCACGCCACAACTCGTCTAGATCAGGTGGACCTTGGTTCGCGCCTTGCGGCTTGGGTCTCTGCGGCGGATTAACGGGCTTCGCCTCATCAGGGTCGGCATTGGGTTTCGATTCGTCAGAAGATGCAGACGTTTTGTCCTCATCGCGACCCCAACGTGGATCGTTCAAATTGAACATGCCAAGCGCGCGCTGTTTCAGTCGTCCGGGCAAGGCCGTTACCGTCTGCAGTACAGGGATCAGATTCATGGAGCAAATTCTCTTGTTTTGGATAACACGTACATTGTGCCTAATCAGGCAACAGACTCATCGGCATGGGGACTCTCATCTGCGGGCAAGGTGACAGCGTGACTGGCCAGTACTTGCCGTAACAGAGGCAGCCCCTCTCCAGTTTTGGCACTCACAAAAACACGCTCGAGTGATCTGGCGGTCTCAGAGACCGGGTCATTCACTTCGAACATATCACTCATCTGGAGGGGCCAACGGTCTTTTTCAATAGCATCCAGCTTGTTGAAAACCAGGAGCTGCGGCACTTGGTCGGCACCGATTTCTGCCAGCACACGCTGAACCTGCTCGATTTGCTCCAAGAAGTCAGGGTTAGAGCCATCGACCACATGCAGCAGCAAGTCGGCCTCAGCCGCCTCTTGCAGCGTCGCCTGGAATGCATCAATCAAACCGTGCGGCAAATCGCGAATAAAACCAACCGTATCGGACAGCGAGACGGAGCGTGCGGCATCACCCAAGTAAAGTTGACGCGTTGTCGTGTCTAGCGTGGCAAAAAGTTGGTCGGCCGTGTAGGCACGCGCTTTAACAAGGGCATTGAACAGCGTCGTCTTGCCGGCATTGGTGTAACCGACCAATGAAATGGTGAACGAGTTTCGCCGGTCTCGCTGCTTGCGCTGCGTCTGCCGCTGGCGTTTGACCTTGGTTAAACGCTCTTTGGTCCGTTTGATCGATTCACTGATCATTCGTTTGTCGAGTTCGATTTGCTTTTCGCCAGGACCGCCTCGCACACCAGCACCACCGGTTTGGCGTTCAAGATGCGACCAACGACGAACCAGACGAGTCGACAAATATTGCAGCTTGGCCAGTTCGACTTGCAACTTGCCTTCATGGCTGCGCGCACGCTGGGCAAAAATCTCGAGGATGAGCAAGGTCCTGTCATTGACCGGCATGTCGAGCGTGCGCTCGAGATTTCGCTGCTGAGCCGGGCTGAGTGACTGGTCAAACAAGATCTCGGTGGCGCCGTATTCACGAGCCGTCATCTTGATTTCTTCGGCCTTGCCAGTGCCCACAAAAAGCGCCGCATCGGGCGCTTTTCGTTTACAGGTCATGCGCGCAACGGGGACCATTCCGGCTGTTTGCGCCAGAAGACCGAGCTCTTCGAGCTTGTCATCAAAGTTGGCGTGCCCAAAGTCCACGCCAACAAGCAGGACGGAGGTTGACGCTGCGGGACGCGTGTCCACCGAGCTCAGCTTGCCGGGCCCTCTTCGGATTCGGCCGTGGAGAAGTTCACGGCACGTCCGGGGACGATGGTGGAAATAGCGTGCTTGTAGACCATCTGCGTGACGGTGTTGCGAAGCAACACGACATATTGGTCAAAGGATTCAATCTGGCCTTGCAACTTGATGCCGTTGACGAGATAAATCGACACGGGCACATGCTCACGACGCAAAGTGTTCAGGAAGGGGTCTTGCAAGAGCTGACCTTTGTTGTTATTGCTCACGATATTCTCCGTGTACTAGAGTAGTTGTTTAAGACTCTTTACCTTAACACAGCACTACAGGGAAAACCTGTAGGCCTAGTCCGAATCTTTGTCGGTGAAGGGGTTTGTTGAGGTCTTCATCTGAATCCGCATAGGCGTGCCGACCAAGTCGAACTCTTTCCGGAAGCGCCCTTCCAGATAGCGCTTGTACGACTCGCTGACATGCTCCAGCGAGTTGCCGTGGATGATGATGATCGGCGGGTTCATGCCGCCTTGGTGCGCATAACGCATCTTAGGGCGGAACATACCCGATCGCTGCGGTTGTTGGAACTGAACCGCCTCCAGCAGCAAACGGGTGAGGACCGGCGTCGACATCTTGCGGTTGGCTGATGCATGGGCTTGGATGATGGATTTCCAGACCGGTGCCAAGCCTTGGCGCTTGATAGCAGAAATGCGGTGGATCGCGGCAAATTTTAAAAAGCCGAGACGTGTTTCAAGCGAGCGCTCCAATGTTTCGCGCTCGTAACTGTCGACGGCATCCCACTTGTTGATGGCCAAAACCACGGCCCGACCAGACTCTAGGATGTAGCCGGCGATGTGTGCGTCTTGGTCCGTCACGCCCTGGGTAGCATCCAACAACAGCAACACGACATTCGAATTTTCAATGGCCTGCAATGTCTTGACAACAGAGAACTTTTCAATCGCCTCGAAGACCTTGCCTTTGCGGCGTAAGCCGGCGGTGTCGATCAATTCAAATTTTTGACCAGCACGCTCAAAGGGGACGGAAATGGCATCGCGGGTGGTCCCAGGCATGTCGAAAGCCACCAACCGCTCTTCGCCAAGCCAAGTGTTGATCAGCGTGGACTTGCCGACGTTGGGGCGTCCCGCCACTGCGAGTTTGATGACGGCAGGATCTTCGGCTTCAGCGAGCTCATCGGGGTCAGGCAGCTTGAGCGGTTCCAAGGCCATGTCGACCAGCATTCGCATGCCTTGACCGTGCGATGCCGAGACCGCCAACACTTCGCCCAAGCCGAGTTCAAAAAACTCAGACAGTTGCACGCCGCCCTCTTGCATGCCCTCGGCTTTGTTGGCAGCGAGCAGTGTAGGAATACCCAGCTTACGCAAGTACTTGGCAATGTCGTGGTCCTGCGCGTTCAAACCTGCACGGGCATCAACCACGAAAATAACGACATCGGCCTCAGCCACCGCTTGACGCGTTTGTTTGGCCATTTCTTTGTAGATACCAGAGGCGGCATCCGGCTCGAAACCACCGGTGTCGATGACGATGTATTCGTGCGTCCCTAAATTGCCATTGCCATAGTGACGATCCCGCGTCAGGCCCGCGTAGTCGGCCACGATCGCATCCCGCGATTTGGTCAGGCGGTTAAAAAGCGTCGATTTGCCCACATTCGGGCGGCCCACCAGGGCAATAACAGGTTTCATCAAAAATCTTATGACAGGCTGCTTGTGCGCCTGCTTATTGGGGCTGAAAGCCGAAAATAGTGCCCGCTTGGGTGACGACCACCAGCGTCTCGCCGACCAGCGTCGGGGTGGCGATGATGGCAGAGCCGTCGGTCGTCAGGCGATTCAGCAGCGCACCGTTTTCGCGCGACAACAAATGAACGAATCCTGATGCGTCACCGATGGCTATAGAGCGCCCAACGACACTGGGAGCCGTCAAACCGCGGTAGCGCAATAGTTCACTGCGCCAACCGGCTTCACCATCGACGCGCTGCCAAGTGACCACCTTGCCGTCCGACTCGACCGCAAAGATCAGACGTTCATCGCCTTCCAAGCCGACGTTGCCATCGGCCGCTTTGGTCCACTGCAAAATACCGCGCTCGGCGTTCACGCAGCCTACACTGGCCTGAAATGCGCGCACGCAAACCACATTACTCAAACGACTTACCGGGCCGACCAAATCGACCAAGCGCTCAACATCATTGATGCCGCGGGGCGAAGCAATAGGCACTTCCCAGCGAACGCTGCCGTTGGCCGGATTCAAACCTGTCAAGCGACCCGCGAGACCAGCCACCAGCGTGTCGCCGACCGCCAATAAAACGCCCGCTTGACGCAACACCAACGGCTCTGTGGGACGTTGCTGCATCCAAAGTTTGCGACCGCTGTTGCCATCAAAGGCATGAACCGCGCGGTCAGCCGTCAGCACAAAAATACGACCCCCTGCGACGAACGGTGCGGTATAGGCTTGCGCAGTCAGCTTTTCGCGCCAGATTTCACGCCCGTCGACAACGGCTACCAATTCATTAGCAAGCGTCACGACAGACGCGACTCGACCATCGCTACCGACGCCAGCAGCCAAGGGGGTGGCAAGGTTCAAACGCCAAATGTCTCGACCTGTGCGGGCATCAATGGCGGCAACCACCCCGTCACTCGCGGCGGCAAACAAGGTGGTGCCCGAGACGTTCACCGCCATGGGGAACTTAACGGCACCCAGACGTGCAGTCCAGACTTGCTGAACCGGAACGACTGGCACAACGGCTTTGAGTTCGGTTGGTTTGGGTTTGTTAGCGCCACCGGAACAAGCCGTCAAGAGGACAAGCGCCAAGTACGCAATGGGTAAGCGCAGGGCGCGGCCATGCGGCAAAGCCCCGAGCACGTTGGACAGAGCAAAGTGAACTCGCTTCATTTTGAAGACTCACTGGCAGGCGCAACACTGACAGACACCGCTTTGGCAGCACCCACAAGGTCTACGCCCAAAGCATTGAGCTTGACCTCGACCAAACGGCGGTATTCAGAGCGCTCATCAAATTCTTTGTAGGCGGTCTGATATTCGGCCTTGGCTTCAGCCTTTTTCCCTTGCGCTGCCAGAATGTCACCCCGGCGATCGGCCGCTAATGCAGCGAACGATTTAGGCATGGAAACCGATAGTTGCTTTAACGCCTCGTCGTAAGCCTTGGCTTCGAGCAAGATGCCCGACAAGCGGAGTCTGGCAATGCTTTGGTAGCCTTCATCAGAGGCTTTGGCAGCGACCCAGCCCAAAGCGCCCTTAGACGCATCGAGGTTGCCTTTGTCGTAATAAACCCGCGCGGCCAACAGCGCTGCCTGCTCCGCAAAGGCAGTACGGCCATAGCGTTCTTGCATGTCAGCCAGCGAGCGATCCAGTTTGGGCATGTCGCCTGCCAAAGCGGCGCGCTCCACTTCGTCATACATGACGGCGGCTTGAGCGGCTTGGCTACGCTGCCAATAGTGGTAGCCATTCCAGGCGGCCACAGCGCCGAATATCACGATCAAAGCCCAGGAGATGGCGTTGCCGTAGCGTTTCCAGAAATGCTTCAACTCAGCGAGTTGTTCCTGCTCTTCGAGGTCCAGATGTTTTGCCATGGGTTCTTGTTCACGATGCCGAAAGAAAGATGGATTGTAGAGGTCGGGGTCTGCTCAGCCGCGTAGAGTCGATGCCCAGGTGGCTGCTTCGTCAAGTTTGCGCAAAGATTGCTCGGGCGCGGCCTCGGCTTCGGCCTTGCTGCCGCGCAAGGGCTTGACCGCCACGCACCCGCTGGCCAGTTCAGTCTCGCCAAAAATCAGGGCAAAACGCGCACCGCTGGCGTCAGCTTTTTTGAATTGCGACTTCATACTGCCCATGCCTTCTGCGCCCGAGCCGGCACTGGCGTGCATTTGCACGCTGATACCTTGCGTACGCAGCACTTGCAAGGTCTGTAACACCACCGGCACGGCGGCAGCGTCGGGGACGATGGCATAAGCGTCGGGCACCAAAGCTGGCACAGTTTGGCCGCTTTCGCGGACCAGCTCGAGCACGCGCTCGACACCCAACGCCCAACCCACAGCCGGCGCGGCTTTGCCGCCAATCTGCTCAATCAAATAGTCATAGCGGCCGCCCGCACACAAAGTGCCTTGCGCGCCCAATTGGTCTGTGACGAACTCGAACACCGTGAGGTTGTAATAGTCGAGACCGCGCACCAGCCGGTGGTTCAGCGTCCACGGCACGCCATTGGCGTCAAGGATGGCTTTGAGCGCATCAAAGTGGGCCAGTGAGGCCACGCCCAGAAAGTCGATCAGGCGCGGAGCGCTTTCGACCACGGCTTTCATGGCTGGGTTTTTGGTGTCCAGAATGCGCAGCGGGTTGCTGTGCAGGCGTCGGCGCGCGTCTTCGTCAAGCATGTCAGCGTGCTGCTCAAAGTGTGCGATCAGCTGCGTCCGGTGCAGCGCCCGCTCGTCTGGCTGACCGAGGCTGTTGATTTCCAAGCGCCAATCGGTGATGCCGATGTCTTTCCAGAGTGCGGCCGCCAGCAAGATCAGTTCGGCGTCTACTTCTGGGCCACCAAAGCCCAATGCCTCGGCACCGATTTGATGAAACTGCCGATAACGGCCGCGCTGCGGACGCTCGCGGCGAAACATCGGGCCCATGTAGTAAAGCCGCTTTCCGCCGTCGTACAGCAAGTTGTGCTCGGTCACAGCGCGCACCACGCTGGCGGTGTTTTCGGGCCGCATGGTCAAAAAGGCATGGTCACCGTTTTTGTCGGAGCGGTCTTCAAAAGAGTACATCTCCTTTTCGACGATGTCCGTGACCTCACCAATGCCGCGCACAAAGAGTTGCGTGTGCTCCAAAATCGGCGTTCGAATGTTGCGGTAAGCATAGCGCGCCATCAGCTCGCGGACTTTGCCCTCTAACCATTCCCAGCGCGCCGATTCAGGCGGCAATATGTCGTTCATGCCTTTGACGGCAAGCAGTTTTTCAGCCATGTTTTTTTATGCGGCTTCGGTCGTTGCAGTGCTGCGACCGAAGCGGTTTTCAATGTAGTTTTCGACGATGACCTGGAATTCTTCGGCGATCCGGTCGCCGCGCAGTGTCATGCGCTTTTCACCGTCAATAAAGACCGGCGCGGCAGGCGCTTCACCGGAGCCAGGCAGACTGATGCCGAGGTCGGCATGTTTACTCTCGCCAGGGCCGTTGACGATGCAACCCATCACCGCCACCTTGAGTTTTTCAACGCCAGGGTATTGCTCACGCCAGACCGGCATTTGGCCACGCAGGAAGTCGTCAATTTGCTTGGCCAGCACTTGAAAAGTGTCACTCGTGGTGCGCCCGCAGCCTGGGCAAGCGGTCACGCTCGGCACAAAACTACGCAGACCCAGCGCCTGCAAAATCTCGGACGCGATCAACACTTCTTGCGTGCGTGACTCGCCCGGTTGCGGCGTCAGCGAGACACGAATCGTGTCGCCAATGCCCTCTTGCAGCAAGATGCCCAGCACTGCAGCCGACGCCACCGTGCCCTTGGTGCCCATGCCAGCTTCGGTCAGACCCAAGTGCAGCGGATGCTGCGTGCGCTTAGCAAGCTCACGGTAGACCGAGATCAAGTCTTGCACGCCGCTGACCTTACAGGACAGAATAATTTGTTCGTGCGCCATGCCCATTTGTTGAGCCAGTGCGGCAGAGTCAAGCGCTGACGTGATCAGCGCTTCGTACATCACTTGCTTGGCATCCCACGGGCTGCTGCGTGTGCTGTTCAGATCCATCAAGCTGGCCAGCAACTCTTGGTCGAGACTTCCCCAGTTGACACCAATGCGCACCGGTTTGTTCCAGCGCACAGCCGCTTCAATCATCTGGCCAAACTGCTTGTCGTGTTTGTTGCCCTTACCGACATTGCCGGGGTTGATGCGGTACTTGGACAGCGCTTCGGCGCAAGCCGGGTAGTCGGTCAGCAGGCGGTGGCCATTGAAATGAAAATCTCCAATCAGGGGAACATCAATGCCCATGCGGTCGAGTTGGTCGCGGACATGCGGCACGGCCTCGGCAGCCTCTGGTGTATTGACGGTGATGCGGACCATTTCAGACCCCGCCAAAGCGAGTTCTTTGATTTGGATGGCGGTACCGATGACATCGACAGTGTCGGTGTTAGTCATCGACTGCACGCGCACGGGCGCATCGCCACCCACGGTGACCACGCGCGAACCCCAGACCACGCGGGCTTGGGCAGACCGGCGGGCCAGTGGCTCGGCGGATTCAATCGGGAGGCAAGGCTGCACTTTTATTTCACCTCAAAACGAGCGATATTGTCGCGGGTCACAGCGGCCAGATCAAACAACTGGCCACGTATTTTCACCTGAGTCACATTAGCACGGCCGACTACCGCATTCAAAGGCAACACGCCTGAGGCTCCAGCCACCTCGCCTGCCACCAGCTTACGGCGCAGCAATACGGATCCCCTCGCATCGGTCACTTCGACCCAGGATTCTGCTGTCGACTGGAAAACAACGATACCGGTGCTGGGTGGCGTTCCAGTTTGAACACCCTCTGGGATCGACATCACGGAGCCGGAGTCGACCACAGCGGAATTCACCATAGCAGGGCCATTGTCAGAACTGGGCGCACCGACCAGCTGGTCCGGCGGGGACGGTTCAACAGCCATCACGGGAAGCGTCGGCATGATCACGAGATCACCCTCGACCACCTGGGTTTTAGGTGATAAAAAATCCAGTGGAGGTAAAAATACCAAAGCGAGTGTGCCTAAGACAAGCACCCATCCACCAACGATGGCGGACCTTGAAATCGTGTTGAAAAAGTTAGGTCGACTTGGTGAAATCGTCGATCTCTCAATTACGCGCCGGGGCTCAACCCGGTAGGTTGGTTGCGGCTTAGCCTGACTTGGCAAAAGCCTGAGAATCTCAGTTGAATCGACTTTCAATAGACGGCACACACTGGCGGCCAGAGCTCTGACAAAAACAGCATCGAGCAAGAGTTCAAAACGATCAGCTTCCAATGCCTCTAGCTTTTTAACGGGCACCTTGAGGGCCACAGCCAACGCGGCAATGTGCAGCCCTGAAGCTTCACGTGCACGGCGGATCAATGCCCCGGCAGTGAGACCAGGCTCGGCTATGGCCGGTGCTGGATTGGCAAATGCGCCCGTGATCTGATTGGTGTCTTCAGTCAAGAAAAGCCCCTTTTTCGTAAGCGATCAATTCGCGAGAATCTGCGAAACGATGACGCAACTGATCAGCCAATACTGCAACGGCATCTGGATTATTCAATTGCTGCTCAATTCTGATGCCCAACCACAAAGTTTCAGCATTGGCCAACGGCCCTTTATTGAGTTGACGCATGTACGGCTGGGCAGGCTGAAAGTCACCCCGATCAAAGAGCAATTGCGCTAGGTTGTAGACGGTCACAGGATTGCCGGCATCTAATTCGTAAGAACGGGACAAACTGAACTCAGCATTGACGGTTTGACCGGAACGCAACTGACACAGTCCCTGTGTCATCCAGCTTTTTGCGGCATGGGAGTAAGTCGGATTTGCAATGGCCTGAGCAAAAAATGTCTCTGAAGCTTCATATTGAGCATGCTGGCAAAGTAACCACGCGTAGTTATGCGCAGCATCGGCATCCAGCGGATTGACAGCCAATGCACGTTGAAAACTACTGGAGGCCAAAGGCCAGTCATTCAACCGTTGATACACCAGACCTCGCAGGTTGTAGGCATCCGCATTCGTCGGATCAATGGCAATGGCTTGCTTGATTTCATCCAGCGCGACATGGTTTTGGCCTTGCTGAAAATAGGCCACCGCCAACTCGAGCCGAATACGCGCCCGACGCTGAAAAGGTAACTCGTCAGATTCGGTCCGAATGTCGGCATGAACATCCGAACGCCCAGACGACTCCAGACCGGCCACCCCTTGCGCGCAGCCGGACAGCCACACAGCCAGCGCACACACGAGCCCACAAGTCAGCGTGGCACGCAAGGTCATGAGTGATTCACCGGTGCCACGACAACCTTGATGCCCGCCAACATGCCTTGGCGCTGAGTCGCCATGCGCTTTTGCACATCAGTGCGGTCTTGCACGTCGCCGGCGAGCTGCCCGCACGCCGCGTCAATATCATCACCACGGGTTTTTCGCACGGTGGTGACGATACCCGCATCCAGCAAAATTTTTGCAAATGCAAGCACCTGGGGCATGGCCGAGCGGGTCAGTCCGGAAGCCGGAAACGGATTGAAAGGAATCAAATTGAACTTGCACGACAGCCCGTCCACGGCGTGCTTGCGCATCAACGCGACCAGTTGACGCGCATGCTCAGGCTGGTCGTTCACGCCATCGAGCATGCAGTATTCAAAGGTGATGAAGTCACGTGGCGCAAAGGCTTGGTAACGGGCACAGGCCTGCAGCAACTCGGCAATCGGGTATTTGCGGTTCAGCGGGACCAAGTTATCACGCAAAGAGTCTTCGGGCGCATGCAGCGACACCGCCAGCGCGACCGGGCAATCTTGGCCGAGCCGGTCGATCATCGGCACCACGCCGGAAGTCGAGACCGTGACGCGGCGGCGGGAGAGGCCGTAAGCGTGGTCGTCCAGCATGACGCGCAAGGCGGGTAACAACTGCGCATAATTTTGCAGCGGCTCGCCCATGCCCATCATCACCACATTAGAGATGACACGCTCTTGTTTGCCCAAGTGCTGGCGCAGAAAGTGTTCGGCAAACCAAAGCTGCGCCGTGATTTCGGCGGTACTGAGGTTACGGCTGAAACCTTGGTGACCGGTCGAGCAAAAACGGCAACCCACGGCGCAACCGGCCTGGGAAGAAATACACAAGGTCCCGCGATCCGCCTCAGGGATGAAGACGGTCTCGATGACATCGCCCGCACCAACGTCGAACAACCACTTGATCGTGCCGTCAGCAGAATCGTGACGCGACAGCACGGTGAGAGCCTGAATGTGAGCCTTGCCGGCGAGCTTAGTGCGCAGCGACTTGGCCAGATCGGTCATCTGCTCAAAGTCAGTTGCACCGCGCTGATGAATCCAGCGGAACAGCTGGGTCGCACGGAAACGCTTTTCGCCGAGTTGCTCGCAAAATGCAGCTAAGCCATCGAGGTCAAAGTCGAGAAGATTGGTGGTCATGACAGGGTCGCCTTTGTGCACTGGAAATTACCCGCGCCGAAAGGCCGAACCTGCCACCCACGAAAAAAAACCCCAAGCCTGCAACGGCCCGGCGAAGGGCAGTGATGCTCTGGGGCCGACATATCAGCGTGTATAAATATTCATGCCTGCGAAGAAGAAGCTGATCTCGACTTGCGCTGTTTCAACAGCGTCAGAACCGTGAACAGCATTGGCATCAATGCTCTCAGCGAAGTCAGCGCGGATGGTGCCTGGAGCGGCTTTCTTAGGGTCGGTAGCGCCCAACAGATCACGGTGCTTCAGGACAGCATTTTCACCTTCGAGGGCTTGGATCATCACTGGGCCTGAGACCATGAAGTCAACCAAGTCTTTGAAGAAAGGACGCTCGCGGTGCACACCGTAGAAAGCTTCGGCTTCGCCGCGTGACAAATGCACAAACTTGGCAGCCACAATTTTCAAGCCAGCAGCTTCGAAACGGGCGTAGATCTGACCAATGACGTTCTTAGCGACAGCGTCAGGCTTGATGATGGAGAGAGTACGTTCGATAGCCATGAGGAATCCTTAACTTTTGAATTTTCGAGGGAGTGTTCAGAATGAACAAAGCCTTAGATTTTAACCTGAGCGCACCGCTTGTGTGTACTGAAAGGTGGGCGGAAAGACCTTGAAGCTCAAGGTAAGGTTCAGCGATTCCCGCTTCGGCCACCGCCACCGCCACTGCCGCCTCGATTACCGCCGCCTCCGCCGCCACCCCGGCGAGGGCCACCAGTGCCGCCACCGCCTCCATAACCACCTCCACCGCCGCCATAACCACCGCCACTACCCCCGCGACGCTGACCTTGACCCTGCGCTTGACGCTGCCTCGTGAAAGTTTCAGCACCGATGTAACCAAACGATGTTTTCATGGGATCCGGCTGAGATCCAGCTGGCGGATTGTCCGACCTGGCCGAACGATCGCCACCGCGCGGCTGGCCTTGTCGGCCAGCATTGCCGCTACCGCCAAAATTACCTTGACGCGGACCTCCACGCGGGCCACCTGGGCCAGGGCCTCTTCCACGACCGGATTCCCTTCCGGCATCTTGCCGCTGGGGGGGCGGCTGCAAATCATAGGGCTCTGGCGCGTCTTCCCGCTGGGCTTCGCCGGACTGACGCTGAATTGGGGCACCCCGATTACCGCCACGTGAACGCTCTTGCCGCGGACCGCGACCCGTACGACCTTTGCCAGGCGCTCCATCGGCTTGACGCGGTGGCCGTGGATCGCCGCGGGATTCAGATCGGCTCACCGCGTTCGTCAGGGCTGCAATGTCATTGTCATCGAGCTCAACGAAGGCACCGCGTTTGAGACCGCGCGGCAGCATGACCGCGCCATAGCGAATCCGAATCAAACGACTGACGGCGTGTCCGACCGCTTCAAACATGCGACGCACTTCGCGGTTTCGACCTTCAGAAATCGTCACTTTGTACCAGCAGTTGGCGCCCTCGCCGCCGCCGGGTTCAAGCGTGCCGAACTGTGCTATGCCATCGTCGAGCTGCACCCCCTCCAGCAAGCGTTTTTTCTCTTCGTTGTTCAATGCCCCGAGCACACGGACCGCGTATTCGCGCTCCAAACCAAAACGCGGATGCATCAGTTGATTAGCGAGTTCCCCTGAACTCGTCAACAACAACAATCCCTCGGTGTTCAAGTCAAGCCTGCCGACGGATTGCCACTTACCTTGGTACAACTTAGGCAAACGCCTAAAAACGGTCGGGCGGTTTTGCGGATCATCGTGGGTGACGACCTCGCCAGCCGGCTTGTGATAGGCGATCACACGAGCTGGCGGTGGGTCAATACGAACGCGAACCGGCTTGCCGTTAACTTTGACGGTGTCGCCAAACTGAATGCGCTGACCGACATGCGCCGGCTCGGCGTTGACGGAAATTCGACCTTCCAGAATAAGTTGCTCCATTTCCAGGCGCGAACCCAAACCTGCCTGCGCCAACACCTTGTGGAGCTTTGGGCTCTCAGGTTGTGCCGACAACACACGCTTGGACAAGACGACGGCGACGTCCTCTTCGTCAGCGTCGAATTGGCCGGTCACCACATCTTCGAACTGGTACGCAGAATCGCGGGCTGCGGCGACCTGTGGCCGAGGCGCTAGCGGCTGTTGTGGAACGCCCTGCTGTTCTGGCGTGATGACATCGGCTACGGGCGGGGGAAGCGCGTCAGCTGGGGGAACGGGTGTGTCTGATGGGGTCATGTGTTTTCGCGGGTTGGCTTGTCAGCGTCTTCGGGCGTCTTCTCGGTCTTTGACTCTGTCGCGGTCTCAATTTCTATGTCGATTTCAGTTGCGATCTCAACGTCAATCTCTATCTCCGTCTCTATCACTGCTTGCACAGCCAAGGGCTCGGCCATTGGCGTCGGTTCAGACAGGCCAAACTCAATCTGCTCGAGCATGGCGGACTCGCCTTCGGCGCTGTTCATGGCGGGCAACTGATCCAGCGACTCGACCCCGAGATCATCCAAAAACTGACGGGTAGTTGCATAAAGCCCAGGACGACCCACCGTTTCACGGTGGCCAATCACTTCGACCCAACCCCGGTCTTCCAGTTGCTTGAGCAACAGGCTGTTGATCGTCACGCCCCGAATATCCTCCATGTCGCCTCGCGTCACGGGCTGGCGGTAGGCAATGATGGCAAGCGTCTCCAATGCTGCACGGGTGTACTTGGGTGGCTTTTCAGGGTGCAGCCGATCCAGGAATTCACGCATCTCCGGTCGGCTTTGAAAACGCCAGCCACTGGCGACATGTGTCAGCTCAACCCCACGACCGGCCCAGTCATCTTGCAACTGCAGGAGCAGACGTTTCAAGGTATCGGCAGTTAACGCGCCGTCGAAAAGCACCTCCATCTCACGCACGTGCAAGGGTTGCGGAGCACAGATCAAGGCTGTTTCGAGGACGCGCTTTGCATCCATCGTATTCATGAGTTTAAGTTCCGAAAAAAGGCGAGTGAGGCGGGCCTGGTTAGAACCGAGGCGGGGCACAGAGACGAAAGGTTCAGGATGGCGAGAAAGCACCCGGTAAGCGTAACGCTGGCAAGTAGCTAAGGCTACAATTTTCCATTGTAACTGAGCCCCAGCTCAGCCATAGCGCCTTCCAGATCATCTGGGACGGGGGCCATAAATACCAATGCCTCGCCGCTCACAGGATGCTCAAAACCTAAGCGACGGGCATGCAAGGCTTGGCGCGTGAGGCCAACAGCCGGCTCACCGCCATACAGCGCATCAGAGACCAGCGGGTGACCCAAAGCAGCCATGTGGACCCGAATCTGATGGGTCCGACCGGTGTACAACTTGCAACGAACGAGACAAAAATCGTCTTGGTTGTCGATCAATGAAATGTCGGTGAGGGCCGTTTTCCCGGAGTTACGTTCCAGATCGACCACCGCCATGCGCAAACGGTTACGAGGGTCACGCCCGATCGGCAGCGCCACCTGCTGTTGTCGCGAACCTAGCCACTCTTTATGGCCCACTGCCAAATAGTCGCGGTTGACATGACGCGCGGCAATCATCTCGACCAATCGATCCATGGCTTCACGCGTTTTGGCCACGACCATCAGACCACTGGTGTCTTTGTCGAGCCGGTGAACGATGCCTGCGCGCGGCAAGAAGCGCATCGCATCATCGCGCCCGAGCAAGCCGTTCAACAACGTCCCGCTCCAGTTACCTGGCGCGGGATGCACAACCAAACCAGCCGGTTTGTTGATGACCATCAAATAATCATCTTCGAAAACAACGTCGAGCACCATGACTTCGGGCTTGAAGGCTTGGCTTTGAGGTGTTGGCCGAAGCTCAATTTGCAACAAGTCACCCGCTTTGACCTTGACCGAGGTCTTGGTGACGATTTGTTTTTTCAAACGAACAGCACCGGACTCGATCAACTGTTGAAGGTAAGTCCGTGAGAACTCGTGCACAATCCCAGCCAATGCCCGATCCAGCCGCTCACCGTGTGCCGAAATCGGCACTTCGGCCTCGCGCAACTCGACCTCAACGACGCTATCGCCCTCCTCTTGGGAGTCGTCAGAAACGTCAGCGACCAGCAGGTCACTCGATATAATTATTGGGCTATGTTCAGAAACAGTCATTAGAGAGTCGATCACGATGTTGTTCAAATTATCGGCGCTTCAAGCCCCGACTCGCGCAGCAGGCGCTGTTTTAATTCTCAGCGGCCTTCTGGCCGGTTGCTCTTCAACGCCCGTCGACCCCACGGCGACATGGAGTCCCAACAAGATTTATTCAGAAGCCAAAGACGAGGCCAAAGCTGGCGCTTATGAAAAAGCGATTGGGTTTTATGAGAAGCTAGAGGGTCGAGCAGCAGGAACACCACTGGCGCAGCAAGCGCAACTTGAAAAAGCTTACACCCAGTATAAAAGCGGTGAGCAAGTTCAAGCCATTGCCACGCTTGATCGGTTTATAAGATTGCACCCAGCCAGTTCCGCCTTGGATTACGCTTTGTACTTGAAGGGGCTTGTTAATTTCAATGACAATCTTGGTATGTTCAGCTCTTGGGTGCAGCAAGATCTGTCTGAGCGTGATCAAAAAGCCGCCAAGGAATCGTTTGAGTCCTTCAAAGACTTGACCACTCGCTTTCCGGATTCGCGCTATGCGCCCGATGCCCGCCTGCGCATGGTCTATATCGTTAACTCGCTGGCCCAATCTGAAGTGAATGTGGCCCGCTACTACTTCAGCCGCGGCGCTTATGTAGCAACCATCAATCGGGCTCAAAGTGCCATCACCGCCTACCGTGATGTGCCGGCTGTTGAAGAGGCACTCTCGCTGCTTTATCGCTCCTATGACGCCTTGGGCATGGTGCAACTTCGCGACGACACACTCCGAGTGATGCAAAAAAGCTACCCTGAAAGCGCCTACACGCGCAATGATGCGAACGCTAAAAAGGGGGCGTGGTACAAGTTTTGGTGAGCAAGTCGAGGCGTTCTAGCAACGCCGCCTCAGTCGCCAATCGCTGCATCGGTGGCAAGGCTTTCAGCAGCCGCTTGCCATACCCCATCGCGACCAAGCGGGTGTCACATACCACTAGCACGCCCTGATCGGTTTCACGTCGAATCAGACGTCCTGCGCCTTGCTTGAGGGCCACTGCAGCCTCGGGCAAAAAGTAATCGTTGAAGGCGCTACGGCCTTCAGACTCAATGTGTTTTGACCTGGCTTCCGCCATCGGATCGTTCGGCGGTGGGAACGGCAACTTGTCGATGATGACCAACTGCAAGGCATCGCCCGGAACGTCAATCCCTTCCCAAAAAGATGCTGAAGCCACCAGAATGCAACCGGCTTCGCCGTCCGAATTACCACGGCGAAAACGTTCGATCAGCACGCGTTTTGGCAAAGCGCCCTGCACCAACACGTCCAGTTCGCCTGAAGCGTCAAAGGTCTCACGCAAAATATCAGCGATGCCACGCAATGCCCGCAAGGTCGTCGTCAACACCATCGTCCGACCACCCAAACGCGCAGCCCACTTAGCCGCTGATTGCGCCACGCGGGTCATGTGAGCAACCTCGCTGGGTTTTGGAAAATCCCGCGGCACATAGACAGCCGCCTGCGTCGCATAGTCAAAGGGACTGCCGACCTTGAGCAGTTGCGCGCCGACCAGGCCGCAAGGCTTGGTGAACCAACTTAATTTATCATCGTCGCCGAGCGTGGCCGAGGTAAAAATCCAGGTCTTCGCCGCCTCCGGGTTGCTACCAAGCACCTTGGCTTGAACCGCTTGCGCAATATCCAGAGGCGACTCAATCAAGCGCAGCTGCGCGCCAACCTCGAGCCAGCGCACGGAACCAGTCTGGCACGGGCCGGCGAAATGCCGCAAACGATCGCCAAACTCAACGGCCCGCTCTAACAGTCGACCAAAATCAGGCGCAATCTCACTCACGGTGTCAAGTGCTTCGGCTGCAGCTGCGCAAGCATCTGCCATTTGCGCTAAGGCTAGCGCCCAAGCGTCTGGGTCAACAGTCTCGGGGCAAGCCTCCGTCCAGCGCAGCTTGGTGCCAGGATGGGCTTTACCGACACAAAGGCGCATTTCCCGCGCTGCGCGCTCGGCCTTACCGGCAAGTTCTTGCCAGTCGGCTAAACCGCGCGCCATTTGCAGGCCTGTGCCGAGTAAATCACGGCAGAAATCCAGCAGCTGGCTGGTGCTGATATTTTTCCCAAGAAACTGCACGCCAGTCTCGTTGAGCTGATGGGCTTCGTCAAAAATAGCGATGCGCACCGTGGGCAGTAGCTCGGCGACGCCCGACTCACGCACGGCCAGATCGGCAAAAAACAAATGGTGGTTGATGACCACGACATCAGCGGCCAAAGCCTCACGACGGGCCAAGTTGACGTGACAGGCGCGGAATCTTGGACAGGCCGCACCAAGGCAATTTTCACGGGTCGAGGTGACGAGTGGAATCACCGGCGAACGCTCATCCAGACCCGGCAGTTCCGCCAAATCCCCTGTACGGGTCGTCTGCGACCATTGCTCAATGCGCGCCAATGCGTGCAGGGTACTGCGTTCAGCTTGCATGGCGTCAGTACGCGCTTGCTCCATGCGGTGCAAGCACAGGTAACTGCCGCGGCCCTTCAACAAAGCCGTGCTCACCGGCACGCCCAAGGCTTCAACGAGGCGCGGTAAATCGCGGCCGTACAGCTGATCTTGCAAGGCCTTGGTCGCGGTCGACAGCAAGACACGCTCACCACTGAGCAAGGCGGGCACCAGATAAGAAAATGTTTTACCAACGCCGGTGCTGGCCTCGACGACCAACGGATAGGCACCCTCAATCGCACGTGCCACCGCCAGCGCCATCTCTGTTTGACCACTGCGTGGCACAAACTGGTCGGCAGCGCGGGACAGAACTCCGTGAAGACCAAAAGCCTCTTGGACTTGTTGCTCAAGGTCCATCAGGCGGGCTCAGACGGACGCAGGGAAGATTCAAGCTGCGCGATCTTGTCGCGTAACACCAATCGACGTTTTTTCAGGCGTTTGAACAAGAGTTGATCTTGGGGCAATGCGTGGGCCATCAAATCGATCAATGCATCCAAGTCTGCGTGTTCGATGGTCAAGTCGATGAGTCGCCTCGGGGCTGAATGCAGGTTGGTGAGCAAGTTGGATACCGTAGGTTCAGGGATAAGCCGGCAGAGATTTCCCGGTCGGCGGGCCTTCTTCGCGCAAGCGCTGTTCGCGCTCAGCACGATTTTTATCCGCCTGCGCTTGGCGTTTGCGTGTCGCTTCAACATTGGCAGCCGCTTGCGCGCGCTTGGTGACTGTTTCGACAGCCTTACTCTGGTTACTCTCTAGTTTGGTATCCATGCTGGCTTTATTAGACTCAGCCTGCTCTGCTGAATTGCCTTGATCCACCCCTCGCTGCTTGGCGCGCTCAGCTTGATTGGCAGCGTCCTGTTGAACTTTCAGCGCTTGCTCAAGCTGTTGCTGCTGCTGAAGCTTGAGCCTTTCCTCGGTCTTTAACAGCTGATCGGCTGCGCTGATCTTGCGCTCGACCTCATTGATCAAGATATCCTGCCGACGCAGATCCGCCAAGCGCTCACGATAAGGCGGGAGTAGCTTTTCACGACAATTATTAGCAAAGAATTTGCGAAAACAAACAGCTTCAGCAGCCTTGAAGTCGGCTTCCAACTTCTGCCTTTCGGCGGTGATACGTGATCGTTCGGCTGCACGGCTCAACTGCCCAGCAGCATCGTCGGCGGGCTGGGCCAATACTGAGTTGACCAATCCTAGACACAGCGCTAACACGCAAAAATATTTCATGTGAGCGTCGTGTCAACATCCCTGCGCTCAAGCGCTAGAAACTCTGCCGACTGCATTTCGTTCAAACGTGAAACGGTGCGAGGAAATTCATGTGCCAGAGGGCCTTCGGTGTAAAGCGCTTCCGGTGCCACTTCAGCCGACATGATCAGTTTCACGCGGCGGTCATACAACACATCGACCAACCAGGTGAATCGGCGCGCTTCAGACGCCATACGAATCGGCATGAACGGCACATCGCTCAGCAACACGGTGTGGAACTGACTGGCGAGCTCAAGATAATCGTTTTGTGAGCGTGGCCCACCGCACAGCGTTTTGAAGTCAAACCAGACCAGTCCACCGGCTTTGCGACGTGCATGAATCTGCCGCGCTTCGATATGCAAAATCGGGTCTTCGTCGTGCGTTTCAGCCAAACGATTGAAGGCATCGGCCATTTCCGCATCAGCAGCGGCACCCAGCGGGGTGTGATAAAGCTTGACTTGCTCTAGCGTGCGGCGACGGTAGTCGGTGCCATTGTCGACGCTCAAGACTTCCAGATTCGCCTTCAGCAAAGCGATCGCCGGTAATATCCGATCACGGTGAAGGCCATTCGGGTAGAGCTCATCCGGCGCGAAGTTGGAGGTCGTGACGAAGCCCACACCGTTGTCAAACAAGGCTGCCAGAAGTCGGTGCAGAATCATCGCGTCCGTGATGTCGGCCACATGAAACTCATCAAAACAGATCAAGCGGTAACGCAGAGAAATTCTGCGACCCAATTCGTCGAGCGGATTCACCGTGCCTTGCAAGTCGCGCAGTTCACGGTGCACTTCACGCATGAACTCGTGAAAATGCAGCCGTGTTTTACGCTTCAGTGGCACCGCGTTGTAAAAGCAATCCATCAGAAAGCTTTTACCCCGGCCCACGCCGCCGTGCATGTAAACACCCCGCGGGATAGCCGGCCGGTTGATCAGCTTCTTAAAGGCGTTTGAGCGCTTTTCTTTGAAACCAGCCCATTCCGTGGCGCAACGTTCCAACGCAACGATCGCGCGCAACTGCGCTGGGTCGCTGGCATAGCCTCGCGCTTGTAACTCTGCCTCGTAGGCATCATGGACTCGCAAGTGGTTGGGTTGGCTGGACAAACTCAAAAACTCAGAACAATCAGAAATTGAGTGTGCGTTTGTCGACCGCCAAGGCAGCTTCCTTGGTCGCCTCACTGAGCGATGGATGCGCGTGGCAAATGCGGGCAATGTCTTCACTGCTGGCGCGAAACTCCATCGCCACCACACACTCGGCGATCAATTCGCTGGCCATCGGGCCGACGATGTGCACGCCGAGAATTTCGTCAGTGACGGCATCAGCCAGCATTTTGACCATGCCAGTGGTGTCACCCAAAGCACGTGCCCGACCATTCGCCATGAACGGGAAAGTACCGGCCTTGTAGGCGCGGCCTTCAGCCTTGAGCTGCTCTTCGGTTTGACCAACCCAAGCGATTTCGGGGTTGGTGTAGATGACCCAAGGGATGGTGTTGAAGTTGACATGACCGTGTTGGCCAGCGATGCGCTCAGCAACAGCAACGCCCTCCTCCTCAGCCTTGTGTGCGAGCATTGGACCGCGCACCACGTCACCCACCGCCCAGACGTTGGGCAGGTTGGTTTGGCAATCACCGTCGACCACGATGGCGCCGCGCTCGTCGAGTGCCAAGCCGACGACATCAGCGGCGAGGCCGATGGTGTTGGCCACGCGGCCAATCGAGATGATGAGTTTGTCGACGTCGAGTGAAACCGCTTCGCCCTTGGCGTTGGTGTAAGCGACTGACACGCCGTTTTTACCCGACTTGATCTCGCCGACTGTGACGCCGAGTTCGATCTTCAAACCTTGCTTGAAGAAGGCTTTGTGCGCTTCTTTGGCGATCTGCTGGTCGACCGCGCCGAGGAATGTTGGCAGGCCCTCCAGCACGGTCACTTCGGCACCCAGACGGCGCCAGACTGAACCCATCTCCAAACCGATCACACCCGACCCGATCAGGCCGAGTTTTTTCGGCACTGCAGCGATGCGCAAAGCACCATCGTTGGAGAGGATGTTAGCTTCGTCAAATGGTGTTCCCGGCAAGGCGCGCGCGTTGGAGCCGGTGGCGATGATCACGTGCTTACCAGAGATGGTTTCTTCAGCAGTGCCAGCCACCTTGATCTCGTACAAGCCATCTTTGGCAGCGACGAAAGAGCCGCGGCCATGGAAAAAAGTCACCTTGTTCTTTTTGAACAGGTAGACGATACCGTCGTTGTTTTGTTTGACCACGGTGTCCTTGCGGGCCACCATTTTGGCGACGTCGAGGCTCAGGCCTGAAACGTTGATGCCGTGGTCAGCAAAATGATGCCCGGCCTGCTCAAAGTGCTCAGAAGACTGCAGCAGCGCCTTTGAAGGAATACAACCAACGTTGGTGCAAGTGCCACCCAAGGCTGGGCCGCCCTTGGCGTTTTTCCACTCGTCGATACAGGCCACGTTGAAGCCCAACTGTGCTGCGCGGATCGCGGCGATGTAACCGCCAGGACCGCCGCCGATAACGATCACGTCAAATTGTTTAGACATTATTTCTCTCTAGTCAGTTGGGGACAGAGCAAAAAAAGCTGTGCATTTCTTGGGCCATCCCGAAAATCTCTTAATCAGTTGGGGACAGTGCAAAAATGCTTCGCATTGTTTGGTCAGTCCCACAATTTCTTTAGATGTCAAACAGCAGACGCGCTGGATCTTCCATCGCTTCCTTCATCGCGACCAGGCCCAACACGGCCTCGCGGCCGTCGATGATGCGGTGGTCGTAAGACATGGCGAAGTAGTTCATCGGGCGAACCACGATCTGACCGTTCTCGACCACGGCGCGGTCTTTGGTCGCATGCACGCCCAAAATAGCCGACTGCGGTGGGTTGATGATAGGGGTCGACAACATCGAGCCGAAGGTACCGCCATTGCTGATAGAGAAGGTGCCGCCAGTCATCTCTTCGATGCCGAGCTTGCCGTCACGTGCCTTGGCACCGTACTCGGCAATTTTCTTCTCGATGTCGGCAAAGCTCATCTGGTCTGCATTGCGCAGGATTGGCACCACCAAACCACGTGGCGAACCGACCGCAATACCGATGTCAAAGTAGCCGTGGTAGACGATGTCATTGCCATCGACAGAAGCGTTCAGGACGGGGTACTTCTTCAAAGCGTGCACAGCTGCCTTGACGAAGAAGCTCATGAAACCGAGCTTGATGCCGTGTTCTTTTTCGAACTTTTCCTGGAATTTCTTGCGCATCTCCATGACCGGAGCCATATTGATTTCGTTGAAAGTCGTGAGGATGGCATTGGTCGATTGCGACTGCAACAAACGCTCAGCCACGCGGGCGCGCAGACGGCTCATCGGCACGCGTTGTTCCGGGCGCTCACCCAAGTTAGCCACCGGTGTGGCCACTTGCGGCAGCGACGTTTTAGGCGCACCAGTAGGAATCACGGCAGCTGCAGGCTTGACGCCGCCGGCTACGGCAGACAACACATCACCCTTGGTGACGCGGCCATCTTTGCCGGTGCCGGGCACAGTACCGGCAGCCAGGCTGTTGTCAGCCATCAACTTGGCGGCGGCTGGCATGGCCACGCCGGCCATGCTGGTCGATGCAGGAGCGGCAACAGCAGCGGCAGCGGCTGGTGCAGAAGCAGCGGCCGGCGCAGCGGCAGCGACCTTGCCGTCGGTGTCAATGCGAGCAATCAACTGCTCAGCCAGCACGGTAGCGCCGTCGCCGATCAAGATTTCTGACAGCACGCCGGCAGACGGTGCCGGCACTTCGAGCACGACTTTGTCGGTTTCGATTTCGATCAGGATTTCATCTGCGGCGACCATGTCGCCGACCTTCTTTTTCCATTGCAACATGGTGGCCTCAGCCACGGATTCGGACAGCTGGGGAACTTTGACTTCAACGATAGCCATTTTTATCTTTCGGAAATTGATTCTGTGTGAGGGACATTTGACCGGGTTTAAGGTCCGATTACTTGGTCAAGACAAAGCCCTTGAGCTTGCCAAAAGCGCCTTCCACAAGCGATTTTTGCTGCTCTTGGTGCAAATGCGAGTAACCCACGGCAGGGGAAGCGGAAGCTGCACGGCCGGAGTAACCGAGTTTTTGCCCGCTGACCATGTTCTCGTGAATGTAGTGCTGTACGAAGAACCAGGCCCCCTGATTTTGCGGTTCGTCTTGCGTCCAGACCAGTTCGGTAGCATTCGGGTACTTCTTGAGTTCAGCGGCGAAGGCCTTGTGCGGAAATGGATAGAGCTGCTCCACACGCAAAATGGCGACATCGTTGGCGGCCAGTTCTTCGCGCTTTTTCACCAGGTCGTAATAGACCTTGCCGGAGCAAGCCAAGATGCGCTTGACCTTGTCGGTCTTCAGCACCTTGTTCTCTGGTATCACGGTCTGAAAAATACCCTTGGTGAACTCGGAAACCGGAGACGTAGCATCTTTGTTTCGCAACAAGGACTTCGGCGTAAAGATGATCAGCGGTTTGCGCAGGTCACGCACCATCTGACGACGCAAGACGTGGAAAATCTGGCTCGCCGTGGTCGGTTGGACGATCTGCATATTGGTGTCTGCCGCCAACTGCATGAAGCGTTCAAGACGCGCTGAGCTGTGCTCAGGGCCCTGACCTTCGTAGCCATGCGGCAGCATCAGGGTCAAGCCGTTGACACGACCCCACTTGACTTCTCCTGAGGCAATGAACTGGTCAATCACCACTTGTGCGCCATTGGCAAAGTCACCAAACTGCGCTTCCCAGATGACCATCGTATTAGGGTCGTTCGAGGCGTAACCGTACTCAAAACCGAGCACTGCCTCTTCAGACAGGATTGAATCAATGACCACAAAGGGGGCCTGATTTTCCGTCACATTTTGCAAAGCAATGTAGGAGCCGATGTCCCATTTCTCACGCTTTTGATCGTGAATAACAGCATGCCGGTGTGTGAACGTACCGCGGCCGGTGTCTTCGCCGGACAAACGCACCGGGTAGCCACTGGCGACCAGCGAGGCAAAGGCCATGTGCTCGCCCATACCCCAATCGACTGGAATCTCGCCACGGCCCATTGCAGCACGATCGTCGTAAACTTTTTTAACGAGCTGGTGCGGTGACACAGATTCAGGAATAGTGGTGATTCTTTCGGCCAATCGTTTCCACTCAGAAGTAGGAATTGAGGTGTCGCCCGCATCCGTCCACTTCTTGCCGAGGAAAGGTGCCCAGTCAACGGTGTACTTGGTTTTGAAATTGGTCAGCACTGACTCGCCCGTGTGCTTTCCAGCATCCAGCGCAGCCCGGTAAGACTTGACCATGTCGTCACCCAAGGTGTCGCCCAAACCCTGGGTCGCCAACTTGTCAGCGAAGAGTTTGCGTGTTCCTGGGTGAGCCGTGATTTTTTTGTACATCAGCGGCTGGGTCAGCGCTGGTGTGTCCTGCTCGTTATGACCCAACTTGCGGAAACAGACGATGTCCAAAACAACGTCTTTGCGGAACGTCATCCGGTACTCGAGCACCAACTGGGTCGCCAGAACCACGGCTTCTGGGTCATCACCATTGACGTGCAAAACGGGCGCTTCAACCATCTTCACGATGTCCGTACAGAACACGCTTGAGCGCATATCACGAGGGTCAGAGGTGGTGAAACCGATTTGGTTGTTGATGATGATATGGACTGTGCCACCCGTGAAATAACCACGGGTTTGGGCCAATGCAAAAGTCTCTTGATTGACACCCTGGCCACCAAAGGCGGCATCACCGTGCACCAGCACCGGCAGCACTTGCTTGCCCAGTGGGTCTGCACGGCGATCCATGCGGGCCCGCACAGAACCTTCGACCACAGGGTTGACGATTTCAAGATGAGATGGGTTGAATGCCAGTGACAGGTGAACGGGTCCACCATCTGTGGTCACGTCAGAGCTAAAGCCTTGGTGATATTTCACGTCACCAGACGGCAGGTCTTCAGGGGCAGTGTGGTCAAACTCGGCAAACAAGTCAGCCGGCAGCTTGCGCATGGTGTTGACCAGCACGTTCAGGCGACCGCGGTGAGCCATGCCGATGACAATTTCTTGCACCCCTTGGGTCCCAGCGGATTGGATCAGCTCGTCCATGGAGGCAATGAAGCTCTCGCCGCCTTCGAGCGAGAAGCGTTTTTGACCGACGTACTTGGTATGGAGGAAACGCTCTAGCCCTTCAGCGGCCGTCAATCGATCCAAAATGTGTTTTTTCTTGTCGGCCGTGAAGTTGGGCTTGCTGCGGATGCTCTCCAGCTTTTGCTGCCACCAACGCTTTTCGGCTTGATCGGTGGCATACATGTACTCAGCGCCCAAGGTACCGCAGTAGGTTTCACGCAGAGCGTTGAGCAGTTCGCGCATCGACATGCGGTTTTTGCCGAAAAAAGTGTTACTGGTGTCAAAGACGATTTCTTGATCGGCATCGCTGAAACCGTAGAAAGCCGGATCTAAATCTGGAATATTCGGCCGCTCAGTGCGCTTCAAGGGGTCCAGATCAGCCCAACGCTGACCCACATTGCGGTAAGCCGCAATCAACTGCTGAACGGCGGTACGCTTACGACCCATTTCAGCGTCTGCACTGGCCATGACGACTTTGGTGCCGCCGGCTTTGGCTCGTTCAGCAAAGGCGTTGATGACGGGCTGGTGTGGGACGTCTTTGGCGTTTGTGCCATCGGCTGCGGGAACATGCTGGAGTGCGTCGAAATAGTCGCGCCAGCTGTCAGGCACGCTGCCGGGGTTGTCAAGGTAGTTTTCATACATCTCTTCGACATAAGGCGCATTGCCTCCGAAAAGATAGGTATTGTCTTGATAGGTGGTGTAAATGGACGCTGCAGCAGCAGGTGTCTGGGGATTTGAACTCATGAGAACGCTGACCTCCGTTTCCCTTGGGGAAACATTAGCTGGTTAAAGCTTGTTAATTAACCTTCCGCAGCACGGCTGAACCGATTCGCGGATGCGACTGTGGCAGGAAGGGCCTTCAGAAACAACTAATATTGTGCCACTGAACGATGACGAGAGGTTGACAAGGGCGAGCCAGTCGACGGCAGAAGAAAAGAGAGGAGAACAGCGAGAGGGGTCAGGAGGTCAGGACTCAAAAAACAAAGACCCATTACCCGCCAGCATCTGTTTCCATTGCAATTTGAGTACAAACCGTCCTGCACAAATTGGCTACGCGCTCGTCAATGATGCGGTAGAAAATCTGAACCCCTTCTCGACGCTTGCCCAAGACGCCGGCTTGATAAAGAGTGTTTAAGTGCTGCGACATGTTCGGCTGCGTGGTCACAATCTCGCTGAGCAACTCGCTGACGTTCTTTTCAGCACGACACAAGCTGCTGATAATCTTCAGCCGCATAGGAGCGGACATCACGCGAAAAACCTCGGCCGCCAACTCGAACACTTCATCGGGCTCTGTTGTTCCAGCTTGGATTTTTTGTATTGAACGCTTGACCATGTCCATGGGCTTTCTGTATGCGGGTAAATACCGCATCACTGACTACATTTGTGACTATAACTTTTTGAACAATCGTTTTTCAAGATTCGCGCGAAGTCATCCGCCGCGGTAACCCGGGTTGGGTTCAATGCCGCTGAGCTTGGGCGTGTTCAACCGTCGCGGGGCGATCTTGCCGCCACTGGCTTTGAGCCAGGTTTCGACCACGTCCCAGACCATCTTGTTGCCTTGCGTACGAGCTTCTTCGGCCACAGGCGCCCAGCCGGCCACCTTGTACTTTTTGTCAGCCTCGATGGCTTTGCCGTTGAGTTGCATGTTGTCGATGCGCTGGCCCATGCCGGCACCCGGCTTGCAGCTGTACTGCAAACCGCCGACCCGAACCATATCGCCGCCTTGCTGGTAATACGGGTCCGGATTGAAGAGATTGTCGGCCACGTCTTCCAACACGGTCTTGATGGTTTCGCCCGACATTTCAGTGACGGTGGCGTAGGAATAGGTGGTCGCCGTCATGTCCATCAGCCATTCACGAGTGATGGTCTGCCCCGGCAGCAAGGTGGTGCCCCAGCGGAAGCCCGGAGAAAAAGCAATGTCAGCGCCTTGCACGTCCATCAAGGCATCGACCAATAGCTGGTCGCCGGTGCCGTTGAAATTGCCGCGGCGGTAGAGCGTGCCCTCAGTCACAGCCAGCTTTTCAGCCAACTTGACTTCATAGGGCGCGCGGACCTTGGTGATCAATGCGTCCATCTCCTTATCGGCCGGCAGCATGTTGGCAAACACCGGCAGCAGCTTGTAGCGAAAGTCCACCACCTTCCGGTCTTTGACCTCCAGGTCCAACACGCCCAGAAACTTGCTGTTGGAACCAGCATTGGTGACGATGGTCTTGCCGCCTTTGTTGGCCACAATGCTGGCCACCGGCATGCCGTCATGCGTGTGGCCGCCAAGAATCGCATCAATGCCAGTGACGCGGGTCGCCATCTTCAAGTCGACATCCATCCCGTTGTGGCTCAGAACGACAACCACTTGCGCACCCTTGGCTCGGGCTTCATTCACCATCAGCTGCATGTTCTCGTCTTGAATGCCAAAGGCCCAATCTGCCACCATGTAGCGCGGATTCGCAATCGGCGTGTACGGAAAAGCCTGGCCGATGATGGCGCAAGGCACACCATTGATTTCACGGATCACGTAGGGTTTGAAGACCGGATCACCAAAGTCTTGGGTCCTGACGTTCTGCGCCACAAAGTCAACCTTGCCAGCAAAGTCTTTGTCAATGATTTCCTTGACGCGCTCCATGCCCAACGTGAACTCCCAGTGCCCGGTCATCACATCGACACCCAGCAGCTTGGCCGCCTCGACCATGTCTTGGCCTTGTGTCCACAGGCTGGTGCCGGAGCCCTGCCAGGTGTCTCCGCCGTCTAGCAACAAGGCGCCTGGGCGACTCGCCTTCATGCGCTTGACCAATGTTGCCAAGTGCGCAAAACCACCGACTTTGCCGTACCGCTTGGCTGCATTTTCGTAATTCAAAAACGTCAGCGCATGCGCCTCGACCGTCCCAGGCCTGATCTTCGTGGCTTGCAATAAATACTCACCCACCAAGTGCGGTAAATGGCCCTTCATGCTACCCAGACCGATGTTGATACTGGGCTCGCGAAAGTAAATAGGTTTGAGCTGCGCGTGGCAATCGGTCATGTGCAGAAATGACACTTGACCAAACTTGGGGAAATCGTAAAGCGCGTTGGACGCCGTGGCCGCGTCAGCCTCGGCGTATGTCCCAAGCCCCATGCCAGCGGCAGCGCCAGCGCCCAAGACCTGAAGCAACTCGCGTTTGGTTAAATTCATAAATTCGCAATCAGTGAAATAAGGGCGGCAAAAAAACCCGGACTCATCCGGGTTTAGAGAGCTCAACGTAGAGACGTTGCTGGTTACTGATTCACCGGCGACTTGGGGTCTAGCAACAGGCCGACGATGTCGCGAACCTGACCTTCAGTCAAGATGCCGGAATGACCCGCACGCGGCATGTTAGAGCAAGCGTTGTAAGCCTTGGAGTTCCAGATCTTGCCCCAGGTGTATTCGAGCATCGGCATAGCTTGCGGGCTGGAGGGGTCAGTGACGCCGCGCAGTTTGCCGTAGTTGTACAAGCTAGGGCCAATGGTGCCGAAGGAGATTTCTTCCTTGCTCATCTGGTGGCAGTTGTAGCAATTGCCCCCATTGGCAGCACCAGCCGTGTCAGTCCAGGTCATGCCACGACCACTTTGGGCGATTTTTTCACCCTCTTGCCAGTCACCCACAAACTTACCGTCACTGGGCCACTTGATCATCTTGAAGTTGGCAGCCTCCAGGGCGCGTGCAGTTTTGTCGTCCAGCGGTTGACCCGCCACATCAGCGGCACTGCACAGGCGGTTGGTTTCATCAGCATTGAGCGCACTGGCCTTGACCATGCCCTCGTCCCTAAAAGAGGCTTTGACGATGTCGCTGGTGATCTTGTCGAGTTCGGCCAAGCTAGGCGCTGTTGCGCAGCCTGCCGTGATGACCGCCACGGCCAAAAGAGACAGCGTGATTTTGTATTTTGTCTTCATGTCAGTCTCCTGAATTAGCGTTTAAGGGCCGGTGCCACAGAGACTGCACCCTTGCCATTCACACCGAGATAAACGCCAAGAGCGACTGTTGCATCGCTGCCAAAACCGGGGAATGGAAACCGCTGCTGACGGTAGCAGTCATTGAGCCGCTGCTGCATACCCCACATCTGACCGTTCGACACGCGGTAAGCGGGCCAAGCCGCAAAACCAACACCATCACCCGGGTTTTTTGTCAGGTTGGGCAAGTCTTGCAAACGGATGCGCTTGCCGTCCGTGCCATGACAGGAGGCACAGGCAAAGTCATGCGCGCCGGCTCGCTGAAAAAACAAGCGCTTGCCGACTTCATAAAAAACTTTTTCTTGCTGATGGGATTGCGGCAAGTTGAACTTCTGCCCCTTCGACTCTGCTGCGATCCAAGTAGCCAGCGCGGTGACATTGCTTTGTTCGCCTTTGCCAAAGGGCGTCTTGGCAATCTCTGCTGCATTGAAGCCTTGCAACGTTTCCATGCAACTCACCAGTCGCGACTCCAAATCTTGCATGCGTTGGGTGTCGGCGAAATAACGCGGCAGTTCAACAAAGACACCTTTGACAACACCAGGGCCTTTGCCCAAATCACATTGCATCAACGAAACTTTTTTGGGTCCGCGCTGCGTCTTCCAGATGTCTTCGCCCTTGGCTTCAAAGAGTTCGGCCGGATTCCCGTCTTGCATCATCGCGCGGTACTCTTCGATGGATTCAATGGCAGATTTTTGTGCCCAAGCCGCGGAGGCCAACAAGCCAGACAAGGCCAGCGCCGAGGCGATCAGTGGAACTGATTTGATAATTTTCATGAGCGCCCCGTGAGGTCAAATAGTGAAAGAAATTCGGACGCTGGAACGTCCGGACCAGACCCGATAGGTCAGGAAACAGTCGCTTCGTCGGTGCGGCTGTCGCCCCTGTTGTCTTTCCAGTTGATGACGACCTTGTCACCGGCCTTGGCGCCCCTGACGACGAACTGAAGGAACGGGTTCTTGGCCACGGCAGGGCCCCATTCGGCATTGAAGACTTGCTTGCCATTGAGGCTGGCGGTCACCTCTTGAATGAACCAGGCCGGGATGATCTTGCCGGCGGGGTCTTTGCGTTGACCGCTTTCCATTTCATGCGCCATCAGCACGCGAACGGTTGCTTTGCCTGCGGCTGCTTGGGCGCGAATGCGCATCGGATCTGCCATGATGTAACTCCTGAATCTGAAATAAGAAAGGTGTGGTGAACAGACTGAATATCAGCCGCCGCAACCACCCAGCGTGACCTTGACTTCTTTTTTAGCGAAAAGCGCTTTGCCGTCAGCCATGATGGCAACCGCATAAACGTCCGAGGATTGCCCCATCTTGGAGCGTGTTGAGAATGCCGGGTCAATGCTGTCCGTGACGTCGAACATGGCCACCAAGGCCGAAGGATTTTTTTCGACCAGCAAGAGCAAGCGCTTGACACCCGGCAGCGCGCAGCCTACAGCCAATGGCACGACCGCACCGTTCTCAGCGATATCAGGCGCGGTGATGGTGACGTCCTTGCTCTCGGTCAGCGCGCCACCGCCATATGCTTTGATGGCGTCTTGCAAGCTTTTGGCTTCAAACGCGCTTTTGTTGAAAGCCCAAGCGAACTGAGGAAACAAACCAGTCCCAGCCAAAAGGCCGGCAACCACAGCGGTTTGCTTGAGGGTTTGTCTGCGTGACTGCATTCGATTCTCCTGATTAAAGTGCATGGTAGTTAAATTTCGTAACAGTGTCAGCGGTGAAATCCCTGAGCATTTTTAAAGGCATGAAGTGCGCTTAGCGGCCAGCACCGGCAGCCAGCCAAGCGGCAATCAATTTGGCATCAGCATCTGTCAGTGTCTGGGCCGGCATGGGTATAGAACCCCAAACACCCGATCCGCCAGACTTTATCTTTCCTGCCAGGTACTCCGCTTTCGCGGGATGCTTTTTAGCAATGTCTACAAAACTGGGACCCAGAATTTTTTTATCAACTGCATGGCAAGCCGTGCAGTTGTTCTTTTGAGCGAGGGCCATCGCAGCAGACACAGCCGGTGCAACTGAAATTGTAGCGGCGGGCGCAACACCCTTCTGACCCTCAGGGCGACTCGTGTCTACGCCATGCTGCGCACCAATCACTCGATTCTGCTCGGCCAGATTGCCATGTGCGTTACGGGCAAAGTCCGGCAGCAGGGACGCGACGCTGGGTTCAGTCGTGCAGTTCTTCATACAGGCGGTGTTGCGTACATCGGGCTGACGACTGCCATTGAACTCGTTGCCTGGCCACATCGCGTGCTTCGTAGTCATACCGTTGCGATTAGGCATGCGGGCTTGAACTTCGGCAATGTTTTTATCAGACAAGGTGAAATTTTCAGGCACCACACCACCCAGGTTGAGCAGAAAGGCCGTTACCGAATAGACCTCTTCCGTCGTCAATGACTTCGGCTGATTCCAAGGCATGGCACGGTTGATGTAATCCCACAGCGTCGAGACCGTTGCCAGCTTCATCAACATGGTGCGCCCCGTCGTCGGGTCCTGCAGTTTGGCGACGCGCCCAGTCTTGACATCCTCAGCCGTGGTACCGCCAATCAGCGGCATGAAAACCTCGTTGGACTCACCAAAAATACCGTGGCAACTGGCGCATTTACTTTCCCAGACATCTTGTCCTTTGCCGACCGAACCAGATCCTTCCGGCAGGCCCTTGAAGTCTGGACGCACATCAATATCCCATGCTGCGACTTCCTTCGGCGTGGCGAGACGGCCGACGCTCGCGTAAGGATTGGCTGTTTGAGCCGAAACCCAAGCGGCAAAAACCAGCGCGGCAACAGCGAGCAGTACTTTACGAGAGTTGAACATTTTTGACCTCGCCGTTTTCCTGCACCAACCATGACTGAATCGCGTTGTTGTGATAAATCGAACGGGTGCCGCGCACTTCCCACAGCAGTTTGTAGGTGGGCTGCACGTAGCCGGTCTCATCGGTTGCGCGGCTCTGAATGATGGCGGGTTTACCGTCCCACACCCAATCGAGGTTGAAGCGGCTGAGTGCCTTTGACAGCACCGGCATCTCAAGACGAGCCTGGCGCCAATTGCGTCCACCATCGACCGACACATCGACGTTTTTGATCTTGCCTTTGCCGGACCAAGCCAGCCCGGTGATGTTGTAAAAACCCTTGTCGAGCAGCACCTGACCGCCCGAGGGCGTGGTGACCACGCTTTTACATTCTTGCAAGTTGGTGTACTGACGCTGCAGGCCATCTGGCTGCAAGTCGAGGTAGTGAATCGCTTCGTCCTTGGTTGCGTAAGGTTTGTCGCCAAGTTCAACCCGACGCAGGTATTTGATCCAGCTCACGCCCTGCACGCCGGGCACCACCAAGCGCAAAGGGTAGCCGTTTTCAGGACGCAACATTTCACCGTTTTGCCCATAAGCCACCAACACTTCTCCCGAGAGAATCAGGCTCATCGGGATGGTCCGGGTCATGGACGATCCGTCGCCGCCTTCAGCAAGCACGAACTTGCCCTTTTTCAAATCAGCACCGGCGATTTCGAGCAGGGTGATGAGCGGCACGCCGGTGAACTCACTGCAAGAAATCATGCCGTGGGTGTACTGGCAGGTCGGCACCGCCACGTTCCCCCATTCAGCAGCAGTGTTAGCACCACATTCAATGACGTGAAAACGCGAGACCGAGGGCAGTCGCATGATCTCGTCCATGGTGAACACAAGCGGCTTGCTGACCATGCCGTTAACCATGAAACGGTGCTTGGAAGGATCAATGTCCCACCAACCTTGATGATGACGCTCGAAGTGCAATCCGCTCGGGGTGATGATGCCAAACAGCGATTGCAGAGGTGCAAATGACACCGAGGCTTGCGCCGTCTGGGTCAGCCCCGGGCTTTGCCGGCGCTGCACATTGGTTTCGTATCGTGATGGCCTGCCATAGCCGTCAGTGACAACGCCCTGCCCCAGACCCTTGCTATGTGCGGGCAGATTGAGAATGTTCGGGTCACCGCCTTCGCTGGGCACCGGGTTGCCTTGTGCCAACGCGACCGGCGCGGCCAGGCCCGCAGCTGCTACGGCAAATGCGCTGCGAATGAAGTCACGCCGACCATTTTTGGCCTCGGCAACAACGGTATGCACGTCCGCACCTTTGAGAAAATTTTCTGGTGCTTTTTGAATCCGACCTGAACCCAGGCCTGCTATCAGGTGTTTGTGCTTCACGTTGACTCCTTGGGAGTTTGGCTCGTCATTTTTTATCAATCTGTCACAAACGTGTGCAGCTCATACGCGCTATCGACATTTAATTTGTAATATTCGCATTCACTAATATAAATGAGTGCCGATAATCCTACGCTCGGTGTTTACCCGAGCATGCCGTGGGTTGTCGTGGTGCCTAGCTTTGTCTCACTTGAAACGGTAGTGATCTCGGTTCAGCACCGCGCTGATGGCGGTCACTTCATCAGGAAACAAGGCCAAGTTGAGTTCCATGTTGCACTGCTCGATCATGCCGCGCAGAGCGCCCGGCGTGGAGATGCGGCCGCTGGACTGGTAGATCGCCGATCCGTCACCACCGACCTTGCGCTGGTGGCAGGCCACGCACTGGTTGTCGGCGATCAGTTTCGCGCCCAGCTGCAGGTCGGCTCCGACAAAAATGGCCGGGCCTTGCGCAGAGGCTGAAACGCTGGCAAGTGACAGCAGCAAAGAAATCAAAAAATGGCGGGTCATGGTCGGGGTGAGTGCAAAACCACAGTATGCCGCTACTTGACCTCTCGCTCCATCAGCAAATACGTGTTGTAGGCGTTCATGCGATTCACTGCTTTGAACAGCGGCAGGTGCTCGAAGCGCGACCAGTTGGCCGCTTCGTAGGCGACGTCAAAGGGCTCCATGTTTTTCGCCGCCTCGGCCATGCTGCTGCGCAAATAGACAAGGTAGTCTCGCGTCAAGGCCATGTCACTTTTGGCTTCGTTTGACAGCGGACCGTGACCAGGCACGACCACAGCAGTGTCGAAGGTCAGCAGGGTCTCTAAGGACTGAATCCAGTGACCGCTGTCGGCTTGCCCGACATAAGGAATGCGGTTTCGAAAAACCAGATCACCGGCAAACAGCACTTTGTCCTGCGGCAGGTAAATCACCAAGTCTTCTGGCGTGTGGGAGGGGCCGACCGGCTGCAAGACGAAGCGCACGCCACCGACCGTCAACTCGGTTTGGCCATCGATCCATTCATCGGCGGGCACCAGCCGGGTGTTCTCGTCAATCCAAGGGAACAACTCTTGCCGCGAACTCTCCATGCGCAAGCGCGCCGTGTCGGACTGCAGATAGTCGCGCGCCGCACCATGCGCCACGATGCGCGCGCCCTGCGCCTTGAGGGTCTGCAGACCATAAATATGGTCGGCATGGTAATGCGTGACGATGACGTGGGTGACCGGCAAGGGCGTGAGCTTGCGAATTTCGACCAGCAGCTGCTCGGCCAAGGCTGGTGAACCCAACGCATCAATGACAACCACGCCCGCGGGGGTGATGACAAAGCCGGCGTTAGAGATGAAGTTTTGATTAGCGCTGGAGCCCATGGCCGACAGGCCTTCGACATACCAAGCCAGCGTCGACACGCGCTGCGCGCTCATCTTGACCCCATTGACACCCTTTGCAGTGGTATCGATGGCGACGGCTTGAGGCGCAACTAAAGACGCAGACTGAGCCTGGACGTGGGCCGCCGGCCAAAGCGCCATCGCCAAAACCAGCGCCAGCGCCCGATATTTGATAAACAGCATTTCTCCCCTCCCCTGTGATCGATTAAGTCTTGTCATGGCCGGAGCCAATATAAGTCAAAAGCGAATTAAGAAGTTGGGAGAATCCAGCAGATCAGCTCGCCATGAGATCCTTGATCTGCTGCAAAGCGCCGGGGTCGTCCATGCTCGTCACATCGCCAGCATCGCGGCCTTCGCACACGGCTTGAATCACGCGGCGCAACATTTTGCCGCTGCGGGTTTTAGGCAAGGCCGTAACGAAGCGCACGCGCGCCGGTCTAGCGACAGCGCCCAGATCGCCATCGACTTGCTTCATGATCTCGCGCTCAAGCTGAAGTGCGACAGCTGGATCATTCATCGCACGGGCATCTCTCAGCACGACGAAAGCCATGGCGACTTGTCCCTTCAGGTTGTCAGCGACACCGACCACAGCCACTTCAGCCACCAAGGCATGGCCGGAAATACTTTCTTCGATCTCGCGCGTGCCCAAACGGTGACCAGCCACATTGATCACGTCGTCCGTTCGACCGAGGATGAAGTAGTAGCCGTCTTCGTCGCGAATGCCCCAGTCGAAGGTGTTGTAGACCAGCTTGCCCGGGATGCTCTTCCAATACGTGATGACGAAGCGCGCGTCGTCTTTCCAGATGGTCTGCATGAAGCCTGGCGGCGTCGGGCCGTCCAGCACCACCACGCCTTTTTCATTCGGCTGGGTCAGTTCTTCGCCGGTGTTTTCGTGCAGCAGCTTGACGTTGTAGCCGTACATGGGCACACCCGGGCTGCCGAACTTGCTGGCCATAGGCGCCACGCCATTGGCGACGGTGAGCAGTGGCCAGCCGGTTTCAGTTTGCCAGTAGTTGTCGATGATCGGCACGTTCAGGCCTTCGCTGATCCAGCGGGCGGTCGGCGCGTCCAACGGTTCACCCGCCAAATACAAAGCGCGCAGACTCGACAGATCGTATTTTTTGAGCAGCGCGGGGTCTTGCTTTTTAAGCACCCGTACAGCCGTCGGCGCGCTGAACATGCCGGTCACCTTGTACTTTTCGACCAAACTCCACCAGATGCCGCCGTCCGGCTGACCGTCCAAGCCTTGCGTTGGCAAACCCTCGTACATGATGGTCGCCATGCCAGCAATCAACGGGCCGTAAACGATGTAGCTGTGGCCTACGACCCAGCCAATATCACTGGTAGCGAAGAAGGTTTCGCCTGCACGGCCGCCAAAAATATACTTCATGCTGGCCGCTAAAGCGACGGTGTAGCCAGCGGTATCGCGCTGCACACCTTTGGGCTTGCCGGTGGTGCCGCTGGTGTAGATGGTGTAGCTGATGTCGGTCGAGTTCATCGGCTCGCAAGGCACTTGCGCGTCGATGTGTTGCTGCCTTAGTTCAGACCACAAATGGTCGCGCCCAGCGACCAGGTCCATCGGTGCGAGTTGCCGGTCAGACAGCAGCACAGCGTCAGGTTTGTGCGTGGCCAAACGAATCGCTTCGTCGAGCAAAGGCTTGTAAGGGATGGGCTTGCCGCCGCGCGATCCACCGTCAGCGCTGACAATGACTTTCGGTGTGGCGTCGTCAATCCGCGAGGCCAGCGAACCACTGGCAAAACCGCCAAACACCACGCAATGAATCGCCCCGATGCGCGCGCAGGCGAGCATCGCAAAAGCGGCGTCAGCCACCATCGGCATGTAGATCAACACGCGATCGCCCTTCTGCACGCCCAGCGATTGCAAGCTGGCGGCCATGCGCTGGACTTCACGGTGCAAGTCGCTGAAGGTGTAGGCTTTTTCAGTGCCGGTTTCGGTCGAGATCGCAATCAGCGCCGCTTGGTCTGCACGCTCTTTCACATGCCGATCAACCGCGTTATGACACAGATTGGTTTGGCCGCCCTCAAACCAGCGCGCAAATGGCGGGTTGTCGTAGTTGCAGACCCGCTCAAAGGGCTTGAACCAGTCGATCAACTTGGCCTGCTCAGCCCAGAAGGCATCCGGATGGTCGATGGACTGACGGTAAAAGTCGGCGTAGCTGACGGGGGTCGGCGCGTTGATCATCACGGGTCTCCGTTTAAACTGAATTTATAATTATTGATAATAAAACTTTCAGCGGCCTGACTTTGACAAGACGACGGCGGGCGTCACCCTCGCACTCACTTGATCAGCGACTGCACCCGTTTGAACATCTCGTGATCGGCCGTTCGCAGCCATTCAAAAGCCACCATTTCGGTGGTGACCAATTCGGCCCCATTTCCGGCCAGACGGTCAAAAGCAGCATCCCGGTTGCGCTCGCTGCGCGAGCTGCAGGCATCGGTCACAACCCACACGTCAAATTCGTCTTGCAGCAAATCAAGCGCCGTCTGCAGCAAGCAGACGTGCGCTTCGCAACCCGCGATCACGATAGTGCCGCGACCTTCTTCTTCGGCCGGTGCCGCAGGCTTTTGCAAATGCTTGGGCAGGCTGCGGGCATTGCCGCCAACTGCGGCTTTGCGAACCGGCGGACGCAACCAATCCGACAGACCGTCGGCCACCGCGCTGAAAGACTGTTTGTTCATCACCCGACCACCGGCTTGCTCAATGGCGGCCTGCAACTCCTGTACATTCGGGCCCAGATCGTCAGGGCTTTGGGCCGTGCCCCAGACAGGCACTTGGAACGCTTCTGCTAAACGCGTCAGCAGCAGAGCGTTAGCCAGCACTAATTTGTTCTCAAAAATAGACGGCATCAGTCGGACTTGGTAGTCCACCAGCAACAGTTGGGATTCTTCGACGTCAAGCAGCATGGGGATGTCCAATCAGAGGGATGCGGACGGATGTCGCCCGCGATGCGGCATCTTGCCAGAAGTCGCAACTGGATACAGCTGAAGACCTCAAGGTCGACAAGCGCCGCCTGAGAGGCTCCATGCGCACATAAATTACATGCCGCCCAAATCTTGAATGGCATCGACCACCAAGCCGGTGCCAATCGTAATCAGCAAGATGTCTGAGGCAACGCGAACATAACGGTGGCCTGATGGCGGAACGCCAAGCGAAACCACCATGGCGGCAGGAACCGTGTGGTAGATGACAGTCGGAGCCAAGCGCTGGCCAAGACTGTAATAGCGAACTTGTCCCGGTGGCATGCAGCCGTTGTGTTTTCTCGACAATCCAGGTGGGCAACGGCCAGTCCGGTACTGATTACCGTAATAGTCGTGCACAGCAGATCGTTGCCGATCTTGAAAGAAACCACCGGCTCTCATCTCGACGCGGGCTGGACCTGGTCGAACAGAGCCTCGCTGTTCGTACCCCTGTCGGGCTTGGTTTTGTCGGTCTTGACGGTCTTGGCCTTGTGGATCAGACCCTCTTCTTTCTTGCCCTTGCGAATGCTGGCCGCCCTTGCCGCGGTCATCTCGTTCACCGCCATCATTGTCATGACGTCCACCAGGTCCATCGTGCTTTTGAGCCAGCGCTGCGCCGCAAAGCAACAAGGCGGACAGCAAGACCAGCAACTTTCGGCTGAGTGGCGATGTCGACACCCTGGCTTGCCTTGCGGACTGTGATGGGGAAAACATAATTGGGGTGGGAGTCATAATTTTCCTCAGTGTTAGCAAACGAAGCACTGAATCCTCGTTGAGGCCATCGACTTGACTGCTATTTAAGTTAATTTTTGAATGCCTAGCAACACGAAATCATTAATAAATCAGCATTCATTTTGATTCTAACGTTGCAACTCAAAGAATTCCTTTGGTATAAGGTAACGGATTGTCTAGTCAGCAATGCTACTGTTACAGGTCTGGTAAAACATCAACATGAAGCGATCATCGAATCCCGTACCGTGGCTCTTGGACGGTGAGGAGTTTCCCGCCGTGAGCAGTGCATGGGGAACTCTCGACCCTGCGCCCGGCTTACTTGCAGCCGGCGGCGCACTGGACGTCCAAAGCTTGGTTCGAGCCTACAGCGCAGGCATTTTTCCATGGTTCAGTCTGGGACAACCGATTTTGTGGTGGAGCCCAAACCCGCGCATGGTTCTCAAGACCAGCCATTTCAAATTGCACCGATCACTCAAGAAAACCCTGCGCCGGTTTAGAGAGACCCCGACCTGTGCCGTGCGGTTTGACAGTGCATTCGATCAAGTCATTGCCGCTTGTGCCAATGCCCCGCGGGATGGCCAAAAGGGCACTTGGATCGTTCCCGACATGATTGCCGCCTACATTGATCTTCACAAAAAAGGGCATGCGCACAGTGTTGAAACTTGGGTCAATGGGGAGCTTATCGGAGGACTTTACTGCGTGAATCTGGGCGGTATGGTGTTTGGTGAATCGATGTTCGCACGCCAAACCGATGCCTCCAAAATAGCCTTGTCCGCCATGGTGGCTTTTTGCAAGGCCAAGGGCGTCAGCATGATAGATTGTCAACAAAATACGCAGCACTTGTCATCGTTTGGGGCTAGCGAAATAACCCGTCAAGACTTTGCGGCCCACTTGATTCAAGAGACTGACAAGCTCGCTCCAGAGTGGACATTCGAGACCCTCTATTGGGATGAAATTTTGACAAACCACTTTTAACGCACTGCCTCCCGTGACCCACCTCAAAGACCTGCCGTTACAGACTCTGCAGTTTTATGCCACGGCGCCCTACCCTTGTAGTTATTTGCCGGACAGACAGGCTCGCTCGCAAGTGGCAACGCCTAGCCACCTGATTCATAACGAGGCTTACTCACAGTTGGTGGCCAACGGGTTCCGTCGCAGCGGCATGTTCACTTACCGGCCTTACTGCGATGGTTGCCAAGCCTGCATACCGTTACGGGTGGTCGTCAAGGAATTCAAACCTGACCGCAGCCTGCGCCGTGCGTCAGACAGGCATCTACATCTCGAAGCGCGGGTACTCAAGCTAGGCTTCACCACGGAGCACTACGACCTATATCTCCGCTATCAAAAAAGCCGTCACGCCGGCGGTGGTATGGACCAAGACAGCATCGACCAATACACTCAGTTTTTACTGCAAAGCCGAGTCAATTCGCGCTTGGTGGAATTCAGAGAGCCCCGACCTGACGGCGAAACGGGACCGCTCAGAATGGTCTCGATTTTGGACGTCCTGGATGACGGCATTTCAGCGGTGTACACCTTCTACGAACCAGATGCCAACGCAAGCTACGGCAGCTACGGTGTGGTGTGGCAGATTCAACAGGCACGCAGCCTTGGCTTACCGTATGTGTACCTCGGCTATTGGATCGCACAAAGTCAAAAGATGAATTACAAAGCTCGCTTTAAGCCCCATGAAATACGTGTCAATGGTGACTGGCAGAGGCCAACAGAATGAAGATCGTGAATTCAGATTTCACAAAGTAAAATGCAAAAAAGGCTGCCATATGAAAAATCCAGACACCAGCGCACAAACCACCCCGACGGTTCAGGTGATTGGGCGCATGTTCACTTTGCTGGAAATTCTTGCAGGGCGGGAAGAAGCTGTTTCCCTCAAAGAGATCAGCGAAAAATCCGGTCTTCACCCCTCTACCGCACATCGCATCTTGAACGACTTAGCAACGGGACGATTCGTGGAACGCCCTGCTGCGGGCAACTACCGGCTCGGAATGCGTTTGTTGGAGCTCGGTAACTTGGTCAAAGCCCGCCTCAGCGTGCGTGATGCGGCGCTCATCCCTATGCGTGAACTGCATAAACTCACTCAACAGCCAGTCAACCTCAGCATGCGTCAAGGCGATGAAATCGTCTATGTGGAGAGGGCTTACAGTGAACGCTCTGGCATGCAGGTGGTCCGCGCCATCGGCGGCCATGCGCCGTTGCATCTGACGTCTGTAGGCAAACTTTTTCTGGCGTTTGATGACCCGCAACGCCTGCGAAGCTACGCCACTAGAACGGGTCTGCCTGGGCATACTCGCAACAGCATCACTCAATTGGCGACGCTTGAACGCGAGTTGTCCAAAGCACGCCAATACGGCATCGCTCGGGACAATGAAGAACTGGAACTGGGTGTTCGCTGCATGGCAGCAGGGATTTATGACGATCAAAACAAGCTGATCGCCGGGTTGTCTATTTCTGCACCCGCCGACAGGTTAGATGAAAGCTGGCTGCCCAAACTCCAAGCTACAGCGCACGAGATATCTGTGAACCTTGGCTACAGCCAAGATAAAAAAATCTCGTAAGGCGGAAGGTCGATTAACCGTCAGACAGCTTGATCGAATCTGCCACTTTGATTTTTTGAATCACCACAGGCAGCGATTCAACCCAATGACGGACACGCTCCGCATCCGCAATACGACTGAACTTTCCGGCCGAATCGAGAAAAACCATGATCAGTTTGCGCCCGGCGATTTTTGTCTGCATGACCAGGCACTGACCAGCCTCTGAGATATAACCTGTCTTTTGCAGACCGATGTCCCAATTGGGACTCCTCACCAAACGATTGGTGTTGTTGTATTGCAAGGTCTGACGACCAACCGCCACTTGATAACCTGAGGACGTTGTCAGTTCACGCATCACGGGATCAGCATGCGCAGCATTCACAAGCGTGGCAAGATCCTGGGCACTCGACTGATTAAGACTGGACAAACCAGTCGGCTCGACATAACGCGTGTCCTTCATCCCCAGCATTTTGGCCTTGGCATTCATCAGTCCGACAAAAGTCTGTAGACCGCCTGGATAAGTCCGCCCAAGCGCATGTGCAGCACGATTCTCACTCGACATCAAGGCCAGATGGAGCAGTTCACCACGCGTCAGCGAAGCACCTACGCGCAGGCGGGAACTGCTGTTTTTTTCAGTGTCGACGTCATCTTGGGTGATGGTCAGAACTTCATTCATGGGTAAGCTCGCAGCACTGATGACGACGCCCGTCATGAGCTTGGTGAGCGATGCTATGGGCAAAACGGCATGGTCATTTTTGCTGAACAAGACTTCTTGGGTGTCTTGGTCAATCACAAGAGCCACACTTGATTTGAGTGACAGGGGGTCCAATGCGCTGTGCAAACCCGCCATTTGCCCAAAAGACAATTTTGGCGGTGTAGCGCTGCGAAGTACCACTGGCTTAACCATGCTGGTCTTGACTCTTTTACGCGCAACAGTGGCCTTCAATGGCTTCGTGATGCGGGTCTTTTTTGACACCTTTCGCTCGCCATCCCCAGCTGCAGCATAGGCTGCAGGCAAACTGAAAGACAGCCCCAGAACACAGACACCCACCAATTGAGCAATGCGCTGAAGTGTTGTTTTAGGCATGGGCGTTGGGTCTTCTCGGGAATAAAAAATAAAATGACGGGTATCGGGCTGTGCGTGAGTGTATCCAAATACAAAAAATCATGCAATATCAAAAACTTGCGAGGCTTATTTCATGTGAAACGACGGCCGGCACTGCGACGCACTAGACAACCTGAATTTCAACGCCTAAGTTTAAGCAATGCAAGCTATTTTTTACCGTTTTTACAAAAATGCCGCTCAAAGCCTGTCTTTAGCCTTGTGCAGGAACCCGGTCTGCCTTGCTGTGAAGCTTACTCAGGGCGCTCAGATAGGCTTTTGCTGAGGCGACAACGATGTCCGGATCTGAACCGACGCCGTTGACGATCCTGCCACTGCTTTGCAAACGAACCGTGACTTCGCCTTGGCTTTCGGTCGATCCGCTGATGGCGTTGACCGAGTACAAAACCATCTCGGCGCCACTCTTGACATGGGTTTCGATGGCTTTAAGTGAGGCATCGACAGGGCCATTGCCGTCCGAACTGCCTTGAACTTCCTTGCCATCGACAGTGAAAGTGACGCTGGCTTGTGGCCGCTCACCGGTTTCACTGTGCTGCGACAAAGCCACAAAACCGTACTGCTCACGCTCGTGCAAGATGCTGGCGTCGCTGACCAGCGCCAAGATATCTTCATCAAAAATCTCGCTTTTCCGATCAGCCAATTCTTTGAATTTAGCAAAGGCGCTGTTAATGTCGGTCTCGCTTTCCATCTGTACACCAAGATCGAGCAAGCGCTGCTTGAAGGCATTGCGGCCACTGAGCTTGCCGAGCACGATCTTGCTGGCCGTCCAACCAACATCTTCGGCCCGCATGATCTCATAGGTTTCTCGCGCCTTGAGCATGCCATCTTGATGGATACCTGAGGCATGGGCAAATGCGTTGGCGCCGACCACGGCTTTGTTAGGTTGAACCACAAACCCAGTTGTTTGACTCACCATCCGGCTGGCCGCCAGGATCTGCAAGGCATCAACGTTCATGGTCAGATTGAAATAATCACGGCGCGTTTTAACCGCCATGACGATTTCTTCAAGTGCGCAATTACCGGCGCGTTCGCCCAAGCCATTGATCGTGCACTCGACCTGACGAGCGCCACCAATCATCACGCCGGCCAACGAATTAGCCACAGCCATCCCGAGGTCGTTGTGGCAATGCACAGACCAGATCGCCTTGTCGCTATTGGGGACGCGCTCACGCAGCGTTTTGATGAAGTTACCGTAGAGCTCTGGAATCGCGTAACCCACAGTGTCAGGCACGTTGATGGTGGTCGCACCTTCGTTGATGACCGCTTCGATCACGCGGCAGAGATAATCGATCTCGCTGCGATAGCCGTCTTCCGCGCTGAACTCGACATCCGCGACCAAATTGCGGGCAAATCGAACGGACAGTTTGGCCTGCTCCAACACCTGCTCTGGCGACATGCGGAGTTTTTTCTCCATGTGTAAAGGACTGGTGGCGATGAAGGTATGGATGCGCGAGGAATTTGCGCCCTTCAGGGCCTCGGCTGCGCGTGAAATATCACGGTCATTGGTCCGAGCAAGCGAGCAGATGGTCGAGTCCTTGATCGCATTGGCGATCGCCTGCACAGCATCAAAGTCACCGTTCGAGCTGGCAGCAAAACCGGCTTCGATCACATCGACTTTAAGCCGCTCAAGCTGGCGCGCAATGCGCAACTTTTCATCACGCGTCATAGACGCACCAGGCGACTGTTCACCATCGCGCAAGGTGGTGTCAAAAATAATCAGTTTGTCGGTCATATCGTGTCTCCTGAAATCTGGTGAGCTAATTCAATCTGTCATTCTGCAATGGTAGCGCTGGCAAGGGCCAAATCGCCACGTCCAGCTTGGCTTCGTTGCAACCCTGAAACGATGGCCTTGAGTGAGGCCGACACAATGTTGCCATCCATGCCAACACCGAAAAGCGTTTCCTCGTTGATGCGCAACTCAAGGTAAGCCACAGCCTGCGCGCTGGCGCCCGATCCGATAGCGTGTTCGCGGTAATCTAGCACGCGAACCTGTTGGCCGGTGGCCGCCATCAGCCCTGCCACAAAGGCATCAATCGGCCCGGTACCGCTACCCTGAATTGTGTGCAGCTGAGTCCCCAAGCGCACGTCGGCCTTGATGCCGAACAGCTTCCCCTCTGCCTGCGTGCTTTCTTCGATCATCAAACGTTCAGGCGCCACCACGGTCTGAAGTCCATAGGTCAGCTGAAACAGTCTGAACAGATCTTGCGCCGTGAGCTCCTTGCCACTGGTGTCCATCACCGCTTGCACCACTTGACTGAACTCGATCTGAAGACGCCGAGGCAACTCAAGGCCAAATTCGTTTTCAAGAAGATACGCAATGCCACCTTTACCAGACTGGCTGTTGACGCGAATCACAGCCTCGTAACTGCGACCGAGGTCCATCGGGTCAATCGGTAAATACGGCATGTCCCAGATGTCATCTTCACGGCGCGCTGCGAAGGCTTTTTTGATAGCGTCTTGGTGCGAGCCTGAAAACGAGGTGTAAACCAAATCACCGGCATAAGGATGCCTTGGATGCACAGGCAACTGATTGCAGTACTCGACCGTGCGCCGAACCTCATCAATGTCCGAAAAGTCGAGGCCAGGTGACACGCCCTGCGTGTAAAGATTCAGCGCAATATTCACCAAATCGACATTACCAGTGCGTTCGCCATTGCCAAACAAGCAGCCTTCAATCCGGTCAGCGCCGGCCATCAGCGCCAGCTCACCGGCGGCAGTGCCGGTGCCACGGTCGTTGTGGGGATGAACCGAGATCACGATCGCGTCACGCCGCGCCAAATGCCGGTGCATCCACTCCATCATGTCGGCAAAAATATTCGGCGTTGAATGCTCGACCGTCGACGGCAAGTTGATGATGCACTTGTGCTCAGGTGTTGGTTGCCACACGTCAGTGACAGCATCAACCACGCGCTTGGAAAATGCCAGCTCGGTGCCAGACCACATCTCAGGCGAGTATTGAAAAGTCCAGTGTGTCGCCGGTTGAGCTGCTGCCAGTTGCTGAAACAAGCGGGCGTTGCCAGTGGCGAGTTCGACGATCTCGTCTTCATTCATGCCCAGCACAACCCGGCGCATGACGGGTGCCGTCGCGTTATAGAGATGGACGATGGCTTTCTTAGCCCCCTCAAGCGCTTCAAAAGTGCGTCGAATCAAAGGCTCACGTGCCTGTGTCAGCACCTGAATCGTGACGTCGTCCGGGATCAGGCTCTCGTCGATCAAGCGACGCAAAAAGTCATATTCTGTTTGTGAAGCCGACGGGAACCCGACTTCGATTTCTTTGAAACCGATCTTCACCAGAGTCTCAAACATCTTGAGCTTGCGGGGAATATCCATCGGCTCAATAAGCGCTTGGTTACCGTCGCGCAAGTCGACACTGCACCAAATCGGGGCTTCCGTCAGAACGGCATCCGGCCAAGTACGGTCTGTCAAATGAACCGGTGTGAAGGCTTTGTATTTGCTTGAAGGTGTGTTCAACATTTTTATCTCGACAGGGTGAAAAGTTAAAGAACAAAAATTAGCTGACCAATGCAAAACGGCCCGTTGCTGATGCAGACGGGCCGTTGATGGGTTAACGCGCGTGCGCTACCGTCTCCGCCCGAAGGGAGATGGCAGTAGGGCTAGCACAGTTAAATTCATATCGATCAATGTATCACAAAATCTGGGCGGTCAATCAGATCAGCGGCGATAGCCATCATGGTCTTATTTGTGCAGACCGCGCTCATCGGGTTCATCCGTTGAGGTTGAAATCACGCTGGTCTGCAATCCTTTGGTTTTGCGCCAGCCATACAGTGCATAACCCGAAAAACCGTAAATCACGAACAAAGCGAACATCACGATCGGCGGATGAATGTTGATGACCGCAATGCCCAAAGCGAGTAGAACGATCACCACGAAAGGCACGCTGCGCTTGAAACTCAAATCCTTGAAGCTATAAAAGGGCACGTTGGTGACCATCGTCAAGCCCGAATAAAGCATCAACCCAAACATGAACCATCGCACGTCCACACCTGCCACACCAATGTCGGTCATCAGCCAGATAAAACCGGCCACCAATGCCGCCGCCGCGGGTGAAGGCAATCCTTGGAAAAACCGCTTGTCAACGACAGCGGTATTGACATTGAAACGCGCCAACCGCAAAGCAGCACAGGCGCAATAAACAAAGGCCGCAATCCAACCCCAACGACCTAGACTGGTGAGTGCCCAAACGTAAGCAATCAGCGCCGGTGCTGCGCCAAAAGACACCATGTCAGACAGCGAATCCATCTGTTCCCCAAAGGCGCTCTGCGTATTTGTCATCCGCGCTACGCGGCCATCCAGACTGTCCAACACCATCGCACAAAATACGCCGATGGCAGCTTGGTCAAATCGGCCATTCATGGCCATGACGATCGCATAAAAGCCACCGAACAAGGCTGCCAGGGTGAACAAATTAGGCAGAATATAAAGACCCTTGCTGCGCTTACGCGACAAGACTTCGTCAGGCGTCAATTCAGAATCTTCACTATCACTCATGGGACACGCTCCTGGTCGGGTTAAACGCCAGTTCGTCAGTAGCAGGCCAAACACCCACCTGTTGCCGAACTGCATTTATAAAAACAAAAGGAATACTTCGTTATGCAAGGAGGATACCAAACGACGAATCTGAGGCTGAACCGAGCCTACTTGCAGGGACTTCAAATAAAAAAGCCGCGCAATCGCTTGCGCGGCTTTTGCAAATCACAGGACGGACCAAGAAGGCCCGCTCTGCATCAGTTGCGAGTCTGGTCGACGAGCTTGTTTTTGGCAATCCAAGGCATCATGGCGCGCAGTTGAGCACCCACCACTTCGATGCTGTGATCGGCGGTGTTACGGCGACGCGCGGTCATGCTAGGGTAGTTGGTGCGGCCTTCCAAGATGAACATCTTGGCGTATTCACCGTTCTGAATACGCTTCAGCGCATTGCGCATGGCTTCGCGAGACTGTTCGTTGATGACTTCAGGGCCGGTCACGTACTCGCCGTATTCGGCGTTGTTCGAGATCGAGTAATTCATGTTGGCAATACCGCCTTCATAGATCAGGTCGACGATCAATTTCAGTTCGTGCAAGCACTCAAAGTAAGCCATTTCAGGCGCGTAACCAGCTTCAACCAGAGTTTCGTAACCCATCTTGATGAGTTCAACGGCACCGCCGCACAAGACGGCTTGCTCACCGAACAGATCGGTTTCGGTCTCTTCTTTGAAGTTCGTCTCGATGATGCCGGCCTTGCCGCCACCATTGGCCATGGCGTAGGACAGTGCCAAGTTACGGGCCTTGCCGCTCTTGTCCTGATGCACAGCAACCAGATGCGGAACACCGCCACCTTGGGTGTAGGTGTTACGAACAGTGTGGCCGGGGGCCTTTGGCGCGACCATCCAGACGTCGAGGTCAGCACGTGGGATGACTTGGTTGTAATGCACGTTGAAACCGTGCGCGAAGGCCAGCGAAGCGCCCTGCTTGATGTTCGGTGCGACGTTGTTGGTGTAAACCTCGCCGATCTGCTCGTCCGGCAGCAAGATCATGACCACATCGGCAGCCTTGACAGCGTCGTTGACTTCCATCACGGTCAGGCCGGCTTTGCCGACTTTGTCCCATGAAGCGCCACCTTTGCGCAGACCAACCACAACCTTGACGCCGCTGTCGTTCAAATTTTGTGCGTGCGCGTGGCCTTGGCTGCCGTAGCCGAGGATGGCGACGGTCTTGCCCTTGATCAGGCTCAGGTCGCAATCTTTGTCGTAAAAAACTTTCATTCTTATCTCCGAATAGGTTTTGGCGAAAATGCCCTTCGACAGGCTGAGGGCGAACGATGAATCTCAATCGCCACAAAAATCCGTCCGCGCCCCGCCTGTCGAAAACGCGCGAACGGACAACTCAACTTTAGACCCGCAAGATTCTCTCACCTCGGCCAATACCGCTCGCACCCGTTCGCACAGTTTCCAAAATGGCACTGCGATCGATGGCCTCAAGAAAGGCATCGTTCTTGGTCAGGTCACCGGTGAGCTCGATGGTGTAACTTTTCTCAGTGACGTCAATGATGCGGCCGCGAAAAATATCCGCCATGCGCTTCATTTCTTCACGCTCTTTGCCAACCGCGCGCACCTTCACCATCATGAGTTCACGCTCGGTGTAGGCGCCTTCGGTCAGGTCGACCACCTTGACGACTTCGATGAGTCGGTTCAGGTGCTTGGTGATCTGTTCGATGACGTCGTCCGAACCCGTGGTTTGGATCGTCATGCGCGACAAGCTGGGGTCTTCCGTGGGCGCCACAGTCAGACTCTCGATGTTGTAACCACGGGCAGAGAAAAGACCGACCACGCGCGACAGCGCACCGGGTTCGTTTTCGAGCAGGACAGCAATGATGTGTTTCATATAAATGGATTCCTCTTTTCGCTGCCCTCCCCTGCACACGGTAATGTGCAGGCTCGGCAGGCAATAGATTCGTCTTGAATCGGGTCAATGGATCGGGGCGAAAAAGCAATCTATGCCTCAACGCCTCGCTTGAATAAAGCGGCAAGCGCTTTAAAAATTAAAGGTCCTCGCTCCCCAGCAGCATTTCGGTGATGCCCTTGCCAGCCTGAACCATCGGAAAGACGTTCTCGGTCGGGTCTGTGCGGAAGTCCATAAAGACCGTGCGGTCCTTCAGTCGGCGCGCTTCACGCAGCGCTGGCTCGACATCTTCAGGACGCTCGATCAGCATGCCGACATGGCCATAAGCCTCGGCCAATTTCACGAAGTCTGGCAGCGCATCCATGTAGCTGCTGCTGTAGCGGCCGGCGTACTCAACTTCTTGCCACTGACGCACCATGCCGAGGTAGCGGTTGTTCAACGCGACGATCTTGATCGGCGTGTTGTACTGCAGGCAAGTCGAGAGTTCCTGGATGCACATCTGTACTGAGCCCTCACCGGTGACGCAGAAAACTTCGCTGTCAGGACGACCCAGCTTGACGCCCATCGCGTAAGGAATGCCCACACCCATGGTGCCCAAACCACCGGAATTAATCCAGCGGCGCGGCTCGTCAAACTTGTAATATTGCGCGGCCCACATCTGATGCTGACCGACGTCAGAGGTGATGTAGGTGTCTGCGTCCTTGGTCATGTTCCAGAGGGTTTCGACGACGTACTGCGGCTTGATCACATCGCCGCTGCCGAGGCTGTACTTCATGCAGTCGCGCTTGCGCCAGCCGGCTATGGTGTCCCACCAGCCGCCCAAGGCATTCGCATCCGGCTTGAGAGCCGACTCACGAATCATGGCGATCAGTTCTGTCAGTACGTCCTTGACGTCACCGACGATAGGCACATCGACCTTGACGCGCTTCGAGATGCTGGACGGGTCAATGTCAATGTGAATGATCTTGCGTTCGTTTTGCGCAAAGTGCTTGGGGTTGCCAATCACGCGGTCATCAAAACGGGCGCCCACAGCCAGCAAAACGTCGCAGTGTTGCATAGCGTTGTTGGCTTCGACCGTGCCGTGCATGCCCAACATACCCAGAAACTTCGGGTCGCTGGCCGGGTACGCACCCAAGCCCATCAAGGTGTTGGTGCACGGATAACCGAGCATGTTCACCAGCGTGCGCAGCTCTTCCGAAGCGTTGCTCAACAGCACGCCGCCGCCGGTGTAAATGTAAGGACGCTTGGCCGCCAACAACAGCTGCAAGGCCTTGCGGATTTGTCCGCTGTGGCCTTTGCGCACCGGGTTGTAGCTGCGCATCTCAACCGTGTCCGGGTAATGAAACGCGCATTTCTTGAAGGAAACATCCTTCGGAATATCCACCACCACCGGGCCGGGACGTCCGGTGCGAGCAATGTGGAAAGCCTTCTTGATAGTGACAGCCAAGTCACGCACATCCTTGACCAAAAAGTTGTGCTTGACGATTGGGCGGGTGATGCCCACGGTGTCGCACTCTTGGAAGGCGTCCAGACCAATCGCGTGCGTGGGCACTTGACCGGTGATGATGACCATCGGGATGCTGTCCATGTAGGCTGTTGCAATGCCGGTCACGGCATTCGTCACGCCCGGGCCGGACGTCACCAGCGCCACGCCGACTTCGCCGGTAGCGCGGGCGTAGCCATCAGCCGCGTGAACGGCCGCCTGCTCATGGCGCACCAGCACGTGCTGAATCGTGTCTTGTTTGTAGAAAGCGTCGTAAATATAGAGGACTGCGCCGCCGGGGTAACCCCAGATGTGCTTGACGTTTTCAAGCTGAAGTGCGCGAACCAGGATTTCGGAGCCCATCAGCTCGGAATTTTTGTCGTCGGTGTGCAGCGATGCAGCTGCTGCGGAAGCTATTTCCGCTTTGGAGATTTCCATGATGAACCTTTGTGAATTTCTCTAACGAAATAACTTGGGTGCCTCTTCGCCCGTTCTCGTGAAACAGCGTCGAGACTTGAGACCATAACCATGAGCGAACTTATATTTCGCCGAGTCATGACCCGTTTGCCTTTTAAATTGCAACGCGTATTATGGCATCCGCGCCTGAGTTCGTGTTCTGGCAGATCAAAATAACGACTCGCCAAAGAACGACCTAGGGACAACCGGAACTCATCACCGTTGGCAACTGAACAAGAACTTTCTGACTTCCTCAAGAGCGTTGAAAAACGCGCTTTCAAACGCAGCATGTACCACGTGCGCGAGGAGGAAGCGGCCCTAGACATCGTGCAAGACACCATGATGAAGCTGGCTCAGCATTACGGTGACAAACCGGCCGCTGAGCTGCCCATGCTGTTTCAACGCATCCTGTCCAACAATACGCTGGACTGGTTTCGTCGGCGCAAAACCCGCAATGCCCTTTTTTCCAACATGAACGACTTTGAGTCGTCCGGAGAAGATGGTGATTTTGATCTTCTGGAAACTTTGGAAAGCTTGACTGCGTCCGAAGGAACGGAAAGTGCGCAAGATGCGACAGAGCGGGCGCAAATCATGCGTGAAATTGAATTACAGATACAACAATTGCCGGGACGTCAACGAGAAGCCTTTCTCATGCGTTACTGGGAGGAGATGGATGTTGCTGAAACAGCTTCGGCTATGGGTTGCTCGGAAGGCAGTGTTAAAACACATTGTTCACGTGCGGTTCTAGCCCTCAGTAAGGCTCTGAGAGCCAAAGGGATTAAATGATGACAAATGCACTACTTAACAGGACTGCGGCTCTCCAAGACCGTCAAGGGCTAAAACTCGCTTCCTACCTGAGCTTAGGGACGGATGAATTGCCGCACGACATTTCTGAGCGTTTACGGGTTGCACGTATTCAAGCGCTGTCTCAGCGCAAGATTTCAAAAATGAAATCGGCTCATAGCGTGGTCCCCAATGGCGGGACTGCTGCACTGACATGGGGTCATGAAGAAGGTCTGGGTTTGTGGGGCCGAATCGGCTCTATCGTGCCTTTGATCGCCTTGGTCGTCGGTTTGCTGTTCATCAATTCCATACAAAACGACAACCGTGCCCGAGAGTTAGCAGAGGTCGATGTCGCCATTCTCACGGATGTTTTGCCACCTGCCGCGTTTGCAGACCCAGGTTTTATCGAATTTCTCAAAGCTGAACTTTAAGGACGAATCAGTCTTGATGATTGCCCAGCCTCATCTCTGCAATTCCCTGACTTGGCTCAGGAGGCATCTGGCTGCGCCATTGATGTTGGCGGTTTTTGCGCTCTTGGCGTCACCGAGCTTCAGCCAATCGGAGCGAACACCCCCCACAACCACCACAAAAACGGATCCAGCCAATCCCAAAAAAACAGGGGATGCCAAATCAGGTTGGTCCAAACTAACCCCTCAGCAGCAAAAGGCGTTGCAACCCTTGGCCCGTAGCTGGGATTCACTCAGCATTGGACAGCAGCGCAAATGGCTGGAAGTCTCCCGCAACTACCCCTCTTTGTCCGACGACGACAAGGCCAACATGCGCAGCCGCATGGCCGCATGGGGTGCACTCAGTAACCGCGAACGGGCCGAAGCCAGACTCAATTTCGCCACCACCAATGAGCTTTCCCACGAATTGACGGCCGCAGAAAAGAAAGCCAAGTGGGACGCGTACCAGTCGCTGAGCGCTGAGGAAAAGAAAAAATTAGCCAATACAGCCGCGCGTCCACCAACGGGTGCAGCCACAGCCATACGACCAGTCTCCCAGAAAAAACTGGCCACAATGGCGGCTCCGGCAACTGCAACGACTAAGCCACCTAAAATGCCGGCTGACTCTACGGCCGGTAGCGACAGTCCTGTCACCACAGACCATTGAGTTGCAGCACGGCAGCGTGATCCACACTGCCAGCCAAAATCAGGGACTGAGGCTGAGCCAGTCCAAACCCAACAAACGGCACTCTATTCATGCTTGATGAATTCAAAACTCCCTCATTGCGCAGGCGCATGGCCTGCTGGCTGTACGAGGGGCTGTTAATGTTTGGCGTGATGTTCATCGCCGACTATCTTTTCAGCACCTTGACACAGACCCGCAACGCCATGGACAACCGGCATGGGCAGCAGGCTTTCTTGTTCTTGGTGTTTGGCATTTACTTCGTTTGGTTCTGGGCGCACGGCCAAACGCTGGCCATGAAAACTTGGAATATTCGCGTCACTGATCTTCAGGGAAAGAACATCAGCCAACGGCGTGCGCTGCTGCGCTACACATTGAGCTGGGTGTGGTTTCTACCCCCTTTGGTTGTGAGTTGGCTCTTCGGTGTCAACGTGAAAGAAGCGCTGGTTCTGGCCGGTGGCTGGATCGCTATCTGGGCCGTCTTGTCGCGCTTTCACCCGAGACGCCAGTTCTGGCATGACGCCTTTTCGGGCACCCGGCTGGTGACATTTCAACACCCTCCCGTCAAAAAAACTTCATGACAAGCACTCCGGTCAACCCTCAAAAGCTACGCAAAGGCCTGTCCCGCATCTGGCATGCGGCTGGCTATTCGCTGGCGGGCTTACGTGCAGGCTGGCACGAGACTGCGTTTAGGCAAGAAGCCATTGTCAGCATCTTTTTATTTCCAGTCGCTTTCTGGCTAGGTCACAACTGGGTTGAAATCGCGTTGCTAGTTGCTTGCCTAGTGCTGGTGATGGTGGTTGAACTTCTCAACACCGCAGTAGAAAGCGCCATTGACCGGGTCGGCCCGGAGTGGCATGACTTGTCCAAACGTGCCAAAGACATCGGCAGCGCCGCCGTCTTGCTGTGCTTGCTGCTGTGCAGCGGTGTTTGGTTAACGGCGCTGTTCCAGCGCTTGACGGCATAAGTATGAGCAAAAGTCCGGCATTTTCTGTGTGTGTTTATTGCGGCTCGCGGCCGGGTGCTGAGCCAGCTTACGCCGCCGTCGCCCAACAGGTCGGCCGCTGGATTGCTGAGCACGGCGGACAACTCGTCTACGGCGGTGGTCACAACGGTTTGATGGGCCTCATGGCTGATGCCTGCCTGCAAGCGGGTGGCCGTGTGATTGGCGTGATCCCCAAGGCCTTGGTTGACAAAGAATGGGCGCACACCGGCTGCACAGAACTGCATGTGGTGGACACCATGCATGAACGCAAACGCATCATGGCCGAGCACGCCGATGCGTTTTTGGCGCTGCCCGGCGGTATTGGCACTTTCGAAGAGTTTTTTGAAGTCTGGACTTGGCGCCAGCTGGGTTATCACGGCAAGCCGGTCGGCCTGTTGAACCTGAACGGCTATTACGACAGCTTGCTGGTGTTTTTGAATTCTGCCGTGAAGCAGGGCTTCATGAACGAATGGCAGATGGACTTGATCCGCACCAGCACCGATGCAGCAACCCTGCTTGAAACGCTGGTAACGGAAGCTGGACTCGCCTCCGAAAACCCAAAACTAGACCAGATCTAAATCCAGTCCTGACGCGCGGCGCTCAGACCGCAGTTTCGTCTTCTTCGCCGGTGCGAATGCGCACAACACGTTCAACGCTGGTGACGAAAATTTTACCGTCACCAATTTTGCCGGTTCGGGCGGCGCGCACGATGGCGTCCACACAACGCTCTACATCGTCGGTTTTCACAACCACTTCAACCTTGACCTTGGGCAAAAAATCGACCACATACTCGGCGCCGCGGTACAGCTCAGTGTGGCCTTTTTGGCGACCAAAGCCCTTGACTTCTGTCACGGTCAGTCCGGTCACGCCACATTCGGCCAAGGCCTCGCGAACTTCTTCGAGCTTGAAAGGTTTGAGGATGGCTGTAATTTGCTTCACTGAATGGCTCCGTTGAGATTTTGAAATAGGGTCAAAGCTTACGCCCGAAATTGACTGGTGACAGGATAGCGCCAATCCTTGCCGAAGCTCCGATGGCTAACCCGAATACCGATGGGCGCCTGCCGCCGTTTGTACTCGTTGATCTTAATCAAGCGCGTGATGCGCTCGACCACCGCAGCATCAAAGCCCTCCGCCACCATGCTCTCGATGCTTTGATCATTTTCCATGTAGCGGGTCAAGATCGCGTCGAGTATCTCGTAAGGCGGCAGGCTGTCTTGGTCGGTCTGATCGGCGCGCAATTCAGCACTGGGCGGTCGCGTGATGATGCGCTCCGGAATCGGGCTGTCGCAGGTGCCGTAGGGGTTGTTCTCGTTGCGCCAGCGCGCCAGCTTGAAGACCGTGGTTTTCAGCAAATCCTTGATGACCGCAAAACCGCCCGCCATGTCGCCGTAAAGCGTGCAATAACCCGTGGCCATCTCGCTCTTGTTGCCCGTGGTCAACACGATAGAGCCGAGCTTATTCGACAGCGCCATGAGAAAAACACCGCGAATGCGCGCCTGGATATTCTCTTCTGTCGCGTCTTCAGGCAAGCCTTTGAATTCTCCGGCTAAAGAAGCCTTGAAAGCCTCGAACTGCGGGGTGATGGAGATTTCGTCATACCGCACGTTCATGCGCTCGGCCATCTCGCGTGCGTCAATCCATGAAATATCGGCGGTGTAAGGCGACGGCATCATCACCGTACGCACTTTTTCAGCACCCAGCGCATCCACCGCGATGGCCAGCACCAAGGCAGAATCAATGCCGCCAGACAACCCCAAAATCGCGCTGGGGAAGCGGTTTTTGCCGAGGTAATCACGCACTCCCAGCACCAGCGCGCCCCACAGGTCCGCTTCGATACTGCGCCCCGGGGCCGTGTCAGCCGTCAAGGTCAGCGTGTCAACCGACGAGCGTGCTGCAGTCACGTCAAACAGCGCTTCTTGAAAGCTCACAGCCCGCCCGGCCAACGTACCGTCAGCTTGCACGGCGAACGAGTGGCCTTCAAAGACCACCTCGTCTTGACCGCCGACCAAATGGGCAAACACCAGCGGCAAGCCCGTGGCCAGCGCACGTTGGCGCATCATGTCTTCGCGCTCAGCACCCTTGCCGCCATGAAAAGGCGAGGCATTGATGACCGCAAGCAACTCGGCGCCCGCGTCCTTGGCCAACTGCGCCGGCTCGTCAAACCAAGCGTCTTCGCAGATCAGCAGACCCACTGACATGCGGTCAGTGCCCTCGCCCACCTGAAAAACGCAGCTGCCCTGGCCAGGCGTGAAATAACGCCGCTCATCAAAGACCTGGTAATTGGGCAGCTCGCGTTTGGCATAGGTGTGCGTGCGACGGCCCTCTTGCAGCACATGCGCAGCGTTGCTGAGCTGTGGCACCGTCACGCTGCGGGTGCGCAGACCCAGTCCGGCATCGCCACGGCTCGGGCTTCCCACCACTACGGCCAAGCCCTTTAACCCGGCCAGCTCACGGGCTACAACATCCACGGCATCATCGCAGGCTTGGATAAAAGCCGGGCGCAAAAAAAGATCTTCAGCGGCATAACCGCAAATGGCCAGTTCGGGTGTGAGCACCAAGCGTGCACCGTCGGCATAGGCTTGGCGTGCAGCATCAATGATCTTGCGGGCATTTCCCGTCATGTCACCCACAACATAATTCAGTTGGGCAACGCAAATCTTCAGTAGCATGGGCAGACAGTCAATGAAAAAAGAGCCATTGAAAAATAACGTCAACGATTATGTCATTCGGGTCTTCGATTCACCTCTGGAGGTCGAGGCCCATGCCTGGGACGGCTTGCTAGCGCTGCAAAATCCGGCGGGCATGCTGAACCCCTTCATGCGGCATGCCTATTTGGCGGCCATGCACGCCAGCAGCAGTGCTTCGCCCGAGACCGGTTGGACACCGCGCTTTGTGGCGCTCTACGCCGGCGAAACCTTGATAGCAGCGTGTGCGCTGTACCTTAAAACTCACTCCTATGGCGAGTACGTTTTTGACTGGGCCTGGGCCAATGCCTACCAGCAACACGGCATGGACTATTACCCCAAGGCCGTGGTGGCGCCGCCTTTCACACCCGTGCCCGGCCCACGGCTGTTGGCCAGAGACGCCACATCACGCGTGATGCTGGTCAAGGCGCTCATGGCTTGGTGTGAAGCCGAGCAGCTCTCGTCGCTGCATTTGCTGTTTGCGGCCGACGAGGACATCACCGCTTGTGCGGAGGCGGGGCTGATGCTGCGGCACACCATCCAATTCCACTGGAAGAATGTAGCCCCCACGCTTGTCGCTTCGCGTGCTGCGCTGCCCCATGAACTAGAGAGAGGGGCGCTTTTCCCCTTGGGGAGGCCCGGCGGGGAAACCTTGGCCCCCACGCCTGTCGCTTCGCGTGCTGCGCTGCCCCCCGCAAAATTTAAAGATTTCGATGAGTTTCTGGCCTCTTTGAATCAGGAAAAGCGCAAGAAAATTCGCCAGGAGCGGCGCAAGGTGGCTGAGGCAGGTGTGGTTTTCCGCTGGTCACGCGGCGCTGACATCAGCGTTGAAGATTGGGATTTCTTCTACCGCTGCTACGAACGCACGTATCTTGAACATGGCAATGCGCCTTATCTGAGCCGTGATTTTTTCGTGCGCATGGCCAAGACCATGCCGGAAAACTGGCTGCTGTTTGTGGCTGAGCGGGAAGGCGTGCCGATGGCCAGTAGTTTGATTGCACTGAGTGCTGACACACCCTCACATGACGGGTTATCGACGGCCTCTGAAAAAGAACACAAAACCGCTTACGGTCGCTATTGGGGCGCGCTCGAACGGGTCGATTGCCTGCACTTTGAGGCTTGTTATTACCAGCCTTTGCAGTGGTGCATCGCGCACGGTTTTGACAGCTTTGAAGGTGGCGCGCAAGGCGAGCACAAGATGGCGCGGGCGTTGTTGCCTGTCAAAACTACCAGCGCACATTGGTTGGCGCATCCGTCATTTGCCGATGCTGTCGAGCGTTTTTTGGAGCGCGAAGGCCAAGGCATTGCCAACTACATGGAAGACCTCGAGCGGCGCAATCCGTTCAAGCCGGCCAAGCCCGCCACATAAGCCTTCAGCGCAATCCCAACCAGAGCGCAGCGGCTGCAGCCACGCCGACCAAAATCAGCGCGGCACCGAAACGCACTGTGCGCTTGCGCATGGCTTCGATGCGCTGAATCAATTGCGCGTTTTGCTCGGCCAAAGACGTGATCAAGCGCGTTGACTCTGACAGTTGGTGCTGTAACTCGCCCGCCACCGATTGCAAAGTCGCAATCTGTGACTGCAAATTACCCAGCGTCAAGTGCTCGGGCGGCTGCCGTGACTGCTCCTCCAGATCGGCCGCGTGATCCACCCCATCCTTGTTGGCCACCGAACCCCAGAGTTTTTTAGCGCCAGCGGCGACCTTTGGCGCATTACGCACCACCTCAGACCAAGGAACACTTTGCAAAACAGTCAACCAACCTATAGCCATCGAAAAAACCTTTCAGGGACAATCAAAATCCTGCTCTCCAATATAGCGCCAACTGAGCCGCTGCGCACTGAAAGAACACCATGTCAACCAACAACGCCGCCCGCCCGCCCTACATCGTCCAACTGATCGAAGATTCTGGTCTCAGTGCAGACCAGCGCGCAGCGGCAGAGCTGCGCTTTCGAATGGCGCTTGAATTCGCCTTGGGCGGCCCTGAGTATGTCCTGCCTTCGCTGCAAGCCTATATGCTGGCGCAAGCCCTGAACGAGCCGAGCGAAGATGACGAAGCGGATGATTCATCGAACAACTCAACCGGCACAGGCGATGACGAAGCCGGCGGCACGCAGCAAATGATCACCCTCTGGGAAAAAGCAGAAAGTGACGCCATCCGCGCGGCGCTCAAGCCCTTGGGTAGGCGAGTGGACGAGGCCAGGTTTGAGATCGTGCCAGCGCAAGCTTTCTAAATGCAACCCGAAACTGCACGCAGACCGTGAACAACAAGCCAAAAATGCCGTCGCTGCGAGCGAAGTGCGGGAGTCCATCACCGCGCACCTCGAAGATGGATGGCCGCGCTGCGCTCGCCATGACGGGGTCTTTGATGGCCGCGCTTGGCTTGCCATTACACATTTCCGTCACTGCGAGCGTAGCGTGGCAGTCCATCACCGCGCACATCGAAGATGGATGGCCGCGCTGCGCTCGCCATGACGGGGTCTTTGATGGCCGCGCTTGGCTTGCCATGACAGAGCCAGTGATGGCCGCGCTTGGCTTGCCATGACACATTTCCGTCACTGCGAGCGTAGCGCGGCAGTCCATCACCGCGCGCCTCGAAGATGGATGGCCGCGCTGCGCTCGCCATGACAGAGTCAGTGGAGGCCGCGCTGCGCTCGCCATGACGGGCTCATGGATGGCCGCGCTTGGCTTGCCATGGCGGCGGTGTATCACCGTGACTCAGCATGAAAAAAGCGCCTGCAACTCGCAAGTTGCAGGCGCTTTCAAGAACATTCCAAGAAGGAGAAGAAAATCAGGCTTCCTGCGTTTTGTTGTAAGCCGCAATGCCGTCCATGATTTCTTTGTGGGCAGCTTCAGGGCCTTCCCAGCCTTGAATCTTCACCCATTTGCCGTCTTCCAAGTCCTTGTAGTGCTCAAAGAAATGGGCAATGGTTTTCAGGCGCAGCGGATTCATGTCTTCCGGCTTTTGCCATTGGGTGTACAGCGAGCACTTCTTGTCGATGGGCACGGCCAAGACCTTGCCGTCTTCACCGGCTTCATCGGTCATTTTCAAAATGCCGATGGCACGGCAGGTCACCACCACGCCAGGAATAAGAGGCACGGGCGTGATCACCAGCACGTCAACCGGGTCGCCATCGCCGCTCAGCGTTTTAGGCACGTAACCATAGTTGGTCGGGTAGTGCATGGAGGTGCTCATGAAGCGGTCCACAAAAATGGCACCGGTCTCTTTATCAACTTCGTATTTCACCGGATCGGCGTCCATCGGGATCTCGATGATCACGTTGAACGAATCGGGGGCATTTTTTCCGGGGGTTACTTTGGATAAAGACATGAAATGAAGGGTTCCTGACGTACGTTGGAGTTGTGAATGAGGTGCCGACGCGACTTAACAGCTGCGGATTGATCGGTATTTACCCTCATTTTACTGATCCAGTCCTGACAGAAACCAGATTTTTCATGTTTTGGCGGTAAATTTCAGAAGTTGGCCAATCTCCTCCGGGTTCTGATTCGGGGTTGAGGAAGCAACGCAAGGCGGTGTTCGCCCCGGCGTTGCACCGAAATCCTCAAGACAACAACTGGAGAAAACCTATGCTTGGCAACTCAGCGCTCATTTTGGCGCTAGCGTGTGGACTCATCGCCGTCGGTTACGGCGTCTGGGCCCGCAGCTGGATCCTGTCCCAAGACGCGGGCAACCCGCGCATGCAAGAAATCGCCGCCGCTATTCAAACAGGTGCGGCCGCTTATCTGGCTCGTCAATACACCACCATCTCCATCGTCGGCGTCGTCCTGGCGATATTGATCGGCATTTTTCTGGACGTCTCTAGTGCCATCGGCTTTGTCGTTGGCGCTGTGCTGTCGGGCGCTTGCGGCTTCATCGGCATGAATGTCTCGGTGCGCGCCAATGTGCGCACCGCCCAGGCCGCCACGCGCGGCATTGGCCCCGCCCTGGACGTCGCTTTTCGCGGCGGTGCCATCACCGGCATGTTGGTGGTCGGCCTGGGTTTGCTGGGTGTCACCGGTTTTTACTGGTTTCTGGTCGGCAACGGCAATTACACGCCGGCCACCAATCTGGCCAACTTGCTGAACCCGCTGATCGGTTTTGCTTTCGGCTCGTCGCTGATTTCGATCTTTGCGCGACTCGGCGGCGGTATTTTCACCAAAGGCGCTGACGTCGGTGCGGACTTGGTCGGCAAGGTCGAAGCCGGTATTCCGGAAGACGACCCACGCAACCCCGCCGTGATTGCCGACAACGTCGGCGACAACGTCGGCGACTGCGCGGGTATGGCTGCCGACTTGTTTGAAACCTATGCCGTGACGCTGATTGCGACCATGGTGCTGGGCGCCCTACTGATCACCAGCGCCGGCACCAGTGCCGTGGTTTATCCGCTGGCCTTAGGTGCGGTCTCGATCATCGCGTCCATCATCGGCTGCTTCTTTGTCAAGGCTACACCCGGCATGACCAACGTCATGCCTGCGCTGTACAAAGGTCTGGCTGTTGCTGGCGGCTTGTCGCTGATCGCCTTTTACTTCGTCACGACCTGGTTGATGCCTGACAACGCCATCAAGGCTGTTGGCAGCCAGATGGCTCTGTTCGGTGCCTGCACCGTCGGCCTGGTGTTGACCGGTGCGCTGGTCTGGATCACCGAGTACTACACCGGCACGCAGTACCCGCCGGTCAAGCACATTGCCCAGTCGTCGACCACGGGCCACGGCACCAACATCATTGCCGGTCTCGGCGTGTCCATGCGCTCCACCGCCTGGCCGGTGGTGTGTGTCTGCATCGCTATTTGGGTGTCCTACCAACTGGCCGGGCTGTACGGCATTGCGATTGCCGCAACCTCCATGCTGAGCATGGCCGGTATTGTGGTGGCGCTAGACGCTTACGGCCCGATCACCGACAACGCCGGTGGCATCGCCGAGATGGCCGACATGCCGGCCAGCGTCCGCGCTGTGACCGACCCGCTGGACGCTGTGGGCAACACCACCAAAGCCGTCACCAAAGGCTACGCCATCGGCTCAGCCGGCTTGGCCGCGCTGGTGCTGTTTGCCGACTACACGCACAAGCTCGAAGCCTATGGCAAAGCCATCACCTTTGACTTGAGCAACCCGATGGTCATCATCGGCCTCTTCATTGGCGGCCTGATTCCCTACCTGTTCGGGGCCATGGCGATGGAAGCCGTGGGCCGCGCCGCCGGTTCGGTGGTGGTCGAAGTGCGGCGCCAGTTCCGCGATATCAAAGGCATCATGGAAGGCACCGGTAAGCCGGAGTACGACACCTGCGTCGACATGCTGACCAAAGCCGCGATCAAGGAAATGATGATCCCATCGCTGCTGCCCGTCGTGGTGCCGATTCTGGTCGGTCTGCTGCTGGGTCCCGCCGCTTTGGGTGGCTTGCTGATGGGTACCATCGTCACCGGTCTGTTTCTGGCGATCTCGATGTGCACGGGCGGCGGCGCCTGGGACAACGCCAAGAAATACATTGAAGACGGCCACCACGGCGGCAAAGGTTCTGAAAGCCACAAGGCTGCCGTCACCGGCGACACCGTGGGCGACCCCTACAAAGACACCGCCGGCCCCGCCATCAACCCGCTGATCAAGATCATCAACATCGTGGCCCTGCTGATCGTGCCGCTGATGATGAAGTTCCACAGCTGATTACACGCTCGTTCAATCGTTAAAAAGCCCGCTTGATGCGGGCTTTTTTATGCGCTGAACTCAGGCAATCTTGAGCACTTGAAGCGGCGCTCGGCTCTGGTCGTTGTTGAGGTGAACGAATTTTTTGAGCAGCCGGCTGAACTCCACGTTTTCTTCTGGCGAAAGTTTCGCCAGCATCTTGTCACGCAGCTCATAAATAGAGGGCGCCATGCTGGTCAAAACCGCTTCGCCTTCAACCGTGAGAACCAAGCGGCGGCGCCCCCGCGGCAAGACCTCGCGCTGTATCCATCCCTTGGCCTCCAACCGCACGGCCATGTCTGCGGTGGTGGACTTGTCCAAGGCCACCAAACCAGCCAAGGTCAGTTGGTCAATGCCAGGGGCTTCTTGCAACATCCGAAGCACAGCGTACTGCGTCGGCGTGATGTCCATGTGCGTGGTTTCACGAAACATGGACACCGAGATTTGCTGCGCCCGCCTGATCAAATGGCCGAGCTGGTCGTAAAGATCCAAGTCCAGGTCGCTGTTCTTAGGGTCTGACACAACTGGCATGCAGATTAAATGTCCAACACCAAACGCGCCGATTTTGAACGCGAGCAGCAAGGCAAAAACTGATCGTTGGCGGCCTGCTC
>CANFJF010000011.1 GCA_947447355.1 Comamonadaceae bacterium
CCTATCGTGCTTGTCACGTTGAACTGTCCGCCGTGTCGTTGCGCCACGTGTTTGACAATGGCCAGTCCCAAGCCAGTGCCGCCGGTTTCACGCGAACGGCTGCGGTCGACGCGGTAAAAACGCTCTGTCAAACGGGGCAAATGCTCGGAGGCAATGCCGGGGCCGCTGTCTTCGACGAAGAACTCAGCCCAGCCATCGCCACGCAAGTGCCAACCGGTTCGGATGCTGCCACCTGCGGGTGTGTAGCGCACAGCATTGCTCAACAGGTTGGACATGGCGCTGTGCAATTCTGATTTGTTGCCAGAGACCGAAAATGCGATCTCAGCGATCTGCGTGATTTCATGAGGCGGCTGCGCTAAGACACTGGACAAAGCACGAGTTTCTTGGAGTGCAGGGGCCAACAGGTCTTCGGTATGAATCCAGTCGCCTTGTCCCGGCACGGGGCTGCCTTCAAGGCGGGACAGCGTGAGCAGATCGCTCACCAGCATTTGCATGCGTTGCGCCTGCTGGCTCATCATCCCCAAGTACAGGTTCCGATCTGTCTCGTTGACTGGAATGTTCTGCAGTGTTTCCACAAAACCGCTGAGCACCGTGAGGGGGGTGCGGATTTCATGGGACACATTGGCCACAAAATCTCGCCGCATGGTGTCAGCGAGCTCGACCGCCGTCACATCGCGCGTCAGCATGAGCTTGCGCTTCTGGCCGTAAGGGTGAATTTGAACCGATATTTTGGAGGGCACAGAGGGCCGGGCACCGATGCCACCGATCTGTATTTCAGTGCTGAAATCAGAGCCCAAGAAGTAAGTTTTAAATACCGGTGATCGCACCAAATTCTGGATGTATTGGCCGACGTCTTTTTGGGGATCAAAACCGAGTTGGTGCGCGGCTGTCAGGTTGACCCACTCGATGCGACCTTCGGCATCGAGCAGAATCACGCCATTGGGGGAGGCCTGAATCGCAGCGAGAAAATTATCCAAGCGGGCATTACTGTCTTGCGTATGACCTTCCAGCTTTTTAATGATTTTGCGGCTGCGCTCAAACAGCTCGGCCCACATGCCGGAGAATTTAGGAGTCTGAGATGTGTCTGCCGTGTTGAGCCATTTCAGCATTCGCCGCACGCGTTGCCAGTCAAGCAGGCTCCATAGCACTGCGCCGACCAAAGCACCGGTGAAAGTCCAGCCAGCCGATGCGTGCCTCAGCCCCCACGCCGACGCCAACGCAACAAACAGCAGAAGTTCAAACAAGCGTTGCGTCATGCTGCGGAAATGGACTGACCCTGTTCTGAGTTTCCGGCGCTGTTCTGAGCGGTCAAGCGGTAACCTGCGCCGCGAACTGTTTCAATCATGCAGGCGGCTTCGCCCAAAGACTCACGCAAGCGCTTGACGTGCACATCGACCGTGCGTTCTTCAATGAACACGTGGTCACCCCAGACCTTGTCGAGCAAGGTGCTGCGGGTGTGGACTCGCTCAGCGTGTTTCATCAGGTAGTGCAGCAGCTTGAACTCGGTCGGGCCAATCTTGAGTTCTTTGCCACGAAAGGTCACCCGATAAGTGCCCGCGTCCAACGTCAGTTCGCCGAGTTGCACGGAGTCTTTGACAATTTCCGGGGTGCGACGGCGCAGCAGGGCGCGAATGCGCGCCAGTAATTCTTGCGTCGAAAACGGCTTGGTGATGTAGTCGTCAGCACCCGCGTCCAGCCCCTGCACTTTGTCGGATTCGTCACTGCGGGCCGTGAGCATGATGATGGGCACAGTCTTTGTACGGTCACTTTTGCGCCATTGCCGCGCCAGCGTGGCGCCGCTCTCGCCGGGCAGCATCCAGTCCAGCAAGATCAAGTCCGGCAGCACAGCATCGACTTCTCGTTGAGCGGCCGCACCGTCAAACACCACGATGGGGGAGAAGCCGTTGTGGCGCAGATTGACGGCAATCAATTCAGCAATTGACGGCTCGTCTTCGACCACCAAAACGCGAGGTAGTTTTCTCATTTGACGACCGATTCAACCTTGCTCACGGGCGTGTGACGGACGTCCTCACCTTTGACGATAAAGATGATTTGTTCGGCGATATTTTTAGCGTGGTCACCGACGCGTTCAATCGACTTGGCTAAAAACAACAGGTCCAAGCTCGGCGAAATGGTGCGCGGATCTTCCATCATGTAGGTGATGAGTTTGCGCAAAAATCCGTTGTACTCATCATCGATCTGGTCATCTTCTTTGATGATGGTCACAGCCATCGTGGTGTCAAGCCGTGCGAACGAATCGAGGGTTTTGCGCAGCATGGCTGCTGCCAGATCGGCGGCCACGCGCAACTCTGACGTCGGCAGGTTGCGGGGTGAACCGCTTTTGATGATGGACTTGACCATGCGTGCCATGCGCTCGATCTCGTCGCCGGCACGCTCCAGGTTTTGCGTGGTCCGTGAAATGGCCATCAAAAAGCGCAGATCTCGTGCCGTGGGTTGGCGCCGACCGATGGTGGAAATGATGTCGTGATCAATCCGCAATTCCATCTGGTTGATCTTGGCCTCGTTTTCAATCACCTGTTCTGCCGTCGCCAGGTTCATGTGAACCAGCGCATAAATCGCTTGGTGCAACTGAGATTCAACCAAGCCGCCCATCTCGAGCACATTGGTGGAGATGGTGTTCAGCTCGGTGTCGAACTGACTGGAGATGTGTTTTTCACTCATGATTAACCAAACCTTCCTGTGATGTAGTCTTCGGTCTCGGTGCGCTTGGGCTTGAAGAAAATCTGCTCAGTCGAGCCGAATTCCATCAGTTCACCCAAGTACATGTAGGCGGTGAAGTCACTGCAACGTGCCGCTTGCTGCATGTTGTGCGTGACGATGGCGATGGTGTAGTCCTGTTTGAGTTCATGCACCAGTTCTTCGACCTTGCCGGTCGAAATCGGGTCGAGCGCCGAGGTCGGTTCGTCAAGCAGCAAGACAGAAGGTTTGACCGCCACACTGCGGGCAATGCACAGACGCTGTTGTTGGCCGCCGGACAGCGACAAACCGTTCTGACCGAGCTTGTCTTTGACTTCATTCCACAGCGCGGATTTGGTCAGCGCCCACTCAACGCGTTCGTCCATGTCACTTTTGTTCAGGTTGTCATACAGACGCACGCCAAAGGCGATGTTGTCGTAAATCGTCATCGGGAACGGCGTTGGTTTTTGGAAGACCATACCGATGCGGGCGCGCAGCAAGTTCAGGTCTTGACTTTTGTCCAGGATGTTTTTGCCATAAAAGTTGATCTCGCCTTCCGCGCGCTGGCCGGGGTAGAGGCTGTACATGCGGTTCAGCGTGCGCAGCAAGGTCGACTTGCCGCAGCCCGACGGGCCGATGAAGGCGGTTACCTTGCGCTCGGCAATGTTCATCGTCACATCTTTGAGGCCACGAAAGTTGCCGTAATAAAAATTGAGGTTGCGCACCTCGAGGGCGTTTTTCAGTTCGGTGGTGGTTTCAGCCATTGACAGGTCCAAGGTTCAAAATGGGTTGAAGAAGCGGGTATGCGTAATTTTTGAAGGCGGCGCTCAGGCGCTGACTTTTTCCCGGAAGAAGACGCGCGCCAAAATGTTAAAGGCCAGGACAGCCATGGTGACGAGCAGTGCGCCACCCCACGCCAGTCGAATCCAGTTGTCGTAAGGACTCATGGCGAATTGGTAGATCACGACCGGCAGGTTGGCCATCGGTGCCCCCATGTTGGTGCTGTAAAACTGGTTGTTCAGCGCCGTGAACAGCAGGGGTGCTGTCTCACCGCTGATGCGGGCAACGGCCAGCAGCAAGCCGGTGATCACGCCGCTTTTAGCGGCGCGCAGTGTCACCAGCGTCGAGACCTTCCAACGCGGTGCACCCAGTGCAAAAGCCGCTTCACGCAGACTGCCTGGCACCAGTCGCAACATGTTTTCAGTGGTCCGCATGACGACCGGCACAGCGATCAGGGACAAGGCCAAGCTGCCGGCATAACCCGAGAAGTTGCCCACGGTGGCGACTGCGATGGAGTACACAAACAAACCCAGCACGATGGAGGGGGCGGACAACATGATGTCAGTCACGAAGCGGGTGACCTCTGCGGTTTTGCTTTGGTCACCATATTCGGTCAGGTAGATGCCGGCCAAAATGCCCACCGGTGTTGAGACCAAGACCGACAGGCCGACCATCATCAAGCTGCCGATGATGGCGTTTCTCAAGCCGCCACCCTCTGAGCCGGGTGCCGGCGTGTCTTGAGTGAACATGTTCCAGTCAATGGCGGCTAGGCCGTTGGAAAACAGCACGAACAAAATCCACAGCAGCACCGCCAGACCGATCGCCATGGCGCTCATGGACAGCACCAAGCCTTGCGCATTCGCCCAGCGACGGCGGCGGTAAAGTTGGTGATTGAAATTAGTCATCATCTCAAGATCCTTTGGCTTTATCGGCCCGCAAGACCAAAATTTTGGCCATGGCTAGCACGACGAAGGTGATCACAAAGAGCACAAACGCGAGCGCGAACAGGGCCGCGATGTGAAATTCGTCGGCCTCCCCAAACTCGTTGGCCAAGGTCGACGCGATGGACGTACCCGGTGAAAACAAAGACGTTGGCATGCGGTTGGCGTTGCCAATGACAAAGGTCACCGCCATGGTCTCGCCCAAGGCGCGCCCCAAGCCGAGCATGATCCCGCCGATGACGCCCTTTTGGGTGTACGGCAGAACCACTTTGCGCACCACTTCCCAGGTGGTGCAACCCAGACCGTACGCTGATTCACGCAAGATGGGTGGTGTGACTTCAAAGACATCGCGCATCACGGCGGCGATGAACGGCAGCACCATGAAGGCCAGCACAATGCCGGCGGCCAAAATGCCCATCCCGTTGGTGGCACCACCAAACAAAAAGCCTACCAGCGGCATCCCGCCCAGCACTTTTTGCAGTGGCATTTGCAGGTAGTCGGCGAACAAGGGCGCAAAGACGAACAAGCCAAACATGCCGTAGATGATGGAAGGCACAGCCGCCAGTAACTCGATGGCAGTCCCCAGCGGGCGACGCAGCCAGACCGGGCAGGTTTCGGTCAAAAAGACCGCAATACCAAACGCGAGCGGCACCGCGATCAACATCGCAATACCGGCGCTGGCCAAGGTGCCGACGATGGCAATCGCAGCACCAAATTCTTCGTTGACGATGTCCCACTCAACATACCAAAGGAAATGCAGGCCAAACTTGTGCAGGGCAGGCCAGGCATTGATAAACAAGGACGCAATGATGCCGGTCAGCGCGATCAACACCAGCAGCGAAAAGCTTTGTGTGATGCGGTGAAAAAAGAAGTCTTGAATGCGCTGGCGCTTGGCCACGGCGATCATGTCTTGACTGCCTGTTTCGCTGCTTGAATCACTGGGGTTAGATGGCAAAGTCATGATGGCTTCCACGCTCATTTGAATACCTTGGAGTTGTCTGCTACTGAATAAAACCCGCCGATCTGCTGGTGGCAGTTCGGCGGGTTTATCGGTTGACCCAGAAAATTACTTCTGAATTTGTGACCAGACCTTGCTGCGAATCTGATTCGTCAGGCTGTCAGGCAGCGAGACGTAGTCGAGATCGTCAGCCATTTTCTTGCCGTTTTTGAAAGCCCAGTCAAAGAACTTCAAGGCTTCTGCGGAGGCTGCTTTGTCGGCTGGGTTTTTGTACATCAAGATGAACGAAGCCGTGCTGATCGGCCAGCTGGCAGCACCCTTGGCGTTGACCATCGACACGCCCATGCCTGGAACGCTGAACCAGTCAGCACCGGCTGCGGCGGAGGCAAAGGTTTTGTCGTCCGGGCTGACGTACTTGCCGTCGGCGTTTTGCAGTTGCATGAAGTTCATGCCGTTTTTCTTGACGTAAGCATATTCCACGTAGCCGATGGCACCTTTGATGCGGTTGACGTTGGCGGCGACGCCTTCGTTGCCTTTGCCGCCGACGGAAGAAGCCGCTGGCCACTTGACCGCCGCGTTTTTGCCAACCTTGTCAGCCCATTCTTTGCTGATGGACGACAGGTAGTCGGTGAAGTTGAAAGTCGTGCCCGAACCGTCAGCGCGGTGCACCACGGTGATGTTGTCGTTCGGCAGCTTTTTACCAGGGTTCAACGCGACCAGCTTGGCATCGTTCCATTTGACGATGGTGCCGAGGTAAATTTCAGCCAGTACGGGGCCGGTGATGCGCAACTCACCTGGTTTGAAACCGTCCAGATTCAACACGGGCACAGTGCCACCAATGATGGCTGGGAACTGAACCATGCCGTCTTTGTCCAGATCTTCACCGCTGACAGGGGCGTCAGAAGCCCCAAAAGTCACTGTTTTCGCGCGGATTTGTTTCAGACCACCGGAGGAGCCGATGGATTGGTAGTTCATGCCGATGCCGGACACAGCCTTGTAACCTTCGGCCCATTTGGCATAAATCGGGAACGGGAATGTGGCGCCAGCGCCGGTCAGGTCTGCGGCCATGGCGGAGCTCATGGCGAGGCTGGCAAAAGCAGCCGCAACGACTGTTTTGAGGAGTGTGCGTTTGGTATTCATATAAGTCCCTTGGGTTGGTGCGTGAAGAACAAACTGAACTTTATGGCGCTTGTGTGACAGCAGTGTGACAGCGCGATGTTGTCACACTCTCCTGCGGAAGGTGTGACTTCTTGTCAAAAAGTGCTTGATGGCTTGGAAAGGGCTTGCTGTGAGGCGCGCCACAGCAGCGCCAGAAAGCAGCACGCTACCGCAGCCAGTGCCAGCGTGGCGGCGGTCCAAAAACTGGCTGGCAGCTGCGATGCGGGCATGCCGGCGGTCCCGACATAGGCCAGAAAGTAGCCGCCCGTCAGGCCAAAGCCCCACAACAACACGCTGTAAATCAACAGCGGCATCAAGGTGATGCGGTAACAGCGGAGCAAAAAGGCGCAGACCGCTTGCAGTGAGTCGGCCAAATGGTAGAGCGCCACCCAAACTAACAGCGTCGATGCGGTGAGTACGACTTCCGGATTGAGCGAATACCAGGCGGGGATCTGCTTGCTCAGGATCCACAGCAGCAAAGCCAGCGCCGAGGCGCTCAGCGCGGACAGGCTCAGTGCCAAGCCGACCACACGCCGCGCTTGAGCCGGCTGGCCAGCGCCGATCCAGAACGACACGCGAGCGCTGCAGGCAATCGCCAGCGACAGCGGCACCATGTAGAGCACGGCAGCCATGCTGGCAGCAATTTGGTGGCTGGCCGCCGCCACCGTGCCCAATCGAGCGATGAACAGCGCCATCAGCGTGAAGGAGGTCACTTCCACCATGTAGGACAGACCGGCCGGCAAACCGAGGCGTGCAAACGCCCTGATCTGCCGCCAGTTGGGTTTCTCCATGCGGGCCCAGATGCGGTAGGGCAGGTAGAGCGCGTTGGTGCGAAGCAACAGCAGTGCGAGCAACAGCAATAGGTAATTGACGACCAGCGTGGCCCAAGCGCAGCCGACCGCGCCCATGGGCTCCAACCCAGCACCGCCGGCAACGAACCAGATCGACAGCGGAATCTTGACGCTCAGGGCGCCGATTTGCAGCCAGGTGACCAGCACCGGTTTGCCCAGCGCTTGGTTGAGTGTGCTGAAGAGCCGGAACAACAGCGACGGCACAAAAGCCATGGCTAGCACCGCCAAGTAAGCCTGAACCTCGCCTTGCATGGACGCCGGAATCTTGGCCCAGTGCAGCAGCGCCCCTGGAAACAACAGCGCGCCAATGCCGGCGATGCTGATGAGGCCGCACAAATACAGGCTCTGCCTGATCGACTGGCCGACCGCGTGGTTGTTGCGTGCGCCGCGCATTTCCGCCCAGATCGGCAGCAAGGCCTGAATGATGCCGATCAGGCCGACGTAAACGCTGATGTAGATGGCTGAGCCGACCGACAAGGCGGCCAGCGCGGTGTCGCTGTAGCGGCCGGCGATGACGGTGTCGGCGACACCAAAAGCCATGACGGCGAGCTGCCCCACCAGCACGGTGCTGGCGTGCTTGCCGATGATCTTGAGTTCTTTCACAGGCCGAACATCACGGACGTGCCGCGGCAGCCGACGGTTTAAAGCGGCGGAACACCACCACGTTTTCACTGCGGTCGGCGGGGCGTCGCAGCAAGATCATTCGCTCCCACTCAGCGCGGTTGACGCTTTGGCCCATGCTCTTCAGCGAGTCGGTGTCGACCAGCAGGTACTGGCAACTGGTGTCTGGGCCGACAGGGCGAAGGTCGAGCTTTTGGTGGTATCGAAGGGCGGCTATCTGGGCGGTGTTCAGGCCCAGGACTTCGACGCAGGCTTGGCGGTTCACTTGGCGCGCAATTTGGTGCGACAGAGACGCATAACTGCGGGCGAAGTCCAGCAGCGGCAGCCAGAGCGTCATCAGCAGCAGCCAGCACAGTGTTGTGCCGCCAGCGGGCAAGATCAAGGACTTCCAGATGGCTGCGCGATGTTGACCGACACGCCATTTCACCAGCCAGGCCCAGGCCAGCGTGGCCAGCAAGGCCAAGCCAAATGCCAGCGCTGAAAAGCTCGGTTCAAAGCCTGGCGCCAACTTGGCCACGTTGGCCGCAGGTTGTTTGGGGACGCCGGTCTGCATGGCGACCCAAATCACCCAGATCGCGATCGTGCAAGAGGTAAAAAACAGCAGCGTGAACCAGTCGATCAGCGAGGCCACGCTGCGCCTGAGGGTCGGCAGCGCAAAGGCGGCGAGCGTCGCCAGCGGTGGCAGGCTCAGCAGCAAGCTGCGGTCGGAGGCGCCGGTCAGCAACGTGGTGCCGACAGCCACGATGGCAAACCACAAGGGCAGGGCGACATGGCGACTGGTGAGCTGGCGTCGCCAGCGAAACAGTGTCCACAGTGCCAGCGGCCAAGCTGGCCATGGAAACCACAGCAGCAAGCGGATGATGCTGCCCCATTCTTTGTGGGCTTCAGACCGGCTCAGTGCGGCAACGTCAATGCGCCAAACCCAGAGATCGAGCAGATAGGCCAGAGCCGCCGTTGCCAAGGTGGCGCCCAGCATCAGCTGCATCCAGCCTCGGGTATTGGGTCTGTCGCTGGCATCGCCGCCCCAGCGGCTGTGAGCCCATTCCACCAACACGCTGCCCAAACCGAGCAGCGCCGCGACCGTGGGTGCGCCGCTCAACGCGAGCCCGACCGAGCCCACTACAAAGCCGGAGGCCGGGCCTAAAACGCGCCAAGGACTGCGGTACGGACTGGCGGCCACGCTGTAAAACATCAGTGTCATGAACCCAAGCTGGGCCATAGCCGGCGTTGTTTCGTGTGACAACTGGGCCAGACCTAGGCACGCAATCAGGGCTAGCAGGCCTGCATCAGCGATGGCTCTGGCGTAATCCGCCGGCTTGGCTTCGCCGCCAAAGGCAAACGCCACCGGTTGGGCCTGTGGGCTGCGGGCGAGGTAATACACCGAGTACCAAGTCGCGGCCAGTGTCAACACCAGCAGCAAGATATAAGGCAGGCGCGCGGCCAAAGCGGGGTCCCAAAAGGGCATCACCTGAATCGCCAGCGCACCCATCCAGTAGGGCAGCAGGCTGTCAAAGCCGGCGGTGATGCCGATCAAATTTGGGTGAAACCAGTCACTGCCCGTGATCGCCATTTGTTGCATGACGCCAAAAGTGGTGATATCCACGTCCTTCCAAGGGCCACGCCCGACCAGTCCCGGCAGCACATACGCCACGCAGAAAAGCACCAGCGCAAGGCGCGGCAACCTGCGAACGGCAGACTGAGCAATGAGGGCGGGAGAAGGCTGGTTCACGGCGAGTTGGGGAAAAAGAAGAGGGCGAGAAGCGGACTTGGCTGGGGCTCAATCATCAGGGAAATTCAGGTTTCAGGGCGAAAAAAAAGCAGCCTGAATTTCAGGCTGCTTTTCGGATCGGCTTGAAACGATTCGCAGTTTACTTGGCGGCAGTTTTGCCGAAGCGGTTGCGGAAGCGCTCGACACGACCACCCATGTTGTCCACGGATTTTTGTGTGCCGGTGTAAAAAGGATGCGATTCGCTGGACGTGTCCAGTTTGTACAAAGGCAATTCGCGGCCATCATCCATCTTCACCATTTCTTTGGTGTTGACGCATGAACGGGTGACAAACTTGAAGTTGTTTGACAAGTCCACGAAGCAAACTTCGCGGTAATTGGGGTGAATCCCGTCTTTCATAGTCTTTCCTTATTCGTTGCGGTAGCCACCCAAGCCAGTCCTGGACACTTTCCGCTAAGCCGCACATTATGGCATTAAAAAACGTGGGGACTAGCCTCCGCGCCTCATCATGTCAAAGAACTCGTGGTTATTTTTGGTGGCCTTCATGTTTTTCAACATCAATTCCATCGACTCGATTTCGTCCATGTTGTACATGAACTGACGCAGAATCCGTGACTTTTGCAGAATTTCTGGCGACAGCAGCAACTCTTCTTTACGGGTACCGCTGCGGTTCAGGTTGATGGCCGGGAACACGCGTTTTTCGTACAAACGACGGTCCAGATGAATCTCGCAGTTGCCGGTGCCTTTGAACTCTTCAAAGATCACTTCGTCCATGCGGCTACCGGTGTCGATCAAAGCCGTGCCGATGATGGTCAGGCTGCCGCCTTCTTCGATCTTGCGGGCTGCACCAAAAAATCGCTTAGGACGCTGCAAGGCATTGGCATCCACGCCGCCGGTCAGCACTTTCCCTGACGATGGCAGCACGTTGTTGTAAGCGCGGGCGAGGCGGGTGATGGAGTCCAGCAAAATCACCACATCTTTGCCAAGCTCAACCAGACGTTTGGCACGTTCGATGACCATTTCAGCCACGTGAACGTGACGCGCCGCGGGCTCGTCAAAGGTCGATGAAATCACTTCGCCGCGCACGCTGCGCTGCATTTCGGTCACTTCTTCCGGGCGTTCGTCAACCAGCAACACCATCATCACGGAGTCTGGATAGTTGGCAGTGATGGCGTGAGCGATGTTTTGCATCATCACGGTCTTGCCGGATTTTGGCGGTGCCACCAGCAAGGCGCGCTGGCCTTTGCCAATTGGGGCAATGATGTCGATGATCCGGCTGGTCAGGTTTTCTTCGCCCTTGATGTCGCGTTCTAACTTGTACTGCTCGCGCGGGAACAGTGGCGTCAAGTTTTCGAACATCACCTTGTGCTTGTTGTCTTCAGGTGCGCCGTCGTTGATGCGATCGAGCTTGTTGAGTGCAAAGTAACGCTCGCCGTCTTTCGGCGTGCGGACTTCGCCTTCGATCATGTCGCCGGTGTGCAGATTAAAACGGCGGATCTGGCTTGGGCTGATGTAGATGTCGTCGGTCGAGGCGGTGTAGCTTGAGTCTGGTGCGCGCAAAAAGCCGAAGCCATCGGGCAGCACTTCAAGGACGCCGTCGGCGACGATGGTTTCCCCCGTCTTGGCGCGCTTTTTGATGATGGCAAACATCAATTCCTGCTTGCGCATACGGCCAACGTTTTCGATCTCAAGGGCTTCGGCTTGCTTGAGGACTTCAGACACGTGCAGTGCCTTGAGTTCGTTTAAGTGCATGGGGTTACCTGCGTAATGAGAACTCTAAGAAAAGAGTTCAACTGAAAAAAACGGGGGGAGGTTGGGTCAGTCGAGTCACTGAGATGACGGTTCAGAGGAAAATTTCTAAAACCGGGTGCCAGTGCTGGAATCCGCAATCTCTGTCTAGAAGACAGCAGCGAATGTTGTGAATTATGACAGGAAAAAAGAAGGGTTAATCAGGCTCTGCGGTGCGCTATGACCCAAGGATGAGCGGGGATGAAAAAAAAGAAGCTCCTCAGAGCTTCTTTTTTGACGAGGGCTTTAGGCCAGTTGCTGGTCGATGAAGGCGGTCAGTTGAGACTTACTCATGGCACCAACTTTGGTCGCGGCCAGTTCGCCGTCTTTGAACAACATCAGCGTCGGGATGCCGCGAATACCGAACTTGGCCGGGATGTCGCGGTTTTCGTCGACGTTCATCTTGGCAATCTGCAGTTTGCCTTCATAGCTGGTGGCAACTTCATCGAGGATAGGCGCAATCATTTTGCAAGGACCGCACCATTCGGCCCAGTAGTCCACCAAAACAGGTTGGATCGACTTCAGCACATCGGCTTCGAAGGTGGCATCGGTGGTATGTTTAATCAGTTCGTTGGCCATGAGGGCTCCTTCAGAAGTGTTGCAAGATATGGCAAATTAATTGTCATTGTGGCAGAAAGAAAGTACCTTGGCTGGCAGTGACGCCTTCCACTTTTCCTATGGGTACGATAGTCAGTTTTCCACTTCCACCTCTATCTCTATTTGTGACTTCAACCCATTTCATCGATGTCAACTGGTCCCGCGTGACGCAGCAGCTCCACGAGCACATTGCAGGCCGCGGTTTGCACCCGGCTGCTTGCGTGGTGCTGGTGCCCTATGCTCAGTTGATGCAGCAGGCCCGCATGGCTTGGGCGGCGCAAGGAACGGCCTCGTTTGTGCCGCGCTTTGAAACCACCATGAACTGGGCCAACAGTTTGCAGGCGCCGATGGACGGTCCTTTTGAGTCCGCTGTCAGCGACATAAGGATGGACGCGGCTTGTGACTTGCTGACGGCCGCCGGACTGTTGGAACGTGCCGGTCTGGGCGCGCACAAAGACTTGTTGGCAGCTCGTTTGGTGGAGTCGGCTTGGTCGGTGGCGCGGCTGGCTGCGGCTTTGCCGCCAGCACAACGTCCGGAATGGGGGCAGCGTCTAGGCGGCTTGTTGGCGGCCGGCATGGATGCACCGCTGCTGGCGCTGGAGTCGGCAGTGGGCCAGGTTGCCGTGGCTTGGGCGTCGACCTCGGCCTATCCGACCGATGTTTTGTTCGGTGCCACGGGTGATTTGTTGCTGGTACTGGAAGGTTTTCAGACGGATCCGTTGACAGACGCTTTGAAGGCGCATTGGGGTGACCGCGCGGTGACTTTGCGCTTGGTTGATGATGACTTGCCCAGCCAAGAAACGCCCCCATCCTTGCAACTCGCGCAAGATGCCGAAGACGAGGCGCAGCGCGCCACCGCCTGCGTGCTGGCGCGACTTGTCCAAGGCTGTTGGCCGGTCGCGTTGGTGGCGCAAGACCGCGTGCTGACCCGCCGCGTGCGCGCCATGCTCGCTAACAAAGGTGTGGCGGTGCGCGACGAAACCGGCTGGAAACTGTCCACCACTCGGTCTGCGGCTGCGCTCATGAGCCTGTTACGGGCCGCAACTTGGGACGCCTCAACCGACGCCATGCTGGACTGGCTGAAAAATGCGCCTGTCTTTAACGCCGCAGCTGTCACAGCAGCCGAAATCGAATTGCGAAAAACCGGTGTGCGCGAATGGCGTTCGGTCAGCCACGCTGAAACGGCCGCACTGACCGCTAGCGCCGCGTTGGCCGCATTGGCTGCTCCGTTGCTGGCGCCGCTGCAAGGTGGCAAAGCACTGATGGCTTGGCTGCGCTCACTTCGTGCTGCGCTGCAGGCGTCCAGGCAATGGGAAGGCTTGCTCAGCGACACCGCGGGGCAGGCCGTGATGGACGCGCTGCGGTTGCGCGAAGGAATGGAAAATGAATTTGAAACCTTCGGTGCGCGCATGAGCCTGCGCGACTTCACCGCCTGGGTCAATCAGGTGTTGGAGTCGGCCAGCTTCACGCCTGAGCACCCGCCCGAGGCGCAAGTGGTGATCTTGCCGCTGAGCCAATTGCTCGGCAGGCCGATGCAGGCGGTGGTTTTCCCTGGCGCTGATGAAGTCCGTTTGCCGGTGTCGCCAGAGCCGCCCGGTCAGTGGACGCCGGCGCAACGTGAGTTGCTGGGTTTGCCTTCACGCGAGACGCTGGCTGCTGCGGCCCGCGCGTCATGGCTGTATGCCTTGCAGTTCAATCCGGTCGACGTGCTGTGGCGCAACAGCGAAGGCGGCGAGCGCATCATGCCGAGTGGATTTGTGCAGGCCTCGCTGCTCGTGCCCGAGGTTGAATTGGCGGCAGATGTGCGCGTACAGCGATCGCTGACCCTGCAACCAACACCCATGCCAGCGCCCATGGGTGAGGCGCTGCCAGTGCTGCGTTTGTCAGCCAGCGCGTATGAAGATTTGCGCCGCTGCCCCTACCGGTTTTTTGCGATGCGCCAACTCAAGCTGCAACCGGTCGAGGAACTGGATGGTGAGTTGGGCAAGCGCGATTTTGGCAATTGGCTGCACGCGTTGCTCAGCCACTTTCATGTGGCGCTCAAGCAAGCTCCGACAACCGAGATGCCTGAGCGGGTGCTGATGATGAACCAAGCCGCTGAAAGGGCCACGCGGGAGATGGCGCTGGCCGACAGCGAGTTCTTGCCCTTTGCCGCCGCGTGGCCAAAGGTGCGGGCGGGCTACCTGCTGTGGCTGACGGGTCATGAGGCCACAGGCGCGCAATTTGCCGAGGCTGAGCAATGGAAAGAAATGCCCATCGGCCCGCTCACGCTGATTGGCAAGATCGACCGGATTGACCGCTTGCCCGATGGCCAGCCGATGGTGATGGATTACAAAACCGAGGCGCGCAGCACCACCGCGGATCGCATCAACGACCCGCAGGAAGACACGCAGTTGCCTTTTTATGCGGCGCTGCTGAGTGACGATCCTTTGAGCGCGGTCTATGTGAATCTGGGCGAAAAAGAGCCGACTAAAAGTTATCCGCAAGAGTCCATCGTGGACCTGCGAGACGAGTTAATTGGCAGCATTTTGAGTGACATGAGCCGCATCGCCGAGGGTGCGCGTTTGCCGGCGATCGGCGAAGGCAAGGCCTGCGACTATTGCGATGCCCGCGGCCTGTGCCGGCGTGACTTTCGGGTGGCCGCATGACGCAGCCAGCCGCTTACGAACGCAATGGCAAGCTGGTCTCGGCCGATGCCTTTTATGCCATTGCCTGCGACCCCCGCCGCAGCGTGGCGGTCGAGGCCTGTGCGGGCGCCGGCAAGACCTGGATGCTGGTCTCGCGCATGGTGCGCGCCTTGCTTGAAGGCGTAGAGAAAGCCGGCACAGATGGCCACCTGCAACCGCAGGAAATTCTTGCCATCACCTTCACCAAGCGTGCGGCTGGCGAAATGCGCGAACGGCTCTACGAATGGCTCGCCGAATTTGCCCATGCAGACCGCGCTAAGTTGCTGCACGAATTGCAGATTCGCGGAGTGCCGGGCTTGCACGACGAGGCCACGGCATCACGCTTGGCAACGCAGCTTCAGGGCTTGTATGCGGCCATGTTGGCCACCGGCCGGTCGGTGCAAATCCGCACCTTCCACGGTTGGTTCGCGGCTTTGCTGCGCAGCGCCCCGGTGGCTGTCTTGCAAACCCTGGGCTTGCCGGTCAACTACGACTTGCTGGAAGACGACAGCCAAGCCCGGGCACTGGTCTGGCGGCGCTATTACCAGACCTTGGTTGGCAACCCGGCCTTGAAGGCAGACTTCGAAGCCGTCGTGTTTGCCTATGGCCGCTCGCAAACCGACAAAGCCCTGCAAGCGGCTCTCGACAAACGCGTTGAGTTCGCACTGGCCGACGCGGCCGGAGTGACTGATGAATCAGTAAAAACTTTCGGCAAGCAATTCCCGGCGTTCGCAGCTCTAGCGGACCCCGAAGATGCTTTTACCGCCGGTCCGGCACACCAACTGTTGGTCGACGCGGCGATCGCTTTGGGGCGTGCGACGGCGGTGACTTTTTCGGCCAAAGGCGTTGAGTTGGAGCGCGCCTTGACCTCCGGCGACAAAGGCGCTGTTTACCTAGCCTTGCTGACGACTGAAGGTAAGCCCCGTAAATTTGGCGAAAAAATAATCGGCATCAGCACGGTGCGCGAAGCGCAAGAACTCGTGTTGGCCGTGGCCGCAGCCCGCCATCAACACGAGGCCTGGGCCTACCAACAACGTATGGCGCGCTTGACGCGCTTGCTGATCGCCGAGTTCGCCGAGCTCAAGCGCGAACGCGGTTGGGTTGACATGAACGATGTCGAACGCGCCGCACTGGTCATGCTGGGTGATCCGGTGTTGTCGGGCTGGGTGCAAGAAAAACTCGATGCCCGCGTCCGCCATCTGCTGATCGACGAATTCCAAGACACCAATCCCTTGCAGTGGCAGGCATTGCTAGCTTGGCTGGGCAGCTACGCTGGTGCCGGGCAAGCGCCCAGTGTTTTTATCGTGGGTGACCCGAAGCAAAGTATTTACCGCTTCCGGCGCGCCGAGCCGCAGGTGTTTCGCGCGGCGCAAGCTTTTGTACAGAGCGGGTTGGGTGGTGACTTGCTGAGTTGCGACCACACCCGGCGTAACGCCCAAGGTGTCATCATTGCCGTCAATGCGGCCATGGCGCAAGCCGTTGAAGTCGATGGCTACGATGGATTTCGTGCACACAGCACGGACTCCGCGCAGCTGGGCGCGGTCGGGCGCTTGCCGCCTATCTTGCGCGTCAAGGCTGCGAAGTCTGACGACGCGGAGCCCACAGATTGGCGCGACAGCCTGACGCAGCCCCGCGAAGTCCCCGAAGAAACACTGCGCACGCTGGAAGCCCGCCAAGCCGCTGCGTGGATTGCTTTACAACTTGAGACAGCGCCCCTCAAGCCCGCCAACATCATGGTGCTGTCGCGCAAACGCGCAGGCTTGTTGCCTTTGCAAAACGAATTGCGCGCGCTCAACATTCCCGCGCAGATCGGCGAAAAAACCGCCTTGATTGAATGCTGCGAAGTGCAAGACATCGTGGCGCTGTTGGATGCGTTGGTGTCGCCGCAACACGATTTGTCGTTGGCGCGGGCTTTGCGGTCGCCGCTGTTTGGCGTTGATGACACGGCGCTGGTACAGCTCGCATTGGCGCAGCGTAGGCTGAGCCAGCCCTGGTATCAGCTGCTGCAAGATGATGCCGTGAGTCCGCTGGCAGAACTGCAAACCGCCGAGGCCAAAAGCTTTGCCGGTGTGGCGTTGCAATTGGCGCGCTGGAAAAATTGGCTGGACACGCTGCCGCCGCACGACGCGCTGCAATCCATTTACGACGACGGTGATGTGTTGGCGCGCTTTGCCGCCGCCGCACCCGACGCGCAGCGCGTTGCCATGCTGGCCAACTTGCGTGCCTTGCTGTCGGTGACCTTGCAAGTCGACGGCGGTCGCTACACCACGCCTTACGGCTTGGTCCGTGCGCTCAAAGCCGGCGGCATTCAGGCGCCGGCAACCGTCAGTCAAGAGGCGGTTCGGCTCTTGACCATCCATGGCGCCAAGGGGCTGGAGGCTGAAGCCGTGTTGCTGCTGGACACCGACACGCCGCCGCGCAGCGCCGACAGTATGGGCGTGCTGGTCGACTGGCCGGGCGAATCTGCCGTGCCGCATCGCTTTGTTTTTCTGGTCAGCGAAAGCCGTCCGCCAGCTTGCTGTGCCGATGCTTTGCAGGCCGAGAAGGACGAGCGTCACCGCGAAGAACTCAACGCTTTGTACGTCGCCCTGACGCGGGCCAAGACAACACTGGCGATGTCGTCGATTGAGCCGCACCGCGCCGCCCCTGGCAGCTGGTGGCTGCGTTTGCACGCGTTGGCCACAGAGTGGCCGCAGCCGACCCCGACAGTTGTTGCGACTGAACTCACTGTCGCGTCAGTGATCGATTTCCCCGAACTACCGCCCGCGCCTTTGCTGCCGGTGGCTATTGCCAAACCGGCGGCTGATTCAGCTGCATCGCGAACCGGTCAGGCCATGCACCGTTTGCTTGAATGGGGCGCTTTGTCTGAACAACATGTGCGTGCCATCACCCGAGAGTTTCGCTTGGATGTGGCGCAAGCCCAAGCGGCCTTGGCCGGTGCCAAAGCGGTTTTGGCTGGCGCTGGCGCATGGGCTTGGAACCCAGCGGTCGTCAGCTGGCAGGGCAACGAGGTTGAGCTGGCTTACGAGGGGCAAAGCCTGCGCTTAGACCGCTTGGTGCAGCGAAAAGACGCGGGGCACGAAGGCCATTGGTGGGTGCTGGACTACAAGTCAAATGCCGCGCCGCAGGACCTGCCGGAGCTGCGTGTGCAGATGCAGACCTACTGCGATGCAGTGCAGGCGGTTTACCCCGGGCAAACAGTCAAGGCGGCTTTTTTGACGGCCCAGGGGAAGTTGCTTGAAGTGGAACTGTAATAATTCAGGTTTGCACCAAGGGTCGCCTGATTCCTCTCGGATGGCTGCTTGGCGCGAATGGACTTTTTCTTGAGCAAAACACCTTCCTTGTCAATGGGCACTGCTGCCCGCCGCGTGGCTGTCATTGGTGGCGGTCCTGCGGGCCTGATGGCGGCTGAAATTTTGTCGCATGTTGGCTCGGCGATCTCGGTGCAGGTGTTTGACGCCATGCCATCGGTCGGCCGCAAGTTTTTGCTAGCTGGCAAAGGCGGCTTGAACCTCACGCATTCCGAGCCGCCGGCCACGTTCAACCCTCGTTACGGCGACCGCGCCGCTTCGCTCGAACCTTTGCTGGCCGACCTCGGGGGAGCTGAAGTGCGTCAGTGGGCCGAAGGCCTGGGCGTTGACACGTTTGTTGGAAGTTCGGGGCGGGTCTTTCCCAAAGACATGAAAGCGGCGCCTTTGCTGCGTAGCTGGCTGCATCGTTTGCGGGCGTCGGGGGTTCAGTTCTCCATGCGGCATCGCTGGCTCGGCTGGGCTGACAACGGCACGCTCCGTTTTTCAACGCCATCAGGTGAGCAATCGGTGCAGGTCGACGCCGTTGTCTTGGCCCTTGGCGGTGGCAGCTGGTCCCGGCTGGGCTCTGACGGTGCTTGGGTGCCGTTGTTGGTGGAGCGCGGTATTGATGTGCAGCCCTTACGGCCGTCCAATTGCGGTTTTGATGTCGCTGCGCGGCCGGTCGGGCTGGCTGAGTCTGCTGAAAATGCGGAGACTTCAACGTCAGGTTGGTCAGCGTATTTCGCCAGCCGTTTTGCCGGCCAGCCGTTCAAGTCAGTGGCGATCAATCTCACCGACTCGCTGGGCCGACAGTTCAGCCGTCGTGGCGAATTTGTGGCGACGGCGACGGGCGTCGAAGGCAGTTTGGTTTACGCCGCATCGAGCTTTCTACGTGACGACATTGAGCGCACGGGCAGCGCCATCTTCACGCTCGACCTGCTGCCCGACAAGTTGGCCCAGCAGGTGCTGGGGGAGGTTCGCCACCCGCGCGGTTCGCGTTCGCTGTCGAGTCATCTGAAAAGCCGGCTGGGTCTGGAAGGTATCAAGGCCGCGATTCTTCATGAGCTGCTGGATAAAGAATCCATGGCCGACCCCGCCAAATTGGCCGCCGCTATCAAGGCGTTGCCGATCACGGTGATCCGGACACGGCCGATTGACGAAGCCATCAGCAGCGCGGGCGGTGTGTCCTTTGCCGCGGTGGACGCTGATCTGAAAATCAAAGTCAGTCAGCCAACTGACGTCGCCATTTTTTGTGCCGGTGAAATGCTCGATTGGGAAGCCCCCACCGGTGGCTACCTGATGACCGCCTGCTTTGCCAGTGGCCGCGCGGCCGGGCAGGGCGTTTTAAGACACTTTGGGATCACAGCATGATTGTTCGTTTTCACATTGACCAGTTTGAAAAGGGCAGCTTCGACTACCGCGTCACGTACGAGGGTGAAGATCTGTACGCCGATGCGGGACTAACGAGCATCGAAGAATGCATTGCTGCGGCGGTGGACGGCTTGGGCCAAGATGCGCTGGGTGCCGAGATTGCCTATAAAAGCGTCATCAGCGGCACCTACCCGCTGGCCTCGCTGGCCCTGATGTCCGCACAAATAGCCGAACACGCGGAAAACTCAACGACGGCCATTGAAGAGTTGTTGCGGCAGCCTTTGTAAAAAATTTCTATCGATAGGGGACATAAAAAATGGCAAAAATAATAGGTGGTATTGGGACTTCGCATGTGCCCACCATTGGCGTGGCGTATGACAAGGGTCGGCAAAACGAACCCGCTTGGGCACCGCTGTTTGACGGCTACAAGCCAGTCGCCGCTTGGTTGGAGGCGCAGAAAGCCGATGTGTTGGTGTTCTTCTACAACGACCACGGGACCACTTTTTTCTTCGACATGTACCCCACCTTTGCACTCGGTGTCGGAGAGCAATTTCAGGTGGCTGACGAAGGGGCAGGCTTGCGTGATCTGCCGCCGATTCGTGGCGACGTGAAGTTGCAAGCGCACATTGCGCAGAGTCTTGTCAACGATGAATTTGACCTGACGGTATTTCAGGACAAACCCATCGACCATGGCGTTGCGTCACCGCTGCCCTTGCTGTGGCCGCATCAACCGGACTGGCCCGGAACGGTGGTGCCCATCGCCATCAATGTGTTGCAGTACCCGCTGCCAACCGCCCGTCGTTGCTATCGTTTGGGGCAGGCGGTTCGGCGTGCGATTGAGTCTTACCCGGAAGATTTGCGGGTAGTTGTTGTGGGTACTGGGGGCTTGTCGCACCAGATACATGGTGAGCGCACCGGCTTCAACAACACCGAATGGGACATGACGTTTCTGGAGCTCCTGCAGCACGACCCGGAACAACTCACCAAGATGACGCACACCGACTTTGTGCGTTTGGGCGGCGCGGAGAGCGTTGAGCAAATCATGTGGCTGGCCATGCGGGGTGCGTTGGGCGGGCCGATTCGAAAAATCCACCAGAACTACTACCTGGCCACAACCACCGCCATGACCGTGGTGCTTTACGAAGAAGGTGTTGAGTCGGAGGCGAGTGTATGAACCCCCAACTGATTGGCATGTGCGACATTCCGGGGACTTATGTTTTTGACATTGAAACCAGCAACAAGGCCTTGCGCTTAAACCGTTTTTTTTGGAAGATGATCGGAGCCGAATGGCGCGCACGCTTCGTGGCGGACCCGGAAGCAGTGCTGACGGAATCCGGCTTGAATGAGACTGAAAAAGAGTTGATCCGAACGTGTGACTGGCTTGGCTTGGTTCGCATCGGTGCCAATTTTTTTGTCCTCGAAAAATTTGCGCGGGTCATGAAAGTCAGCAACATGCAGGTCTATGCGCTGATGCGCGGCGAGTCCTTTGAAGAATTTTTGGCGACCCGAAAAGTGCCGGACGCACGTTGAAAGAAGCATTGCTTATGTGTCCAGAAGAATCAAATCAGTCAGTCGTTGTTCGCGGCCCTGAAACCAGCGCCCAACGCGCCTTGAAGACATGGCCCGCGGGTGGATTTACCCGGGCGCCCTATTGGGTTTATGTCGATCCGGATGTGTACGCGAAGGAGCAGCTGACAATTTTCAGGGGCAAGACTTGGAACTACCTGGGTCTCGAGGTCGAAGTGCCTGAGCCCGGTTCCTTCAAAACCACCTACATCGGCGAGACCTCCGTCTTGCTGACCCGTGCCGAAGACGGCTCACTCAACGCCATGGTCAACCGCTGCGCGCACCGCGGCAACATGGTTTGCCGTGAAGCTTTTGGAACCGTCAAAAAGCTGAACTGTGTCTACCATGCGTGGAACTACAACCTCAAAGGCGACCTGACCCATGCCGCCTTTCGCCATGGCTTGCGAGGTGAGGGCGGTCTGCCTAAAGACTTCGACATGGCCGAGCATGGTCTGCAGAAACTCCGCGTGGCCACCTTGTGCGGCTTGGTATTTGCCACCTTCTCAGACGACACAGAACCGCTGGAAGATTGGCTTGGGGATGTGGCCACAGGCATCCGTCGTGTGCTGCACAAGCCGCTGAAGGTTCTGGGCTACGACACGCAGCGAATTCATGCGAATTGGAAGGCGTATCACGAGAACCCGCGCGACTCGTATCACGCCAACATTCTGCATACCTTTTACGGCACCTTTGGACTGTCACGTCAGTCACAGGAGTCAGGCATGGTCTTAGATGGCGCTGGGCGGCACGTCTATTTTTACACCAAGGCTGGCACTGAGAAAAAATCTGAAGACTTCAACACCACGGCGGCAGACCTTCGCTCCCACAATGACGACATGAAGCTGGAAGATCCCAGTATTTTGAAATGGCGCGACGAGTTCGGCGACGGCGTCAGCATTCAAATTTTGACGACGTATCCGTCTTTTGTGTTGCACCAGATCGCCAACAGTCTGGCCACCCGCCAATTGCTCCCCAAGGGCCCCGGACAGTGTGATCTGGTTTGGACTTATTTTGGTTTTGAAGACGATGACGCAGAAACCACACGCATGCGCTTGCTGCAAGCTAATCTGGCCGGTTCTGCCGGCATGGTCTCTGTTGAAGATGCGGCGGTTTGCGAGATGATGCAGCGCGCCATGGCGGACGGTCAAAGTGGTGAGTCCTTCATCGAGATGGGCGGCCGTGAGCTTGACAGCGGTGGTGCCAGCAAACTGTCGGAACGTGCCATTCGTAATTTTTGGCACAACTACCGCCAGGATATGGGCCTGTGATGAGCGCCCACAACATGCCTTACGAAAACCACCATCGTGCCGTTGAAAATCTGATTTTCGAGTGGGCACGTGCCATTGACGAAAACCGTGTTGAGGCGATTTGCGAATTGCTAAGCCCGCAAGGCCGTTACACCGTGACTTCGCGTTTCAACAGTGACCGTCAACTGCCCTTGGCTGTCATTGATTGCCACAGTGCGGCGCAATTGCGTGACCGCATCAAGTCCATGCGGATTGCCAACATTTATGAACCTCACCACTACCGACACATGGTCTCGGGAGTCCAGATCACTGGCGAGGAGGACGGTGCTTTGCTGGTGCGTTCGAACTACCTGGTCGTGCGCACCATGGACTTGGATGGCAACATGAAGATTTACTCGACCGGTCAATGCCTTGACCGTGTCGAAGTGACCCCTCAGGGTGTTTTATTCAGAAGCCGGAAATTCATCTACGACTCGCGCGTCATTGAAACCTTGCTTGTGATTCCCTTGTAGTGCGCGTTCCATCTCTTGCGTGAATTCAACTTATTAGAAGAGAAAAGAGACAAAAAATGCAGCCACCTGTCATCGCTAACCTGAACCCCGGCGCCGATTTCAGCCGTCGCAAGTTTGTTGCTTCATCCCTCTTGCTTGCGGCACCCGCTTGGCCCTTGCAAGGTGCAAACGCTCAAAGCGGTGGGTGGCCTCAAAAACTCATTCGCATCGTGGTGCCTAATCCGCCGGGGGGAACAGCCGATCTGTTTCCGCGGCTCATTGCGGAGCCCTTGGCGAAACGATTAGGCCAAGCCATCGTGGTTGAAAACAAGCCCGGCGCGGCAGGCAACATTGCTGCGGAATACCTGTTCAATGCTGAACCCGATGGCTACACCCTGATGGCGGCGCCACCGCCACCGCTGTCCATCAACGTGAGCCTGTATCCAAAGCTGAACTACGCGCCGTCTAAGTTTGTGCCTGTCACGGTCATGGCGCTGGTTCCCAACGTGCTGATGGTGCATCCGTCCTTGCCCGTCAAGACGGTGCAGGAATTCATGGCCTATGCCAAGGCCAATCCCGAAAAAATCAGCTATGCCTCTCAAGGCAATGGTTCTACGGCGCACTTGACTGCGGAGCTTTTCAAACTCAAAACAGGACTGCAAATGCTGCATGTCCCCTACAAGGGTGATGCCCCGGCCATGGCAGACCTGCTGGCCGGTCATGTCAATGTGATGTTTGGCAATATTGCGGCCGCTTCGGCCTATGCACGCAGCGGCAAACTTCGTATTTTGGGTGTGACCAGCGCTGTGCGCCAAGCGTCCATGCCGAACCTTCCTGCGTTGAATGAACTGATTCCCGGCATGATTGCCATGGCTTGGTTTGCACTGGTGGCGCCACCACGGACACCACCTGAAATTGCGGCCAAACTATCTTCCACCGTGGCCGAAATTCTGCGCTTGCCGGAAATCGTCCATCGGTTTTCTGAAGTTGGTGCGGAACCTGTGGGAAATACGCCGGATGAGATGGCCATTTGGATGAAGGAGGACACCGAACGTTGGCGCGCTGTTATCAAGGCCGGCAATATCCGCGTCGATTAAACCGCTTATCCGCTCCGTTTATAGCGGTTTGATTTGCACCTTGCGCCACTTGATGGGGCCACCGGGTGCGCCTTTGACGCCTGCGGCAAACTGCAGCGCGAACGGGCCACTGGACAACTTGCTGTTTTGCGCCCTGGCCGTGACGATACCGTTCAACTTGACCGACAACTCTGATCCCTTTGCAGTGATCTCGTAGGTGTTCCACTGGCCGCCCGCTTTGTAGGTGATCGGTACTGGCACGGCGGCGACATCGACGATCGCTCCTGTACCGTATTTCGGGTCTGGGCGTAGGTCCCAGATATTCACTTCGTAGGAAGTGTCAGAGCCTATTTTTTGCGGATTTGCAGCGCGGATAAAGATACCGCTGTTGGTATCGGTAGCAGCCCAGAACTCGGCATAGATGACGAAGTCTGTGTATGAGTTTTTAGACACCAGAAATCCACTTGTCCCCTTGTCGGCCACGATGGCGCCAGCTTCAGTTCGCCAATTGGCATCGCCGATCTGGTTCCAATTTTCTAATCCTTTGTCGCCTTCAATCAAGGTCACCCAGCCAGAACTCGGCGACTGGCTTGCGCAGCCGAATATTGTGACAGCGACAAATGAAAGAAGCAGGCGGATGGCTGACAAGCGTTTCATGTTGATTTCCTAGAGTAAGTCGGTTTGTTCAGTTGTGGACATCTCGGCGCGACCTTAACATCTTGGCTGCCCATTGTTTACTGGGGAAAGCCCAGCCTCTTGCGTCCTAACCGATGCTCACCGCGGCGATGCCCGTGCAATAGCCTGAACGCATGATGGGCTTCATGTTGCAGAAGTGAGTCGGCTATAGCGCTGGATATTTCGTCAGACTGGACCCATAAACTATGACCAATAAAATAACCATACGCAATGAAGTTCGCTGATTTGTGAGTTCAATACGATTAAATTAGAATTTAAAAATTAATTAAAATAACGTAAAAAAGGCTCTATGTTGGAATCTGTCGCAATCGTTTTAATCATCCTTTGGGCGCTTGGCATGGTGTCTTCGTACACCATTGGAGGATTTATTCATATTTTGTTGGTAATCGCTGTGGTTGTCGTCCTGATACGTGTGATTCGTGGACGTCCTCCCCTGTAACCGGTGTCAAGCATGAACACACTCAGATTCTTGGCTATTCTTCTGATCGTTGGCGGATCCCTTGGCGCTGCTTATGGCGGTTTTGATTACACCAAGGAAACCCACGAGGCCAACCTGGGTCCGCTTCAACTTCAAGTGAAAGAGCAGGAGCGCGTGAACATCCCCATGTGGGCAGGTCTTGGCTCGGTTGGCATCGGACTGTTGCTGTTGCTCGTCGGTTCACGCAAAAAGTGAACAAGTCTGACACCGTTTCAGGATGCTCGGACTGCACATGCCCAGCCCTCTTCGCAGTCACACTCTGCTGCTGGACAACAGTGACTTGATCCTGATCAGGGACGCTTTGTCTCTGATGATTCAGCACTGCGCTGAGGAAATCTGCAAAGGCTCAGAAGAGCCCTTTTATTTTTGCCAACGAGAGGCAGAAAAAATCTTGGAGCGCCTTGCGTTTAACGACGAGCCATAGCGTTTTAAGTCTAAATTGACCGATTGATTTCTAAAGGAAAAGTACATGACCCCCTTCAAAATAGCCTTCGTCGTGGGCAGTCTGCGCAAAGATTCGATCAACCGAAAATTGGCCCTGGCGCTGGCCAAACTGGCGCCGTCTGATGCGGTGTTCGAACCGCTACGCATTGATGACTTGCCGCTCTACAACCAGGATGATGACGGCCAGCCCTCGGAGCCTGTCAAGCGTATGAAGGCTCAGGTCGCTGCTTCACAGGGCGTGCTGTTCATCACGCCTGAATACAACCGGTCGATTCCCGGCGTACTGAAAAACGCGCTGGACCATGGCTCGCGTCCGTATGGGAAAAGTGTCTGGGATGGCAAGCCAGCCGGTGTGATCGGTGCATCGATGGGCCCGATAGGCACAGCGATGGCGCAGCAGCATTTGCGTAACATTCTCGCGTACCTCAACATGCCCACGCTGGGTCAGCCGGAGGCTTTTATCCACCACAAGGACGGCCTTTATGACGCGGCTGGCAACATCGGCCCGGATAGCGTGAAGTTCTTGCAGGGCTGGGTTGACCACTACGTGGCGTTTGTCAAGAAGCACGGTTAAACCTGTGTCTAAAAAAAGCCCGAAAAGCCACCTGTGAAGGTGGCTTTTTTTATCGCCTTTGAAGCGCTGACCTGCTGACCCGATGACCTACCACCAGATCTTGATTCTTACCATCCTCGGTGCCACAGTGCTGATGTTTTTATGGGGACGCTGGCGACATGACATGGTCGCGGTTGGCGCGCTGCTGGCTTGTGTGTTGGGCGGGCTGATTGTGCCGTCCGATGCCTTCACTGGTTTTGCCAATCCGGCGGTGATCTCGGTGCTCTGCGTGCTGATCTTGAGTCGCGGCTTGCAGCTGTCGGGGGCGGTCGATGTCTTGGTCCGTCTGACCCTGCCAAAAAAGGGCGGGCCAACTTTGAGCTTGGCTGCTCTGGTCGGTCTGGGTGCAGTGCTGTCGGGCTTCATGAACAACGTCGGTGCCATGGCGCTGCTGATGCCTGTGGCCATTCAACTGGCCGGCCGGCTCAAACTGCCGCCCGGTCGTGTGTTGATGCCGCTGGCCTTCGGCACCATTCTGGGTGGCATGACAACACTGATAGGGACGCCACCAAATCTGATTGTTTCTGGCTTCCGGGCCCAGAGTGGCGCTGGCAGTTTTGGCATGTTTGACTTCACGCCGGTTGGCTTGGCCGTTGCCGCTGCAGGTGTGGCTTTTGTGGCTGTGGCTTGGCGTTTGGTACCGGCGCGCAAACAGCAGGGTGCTGGTGACTTTGAAACTGGTGCTTACCGGACCGAAGTCCGTGTGCTGCCCGACAGCAAGGCGGCCGGCATGACGATGAACGACCTTGAGATGGCATTGGACGAAGCCGATGCGTTGGTGTTCGGCGTGGTTCGCCATGATCGGCATCTGACCGCGCCGCAAGCCGGCCGGCTGGTGCTGGCGGGTGACATTTTGATCATTGAGGCTGATGTGGCGACTCTGGGCACTGTGTTATCGGGGCTGGGCCTGGAACTTGAAGAGGCGGTTAAGCCGGATCCAGCGCTGATGGAGAAAGAACGAGTGGTGGAGGGTGCAGGGAAGAGTGTCGTAAAGAACGACGTAAAGATCGACGCTGAGGCGGATGACAAAGAAGCGAAAGAAGCCAAGACCCCACCTTCGGACGAGATCGAGTTGATGGAGTTGGCAGTGCTGCCGATGTCGACCATCGCTGGCTTGTCGGCCAGGGACATGCGGCTGCGCATGCGTTACGGATTGAACTTGCTGGCCGTGTCGCGCGAAGGCACGCGCTCAAAAGCCAGGCTGAGCAGCTTGACGATACAGCCCGGCGATCTGCTGCTGATGCAGGGCTCCAGCGAGGCGCTGGCCGAATTTTCGGCCGACTCCGGCTGCGTGCCACTGGCCGAGCGTGAGTTGCACATGCCCAACAGCAAAAAGGCGGTGATGGCCAGCGCGATCATGGCGCTGTCCGTCGGCGCTGCTGCGCTTGGCCTCTTGCCGGCTGCGATTTCTTTTGCCCTCGGCGTGCTCGCCACGATGGTGCTGCGAACCGTCCCGCTGCGGGCTGTCTATGACGCGATCGATTGGCCGGTCGTGGTGCTGCTGGGAGCGCTGATTCCGGTGGCCGGTGCGATGGAGACGACCGGCACAGCCGATTTGATCGCCCGCTTTTTGCTCGACAGCGTTGCCCAAGGCAATGCAGTGATTGGGCTGGTGCTGATTTTGGTGGTCACGATGTGTCTGTCAGACCTGATGAACAACGCGGCCACTGCAGCTGTGATGTGTCCGATAGCGATTGGCACCGCCAGCGCGTTAGGGGTTCATGTTGACCCCTTTTTGATGGCGGTGGCGATCGGCGCGTCATGCGCTTTCTTGACGCCGATCGGTCATCAGAACAATACTTTGATCCTCGGGCCCGGCGGTTTTCGGTTCGCTGACTACTGGCGTCTTGGGTTGCCCCTGGAACTGCTGGTGATCGCCGTCAGTGTTCCGATGCTACTGTGGGTCTGGCCGCTTTGAGGGCTGCGACAAACGGGAGTGCACGGGGCTCAACGCGATGGTTGAGCCCCGTGTGAGCATCAGTTTACTTGCCGGTTTTCGGTGGACGACCACCGCTCTTGACGCATTCATCCATGGTTTTGAACGCAGTGAAGTTCGTGGTTTGCTTGTAACTGGCGCTGGTTTTGTCGTGGCAGATGCTGGTCTTTGATTTTTTGACGGCGGGCTCGTCGCCCGCTTTCGCTGTAGCTGCCGCAGGAGCCGCCGCAGTTGGAACTGCGGGCGTTGCTGCAGCAGGCTTTGCAGGTGTTGCCGGGGCTGTGGCGGCCGTTGGCGCCGTCTTCGGTGCAGGAGTGGTCTGTGCAGATGCCACAAACCCAGCTGTTGCAAGCAGCGCAAAAATCAGAGTGTTCTTCAACATGTGTGTCTTCCAAAAGCATGGCAAAAGGGCCACGTTGATTTAACGCTGCCAATCCCATTTGGGTTGACGCGCGCTTTTCCGGGGTCATGGGCGCTGAGTCGGGATGTCAGTTTCTTTGATGCTTGGCAAAAATGAAATGCCTGTTCTTTTCACGAGTTCTGCATAGCTGATGGGGGCTGAAGCTTGCGTTGCGTTCGCATTTTCATGCCAGTAGGCCCAGGCTTTGTTCTTCTGCTCGTCATAGACCAGCTTGAACAGGTACTTGGGAACGCGAACCTGTCCCGGGCCAATGCCGGGACTTAAGGCGATGCTGGGCACATACACCGGGCCCGTGATGACGTACACATCGCCCGTCGCACGGGACGCATATTTTCGTGTCGTTGCCTCGACGGTTTTGGCCCAGACGCCGCGGTTATGTTCAGGCGCTTGGGGCACCATATTGGCCAGCGAAAAACTTTGCGCCATGGCCTGGGCTGTTGGCATGTCACCCGCAGGCGCCATGTGACCGCGATCGTATCCGTTGCCTTTGTAGTCCTCTAGCGTGGCTCGCTCGGCAGACCGGAGTCGTGCATCCGCAAAAAACCGATTGGTTCGCTTTTCATGCGTCTCGGCGATGGATGCTTTGTTGAGTTTCTCAGCGACGAACACCGGCGTTTTGCTTTCCCCTGAATGCAAGATAGCAAAAGCGTCGTAGCAAAGTGCACGTTGCGTTGGGCGCTTCTCAACGAGGGGCGCGGTTCGGTGTGCAAAAAACTGCGGACAGGCGGCGAAGTCTTCAGCCGCATGGCTCTGCGTGGCTGTTCCGAAGGCCAAGAGGTAAGCGAGGGGCGAAACTGCTGCCGAGGGTGGTAAAAATCGCATCTGCAATCTGATAAATCATTTTTATGAGTGATTAGATTGTTACTTGCATTTCCCTCGATTTTTGAGCATTTCACCGACATTTCTTCGGGTGACTGCAGAGAAGAAGTCACCACACCATAATGAAGTCAGAAAAATTTCTTAAAGGATGATGTTTTGATCAAGTTCTACTACAACACAGCCCCCAACCCCGCCAAAGTGGCCTTGTTTCTGGAGGAGTCAGGTCTGGCGTACGAGATCGTGCCGGTTGACACCCGCAAGGGAGAGCAGCACACAGCTGACTACGCCGCCATCAACCCGAATGCCAAGGTGCCCGCCATTGATGACGAGGGTGTCGTCGTCTTCGACAGCAATGCGATTTTGTTGTACCTCGCCGAAAAGACCGGTGAGTTCCTGCCAAAGGACAGCCCCCAAGCGCGGGCGCAGATGTACTCGTGGCTGATGTTCATTGCCACAGGTGTCGGCCCTTACTCCGGGCAGGCGGTGCATTTTCGGCATTTCGCGCCGGAGCCCAAGGCTTATGCCCTCAATCGATATGACTTTGAAGCCTGGCGCCATTGGGGCATCTTGGACGCCCATCTTGCCAAGCATCGCTTCATGCTGGGCGATGACTACACCCTCGTCGACATGGCTTTCTGGGGCTGGGCCAGAGCCGTACCATTTGTGCTGGGTGCCGACGCCTGGGACAAACTGCCCAACGCCAAGCGACTGCTCGATGACATCAATGCACGGCCGGCCGCTAAGCGTGCAGACGCTTTGAAAACGCAATATGCCTTCAAGGCGGACATGGATGAAAGCGCACGAAACGCTTTATTTCCACAAAATGTACGCTTGCAAACCACTGAACTGAAATAACCGAATGTCTGATTTGAACACCTACACCCCACCCACAGTCTGGACTTTTGACAGCGAAAACGGTGGGAAATTCGCCAATATCAACAGACCGGTGGCGGGGTCGACGCATGAGCAGGTTCTGCCGCGCGGCAAGCACCCGTTCCAGCTGTATTCATTGGCGACGCCCAACGGGGTCAAGGTCACCGTCATGCTCGAAGAGTTGCTAGCGCTTGGCTTCAGCGCCGCTGAATACGACGCCTGGCTCATTCGCATTCAGAAGGGCGATCAATTCGGCAGCGGTTTTGTCGATGTCAACCCGAACTCCAAAATTCCGGCGCTGATGGACTACAGCGGATCAAAGCCGGTGAGAGTGTTTGAGTCCGGGGCGATTTTGATGTACTTGGCGGAGAAGTTTGGCGTGTTGCTGCCGACGGAGCCGGCCGCGCGCGCGGAGTGTTTGTCTTGGTTGTTTTGGCAGATGGGTAGCGCGCCGTATTTGGGCGGTGGCTTTGGACATTTCTACGCCTATGCACCGACAAAAATGGAGTACCCCATCAACCGTTTTTCGATGGAGGTCAAGCGGGAGTTGGACGTGCTCAACCGACGACTGGCCGACAGTCGCTATGTGGGCGGGGACGATTACACCATTGCCGATATCGCTATCTGGCCTTGGTACGGGGGGTTGGTCTTAGGGCAGTTGTACGACGCTGCTGAATTTTTGCAGGTGCAGGAATACACGCATGTGGTTCGCTGGGCTAACGAGATTGCCAAGCGTCCCGCCGTGATTCGTGGCCGCATGGTCAATCGGGTGATGGGACCTCTGGAATCGCAACTGCATGAACGTCACGACGCCAGCGACTTTGACACGCAAACGCAAGACAAGCTGGTGCCTGCATCCCCGTAAGGGCGTAAAAATGTGTTTTTCATTTGGTTGATTGACCTGAGTTCAGTTGAATGTTTGAATCCAAGGGTTGTTTTCTTCCCTGCGATTTGTGATATTTTTCTGAACTCTATTTAGATACTTAAACGTATCCAATCATGATGAAAAAAAGCGCTCAATTCCTTCGTTCCGTCGGATTTTTTGTGTCGGTGGCAGTCTGTGCTTTATCCACAGTTGGCGCTCAAACATTTCCGGCACGTCCCATCACCATCGTGGTGCCGTTCCCTCCGGGCGGGCCCACCGATAGCAGTGCTCGGCTGGTCGGGAAGTCCTTGGGCAGCATCCTCAAACAGGCTGTTGTCATTGAGAACAGGCCGGGTGCCGGTGGTACCACGGGTTCGACCTATGTGGCGCGTGGAACCGCAGACGGCTACACGCTTCTTTGGGGCAGTACGAGCAGCCTTGGCGTCGCACCCACGCTATATCCGAAACTTGGCTACGCACCGCTGACGTCATTTGCCCCTCTGGGCATGGTTGCACGCAGCCCGATTATTTTGGCCGGTCGCGGTGATATGGCCGCCAACACGCTCAAGGAATTTATCGCTTTGAGCCGTGAGAAAAAACTGTCTTACGGTTCTGCCGGTAGCGGCTCCATCAACCATCTTGTGGGTGAATGGTTTAAGAATGAAGCGAACGTCGACATGCTCCACGTTCCCTACAAGGGCGGCCTGCCTGCGTTGAATGATCTGCTGGGCGGCCAGATCGACATGGTGTTCGAAACCATCCCAACGGTCAGTCCCTTCCTGAAATCTGAACGTCTCAAGGTATTGGCCACTGCGGGGCGGTCCCGGTCTGCGTTGCTGCCCAACGTTCCGACTGTCAGGGAGGTCATCGGCGGTAACTTCGAAGCCTATTCGTGGGTCGGTTTGGTGGCACCCGCCAACACACCGCCAGAAACTTTGAAAATATTGTCAGACGCTATGCGGACCGCTGAAAACGACCCATTGCTGCAAGCTGAAATCGCCGCGACCGGGCTGGAGCCGGTGAAAAGCTCGCCTGAAAAATTCAGACAAGACATTGAGTCCGAACTCGCCAAATGGACGCGCTTGGTGCTCAAGGTCAAGCCAACAGTGGACTGAAGTTCTCGGTTTTCAAGCAACTAGCAAGCAGCAGAATCACATGAAAATAACCATCATTGGCGCCGGTTTGGGTGGCCTCGCAGCGGGGTTGGCGCTTCTTAAAAAAGGCTTTGACGTCACTATTTTGGAGCAGGCGGCAGAACTCAAAGAGATCGGTGCTGGCGTACAACTGGGCCCCAATGCGACGGGCGTGCTTTTTCGATTGGGGCTTGGCGATGCACTTGAAAAAATTGCTTCGGAGCCGATTGGCAAACGTGTTCGGCTCTGGAATACCGGCCAGATATGGCCTTTGTTTGATCTCGGTAGCGTTTCACGCGAGGCCTATGGTTATCCGTACTTGACGGTGCATCGTGCCGATCTGCTTCAAGTGCTTGCCGATGGCGTTCGCCGCTTAAAGAGCGATGCGATTCGCTTGGGCATCAAGGTCTGCGGTCTGACGCAACATGAGCGCGGCGTCACCATTCGAACAAGCTCTGGTGCAGTCATTGAATCCGATTTGGTCGTGGGCGCGGATGGTGTTCATTCCAAAGTCAGAGAGGCGCTCTTCGGACTGGATGCGCCGCGTTACTCGGGTGTGATGGCCTGGCGCGGGGTGATTGAGGCGTCTGCGTTGCCAGCGCACATGCGCGAGCTCTATGGCTCAAACTGGGTCGGCCCCGGCGCGCATGTGGTGCAGTACCCGCTGCGCAATGGCGAGCTCGTCAATTTCGTGGGGGCTGTAGAGGCCAATCGTTGGGATGTCGAGTCATGGTCGGAGAAGGGCTCGCACGACGAGTGTCTGAATGACTTCAAGGGTTGGCATGAAGAAGTGCAGACCCTTATTAAAGCCATCAAAATTCCCTACAAATGGGTATTGATGGTGCGCGATCCGATGCCCCAATGGAGCCAAGGCCGGGTGACCCTCCTTGGGGATGCCTGCCATCCGACCTTGCCATTTCTTGCGCAGGGGGCGGCCATGGCCATTGAGGATGGTTACATTCTGGCGCGCGCCCTTGAGAAGTATTCGCATGCTCCGACTGTCGCTTTCGAGCGTTATGAAGAGGCCCGCCAAGAGCGGACTGCGCGTGTTGTCGTGGGTTCTGCTGCCAATACCAAGCGGTTCCACAACCCCGCATTGGCGCATGCAGAGGGGGCGGCGGATTACGTGAGTCGCGAGTGGAATGAAGCGCGCGTCAAGGAGCGTTATGAATGGCTGTTCAACTACGACATTGACGCGGTTGAACTCTGACCATGAGCCGCCTGGAACCATCTCAAATGGGTCAAGTATGCAAGCCACCCACGGTATTTGGTTTGCATCATTTCGCTTGGCGCTGCCGTGATGCTGAAGAAACACGCGCGTTCTATGAAGACTTGCTTGGGTTGCCGCTGATTCACTTGATACGGCTAGACCATGTCCCGAGCACGGGTGAGTATTGCCCTTATGTGCATTTGTTTTTTGAGATGGCCGATGGTTCCAGCATCGCTTTCTTTGATTTGGGTGATGGGGAAATGGCACAGCCATCGGCCAATACGCCGGCATGGGTCAACCATATCGCCTTGCGTCTTGGGTCTCTTGACGAACTTGCCGTCATGAAGCTGCGTCTGGAAACGGCCGGCATCGACGTCGTAGGCATCACTGACCATCACTTCGTGAAGTCGATTTATTTCTTTGACCCAAACGGGTTTCGTCTTGAATTCACCGTGCCCACCGGAACCAGCGCGCAGCACGAAGGTTTCAAGGCGAACGCTCGGCAAGCGCTTGATGAATGGACCCGCGAAAAGTTAGCAGCGACTCGCGAGCTCAAGTCTGAGAAATGAAAAAATTAAATGCAACGCATGATCCACTGCGACGGTCATGGGTCGAATCCGCCAACCAGCCAGCTTGCGATTTTCCGATTCAAAATTTGCCCTTGGGGGTGTTCAGTCTCGACGGACAAAAACGCGCCGGGGTGGCCATCGGCGACAAAATTGTCGATCTGCAGCAAGTGCTGAATGCCAAGCTGCTCGATGGCGATGCCGCAACCGCTATCCGCGCGACGGAAGGCGGTCAGTTGAAGGGCCTGATGGCGTTGGGGAATGAGGGTGCATCGGCACTGCGCTCGCAACTGTCCGACTTGTTGCGCAGTGACAGTCCTCGGCTGTTGCGCGCGCGTGAACTGGAGCACCAGATCCTGCTGCCGATCGATAGCGTGGCCATGGAACTGCCTTGCGAGATTGGTGACTACACCGATTTTTTGACTTCTCAGCACCACACTGAGCGGCATGGCCGATTCAAAGGTCTGAAAGATCCGCTGCCGCCCGCGTTCAAGTCCTTGCCCGTGGCTTACCACGGACGTGCGTCCTCACTACGCGTGAGCGGCACAGCGGTGACTCGTCCCAACGGACAGTACAAAGATGCGCAGGGTCAGCTTGTCTTTGGCCCTGCGCCCATGCTGGACTTTGAACTCGAGCTCGCCGCCTTCGTGGCCCGCGGCAATACCTTGAGCGAACCCATCCCCATCCGCGCGGTGCAGGACTATATTTTTGGCTACTGCCTTCTCAATGATTGGTCAGCCAAAAGCATCCAGTGGTGGGAGCAGGTACTCGGTCCTTTCTTGGGTAAAAGTTTCATCTCTTCCATTTCTCCGTGGATCGTGACGTCCGAAGCCTTGCTGCCGTTTCGCCTCCCTGCACCGCTTCGTCCGGTAGGTGACCCCGCGCCTTTGCCTTATCTGCAAGGCGATGAGGATCAGCGCGAAGGCGGTATTGACATTGAACTCGAAGCCTGGATGTCAACGTCAACGCAACGCCATGAACAGCGTCCGCCAGTGCGCATCACTCAAACACATTTGCAAAATCTCTACTGGACTTTCGGTCAGATGTTGACCCATCACGCCAGTAATGGCTGCAATCTGCGCGCCGGTGACTTGATTGGCAGTGGCACCATTTCTGGTCCTGACGATATGACGCGAGCCTGCATCACCGAGTTGACTAATGCGGGTGCCGACCCACTTCCATTAGGGGGCAATGAATGTCGTCTTGCGCTTGAAGATGGCGACGAAATAATTCTCAAGGCCCGCGCAACACGCGAGGGCGCTGTCTCCATCGGATTTGGCGAGTGCCGCGGTCGAATTTTTCCTGCAAAGAATTGGCCTGTCTAAATGGGCCTGTCAAGTTTGGCCTTTCTCGAAGCGCTGCATGGCTGACAGGCGCCGAGGGTTTCCCCTCTGCAATCCGCCTGAAATAAAAAATAACATTTTAAAAATGACCAACACTCAGACTGAACCCAAGCTTTTGATTCCTCCACTCAAACCGTTTTACGACGCGGTCGAACCGCTGTCGTGGCTGTTGATACGTCTGACGGTCGGGCTGATGCTGCTGCCGCACGGGATTCCAAAATTGTTGGACGGTGTGGCCGCCACTGCTGCTGCTGCGCTGGTGAAGCGCGGCATCGGTGCTGCTGAACCGCTCGCGGTGGTGCTCATCATCTTGGAGACGGTGGGCGGTTTGTGCATTGCGTTGGGCCTGTTCACACGCTTTTTTGCAGCGGCCATCACCATCGAGATGTTCGTGATCGTCTACAACTACTTCCCGAAATTTGGCTGGACTGGACCCGGCTATGAATACACGCTGATGTGGGGCTTGATCATGTTCGCCGTTGCGTTGCGCGGTGGGGGTCCTTGGTCGCTGGATCGAAAAATCGGCAAGCAGTTGTAGGTTCAATGAAGTTGAAAATGAAAGTGAAAATGAAAATAAGAGACGTCATGATGCATCGTTTCAGTTGCATCCTCGCCAGCACGGTTGTCGCGCTGTTGCCAGCATTGGCCTTGGCGCAAAGCTGGAGTCCGACCAAGACGATTACCTTTGTGGTGCCGGTGGCACCAGGCTCCAGCAATGACTTGATTGCCCGCATGCTGTCAGAGCGCTTGCCTGCCAAACTGGGCCAACCCGTGATTGTCGACAACCGGCCCGGGGCCAGCGGTCTGGTCGGTGCGGCCAGCGTGGCGCGATCGGCACCGGACGGCCACACCATCGTGATTGTCCCCAGCGACGTCTACATGGCACCCATTCTCACGCCCAAGGCGGGCGGTGCAAACTTCGATGTCATCAAGGACTTCACGCCCATCCTCACCGCCGGCTCCGCGCCCGTGCTGATCGTGGTCAGCCCGTCTATCAACGTCAAAACACCGCAAGAGCTGGTGGCTTACCTGAAGAAAAACGGGCCGACGAGTTATGGCAGCCCTGGCACGGGTTCGCCCATGAATATCGCTGGGGAAATGTTCAAGCGCTCAACCGGAACGCAGTTGAACCATGTGCCTTACCGTGGCGTTTCGCCCGCCGTCAATGCCGTCTTGTCTGGGGAATTACCGTTGTCGATTGTTGCCCTTGCCGGTGCGGCTCCGCACATCGCCGTTGGTAAGCTGGTGCCGGTGGCGCTGGTTGAAAAACAGCGCTCTGAATTGATTCCCAACCTGCCCACGTTGACCGAGTCAGGCATTCCCGGTGTGGAGACCACGGTGTTCTTCCAAATTTTGGCGCCCGCCGGCACACCTGCGCCGGTGATTCAGCGCTTCAACACAGAGATCAATGCCATCTTGGCAACGCCTGACTTCAAGGAACGCCTGCGCACGATGGGCGTGCAGCCTGCCGGGGGCACGTCTGCCGACGCAGCTAAGTTGGCGCGTGACACCTTTGCACGCAACCAGCAGCTGGTCAAGGAACTGCGCATCGTGGTCGAATAGGTCTGAATGCCAATCTCATGCTGGAGTTTGGGCCAACATGCTGGAAGGTGACGAAAGCAGGTAGACTGTGTTTTTATACAGTTTTCGAATCATGCTTTCCTCCCGACTTGACCCCTCTCTTGACCAAACTCCTCAGCCTTTAGCGCCCAGCCTGCCAGCCGTCCAGCTGCGGTTGATTAGCCACCGGCTGTCGGCCGGTTTTCCTTCCCCTGCCGCCGATTACACCGAAGAAGCGCTCAACCTCAACGACTACCTGGTGCGCAACAAACCGGCCACCTTCATGTTCACGGTCAAGGGTGACTCCATGACCAACGCTGGCATCCACCACGAAGACAAGGTGGTGGTCGACCGCTCACTGACGCCGCAGTCTGGAGATATTGTGGTCGCCGTGGTGAACAGTGACTACACCATCAAGCGGTTGCGCTACCGGCAAGGCCAACCCGAACTCTGGCCAGAGAACCCGATCTACGCGCCCATCACGTTTGCAGAAGGCGCTGAGCTCGAAATCTGGGGCGTTGTGGTTGGCGTGGTGCGGCGCCTCCCTACGCGGGGCTGAACGTGCCAACATCTGCACTGGTGCCGCAGTTTGCGCTGGTCGACGTCAACAACTTTTACGTTTCCTGTGAGCGCGTCTTTCAGCCCAAGCTGGAGAGCGTGCCGATGGTGGTGCTGTCCAACAACGACGGTTGCGCCGTGGCGCGCAGCGGGGAGGTCAAGGCCTTGGGCGTGAAGATGGGCACGCCGTGGTTCAAGATGAAAGACTTGGCCGCCGAGCACGGCATTCAAGCGTTCTCATCCAACTACGCGCTGTATGGCGACATGAGCAACCGGGTTGTCAGCATCTTGCGTGACTTCGCCCCCGACATCGAGGTCTACAGCATCGACGAAAGCTTCTTGCGCGTGGAGTCTGTGGTGCGGCATTACGGCGGCGGTGTCGCCATGGGTCAACTCATGCGGCAGCGCATTCGGCAATGGACAGGGCTGCCCGTTTGTGCCGGCCTAGGTCCGACCAAAACCTTGGCCAAGCTGGCCAATCATCTGGCCAAGAAGAACCCGGAGTTCAACGGCGTGTGCGACTTGCACGCGCTGAGCAAACCAGAGCGTTTGCAGTGGATGTCGCAAACCGACGTCGGCGAGGTCTGGGGCGTCGGTCGGCGCATTGCCCTGCGGCTTCAAGCTATGGGCGTACACACCGTGTTGGACCTGCGTCGCCAGTCGCCCAAACACATGCAGGCGCAGTTTGGCGTGGTGATGGAGCGCACCTGCAACGAATTGCGCGGTGTGTCTTGTCTAGAGCTCGAAGATGTGGCGCCACCGAAGCAGCAAATCATGAGTTCTCGCAGCTTTGGTACGCCGGTGATCACATTGACAGAATTGCGGGAAGCGGTCGCGAGCTACGTCGCCAAGGCGGCTGAAAAACTGCGCCAGCAAGGCTCCGTAGCAGCGGCCGTGCAAGTCTTCGTGCAGACCAATCGCTTCAAGGCCAACGATCCGCAATACAACGCTGGTTGGCTGGTGCCGCTGATGGACCCGAGCAGCGACACACTGGCGCTCACGCGCGCAGCTCTCTTCGGCTTGGAGCTGATTTACAAGCCCGGCTACCAGTATAAAAAAGCTGGCGTCATGCTGACCATGCTGTCCAGCCAAGCCGCCAGACAAAAAACATTGTTTGACGACCCGCTGGCCCGTGCGCGCTCAGCCCGGTTGATGGCCGCGCTCGACACAGTCAACAGAACCTATGGGCGCAACACCCTGCGCACCGGCGTGTGCGGCACCGCAGAGCGGTGGGGGATGAAGTCCGAGAACCGATCAGGCAGTTTCACCACGCAATGGGATGAACTGCCTGAGGCTAAGGCTCAGTAACGGGTGATGTCCGAAGCCTGCAGTCCCTGCCAAGGGGTACTGCCAGGGGCCGTGATCAAACCGCCGCTAACGCCTGCTCCAGGTCTTCTAACAAGTCGTCGATGTGCTCAATGCCGATAGACAGCCGCACCATGTCGGGTTTGACGCCGGCTTTGGCCAACTCGTCCGCGTTGAGCTGACGGTGTGTGGTGGAGGCGGGGTGGCAGGCCAGCGACTTGGCATCTCCAATATTGACCAAACGTGTGAAGAGCTTGAGCGCGTCTTGAAAGCGGGCGCCAGCCTCCAAACTGTCGCTGGCTTTCAAGCCGAAGCTGATGATGCCTGAGGCACGTCCTGTCATGAGTTTTTGCACCAGCTGATGATCGGGATGATCGGGTAAACCAGCGTAATTGACCCAACTCACTTTCGCATGAGATTGGAGGTGTTTGGCGACTTTGAGCGCGTTCTCGCAAATGCGGTCCATGCGCAGTGCCAGCGTTTCGATGCCTTGCAAAATCTGGAACGCTGCCATCGGGCTGAGCGCTGCGCCCATGTTGCGCAGGGGCACCACGCGCGCGCGGCCAATGTAGGCGGCGGCTCCGAGCGCCTCGGTGTAGACCACGCCGTGGTAGCTGACATCAGGCTCGTTGAGCCGCTTGAAGCGCTCCTTGTGTTCTGCCCAAGGGAACTTCCCTGAATCGACAATTGCGCCGCCGATAGTCGTGCCATGTCCGCCCAAGTATTTGGTGAGCGAATGCACCACGATGTCTGCGCCATGCTCAATGGGGCGGCACAGGTACGGACTGGCCACGGTGTTGTCCACAATCAGCGGCACACCGTGGGCGTGGGCTACTTTGGCCAGTGCGGTCAGGTCGGTGATATTGCCCAGCGGGTTGCCAATGCTTTCACAGTAAACGGCTTTGGTGCGCGCATCGATCAGCTTGGCAAAGGCGGCCGGGTCGCGGTAGTCGGCAAAGCGCACCTCGACGCCCATTTGTGGGAAGGTGTGGGCAAACAGGTTGTAGGTGCCGCCGTACAAGGTGGCGGTCGAGACAATGTTGTCGCCCGCTTCGGCAATGGTTTGTATGGCATAGGCAATGGCCGACATGCCAGAGGCCACCACCAGCGCGCCTATACCGCCTTCTAACGCCGCCACGCGCGCCTCTAGGACGCCGTTGGTCGGGTTCATGATGCGGCTGTAAATATTGCCCGCAACTTTGAGGTCGAACAAGTCAGCCCCGTGCTGAGTGTTGTCAAACGCGTAAGCCACCGTTTGGTAGATGGGAACGGCCACCGCTTTGGTGGTCGGGTCTGGTGTGTAGCCCGCGTGAACGGCAAGGGTTTCAATGCGCATGATTTTGCTTCCTAGGTTAAAAATCCAACGGCTGGACTCGCAGTATGGCATTCCTGATGCATTCAGCGCGTTGTTGAACCCCCGTCTTTAGAGCGCCCGTACCTCATACCTTGTAAGACGCCAACACCTGTTTCGGGAAAAGCTCTTCCACGTCCAGATGCCGGTAGCAGACCCCTTGTTCACCCGAGTTCGACAGGTGGACGGGCCGACATGACGGCGTCCAACTCGCCGTTGAGCAGCATGGCGTTCAGGCTGTCGTCGCTGACGTTGGTGATGGGGGTGCCATCAAATTACGCTCGAACTAAAGAATCACCACCTCTTTTAAGATTTGATCAATGGGTTGATTCAAGTTCATATGCCATATCAGCGACAAAATGCGGTCGGCTTGTTCTGGTTTGTAATGATGATGCGTTAGTGATTTGAATTTATTGTCAACATCACACACTTGCAATGGATGAAGAAAATGTCCATGTGGCATATCGACTTGCACTTCGAATTTTTTTCCTTGGTGCGTGGTGATCGTCATGATGCACGGCATGCGATCTGGAAATTGTTGGGTTAAACCGTCACTCACATCAATACTTATTTTTTCAGCCAATGCATGGAGATCTGCATCAACCAATCGATGCGATTCAAATATTTGTTCACTGAACACGCCATCGGTCAATACGCCTGCCACAATCCATGGCATGCTGTGATCTGCAGTTTCGCGATTGCTTGGATGCCATTTTTCTTTTTCACTGGCGACCTCATTCCACGCAAACCAATAGGTCTGAATATGCACATGGGAAATTTCATCGACACGGCATTGCTGATGCAGTTGCATGGCCGCCAATATCGGTGTTTGCGAGTGGTAATCACACAAATAACTTTTCATGTGAGACAAAGATAAAGCATAGGTATCCGTCGGCTGCGATGGCAATAAAGGCCATGTAAATTTTTTAGTGATTTCGAATAAACCTCTCACGCCCTCAAACGGTTGTGCAGGTGCATCAAAATCCAATTGAGCCAGCATCGCAGCAAAAACACCATTGCGCGCCGCATTACCCGACGCACCGGACTTCCACATTGACAAGGTACCCGTTCGGGCCACACCCATGGGCAAATGTCCTGTTAAAGCAATAGAAACTGCATTGGCTGTCTGCTGTTCATTGAGTTTGAGCAAATGACAAACACCTACTGTTGTCCCCACCGTGGCATACAAAACATTGTCCAAACCATGCTCACGAAAATTGCCCGATTGAAACAGATGATAAAAAATTTCATAAGCCAACGTAACGGCCGTGATTGTCTCTTGAAGTGTTGAATTTTTAAATTGGGCGACGGCTAATATTCCTGCCCAGCAATCACTGCCGTGCCCACCACCGCCTGGATAAGTGTCTGCACCATCAAGGTAACGAATCATGACGCCGTTAGCAAATGCGACCATCTCTAAGCTGGAGAAATGCGGCGTTCCGATTAACTGAGCCTGTGGCAATGCGGCATGTTGCATTGCCATATGGCGTGCGATCGTGCATGGTTTTTTGTCATAGCCCGCAACTGCACAAGCAATGACATCGACCAGTCTTTTTCTGCAATCCCTCACCGCATCCGAAGACAAATTCGAGAAAGAAAAGTGTGCTGCGTAATGAGCAATTTGTCGAAGCGTTTGATCCATAGCTTCCAGTTTACGAACTTGCATCAGCCTTTCGCACATGACACTTGTAGGTGTTAACCCCCTGACGATAAAAATTAAACGAGCTAAAGTTCCAGCAGTTTTTTTACGAAATAAAGGTGAGAAAAATGATAAAAGTTCGAGGTTTAAATAAAGTATTCATTTTAATTTCTTGCTTATTCGTCAATCTTTCACAAGCTCAGGACTACCCAACCAAACCCATCACATTGATTGTTCCCTTTGCTCCCGGTGGCGGATCTGATTTGGTCAGTCGTGTAGTAGCGAATGAATTATCCAAAGGACTCGGACAACGAGTTGTGATTGAAAACAAACCGGGCGCAGGCGGCAATATTGGTTTTGCTGCAGGTTCACGTGCTGCGCCCGATGGCTACACACTCACCACAGTCACACAAAACATCACCGTCAATCCGCATGTTCTCAAAGAAATGCCTTTTGATCCGCTCAAAGATTTGCAACCCATTTCATTGATGGTGCAGTACTACTCCATGTTGGTGGTGAGCCCAAGCTTGCCCGTGCAAAACATGGCTGAATTGGTAGCTTATGGAAAAGCCAACCCTGGTGTACTCACTGGTGGACATGGAGGCGTGGGAGGTCAAGCACACTTATCTATGGTATTGATTGCCAGTGCCGCAGGTTTTAAGATGGAATACATTCCATACAAAGGTGAAGCACCCGTATTGCCCGACTTAATGGCGGGTCGAACCTCTATGACGGTTCAATCATTTGGCGGCTTAGGACAGCACGTGGATTCTGGTCGTTTGCGTGCCATTGGCGTGACATCCCCCAAGCGTGTGGCTCAATTTCCAAAGGTGTCCACCATCGGAGAGACTCTGCCCGGTTTTCAACTCGCAGGTTGGTATGGCATTGCTGTACCGGCAAGTACGCCAGCGCCTATTGTCAAAAAACTCAATGATCAAATGAAAATTGCATTGAATGCACCCGAAGTCAAAAAAGTACTCACAGAAATGGGTTTGGTTGTCTCGTACAACACGCCCGAAGAGTTCAGCATACTCATTAAAGAGGATTACAGACGTATCCAAAAAGTAGTGGCCGAAGCAGGAATTAAACCCCAATGAGCTTTGATTCAAGCAAACTGACTCGAACCGTTTTTGTTTTAAACGGTTCCAACCTTAATTTATTGGGCACGCGCGAACCCGATTTGTATGGAACGCAAACGTTATCCGACGTACAAAAGTTGTGTGAAAAAACCTGCCAAGCCAAAGATCTTGTTTTAGATTTCAGACAAAGCAATCACGAAGGCGTTCTGATTGATTGGGTGCACGAAGCGCATCATGCCAATGCGTCGGTCGTCATCAATGCTGGGGCATACGCTCGTACCTCTCTTGCACTGCACGATGCGGTCATAGCGGTGACAATTCCTGTCATTGAAATTCACATCACCAATATTTACAAACGCGATTCATTCAGACCCCCCTCCTATCTCAGTCGTGCGGCACAAGGTGTTATTTGTGGCCTTGGTATTCAAGTATACAAATACGGTATTGAAGCCGTTGCCGATTTAATTGACGTCCCATCGATTTTAAAAATATGAATTATTCTGAAAAAAATCCCCCAGCCGATTTTGATGTGGTGGTGGTGGGTGCGGGTGGATCAGGTTTGGCATCGGCTTTAGAGGCTGCTCAAAACGGTTTGCGAGTGTTGATCGTCGAAAAAGCACCGCAACCCGGTGGTGCAACCGCATGGTCAGTCGGCGCGTTCACAACCAGTTCGTCGCCGCATCAAAAAAAAGCGGGGGTTGTAGATAGTCGCGATCAACACTTTATTGATATGGATTTGGTCAACGCTAATGCAAAAAGGGCAGACAACATGCAGTTGCGTCGATTGCTGGTTGATAAAGCCCCCGAAACATTGCAATGGTTGATGGATCTGGGTGTCGAATTCATGGGTCCTCATGCCGAGTCGCCACATACACAACCACGAATGCACAATGCCGTTCCAGGCGGTGTGGCCTTGGTTTATTACCTCGTTAAACATTGCAAAAAAGCAGGCGTTCAAATCGCATGCAATACAAAATTACAAGATCTTTTATTTAAGGATGGAAAGGTTTGTGGCGTACAGGTTTTAAATAACGAAAAAATTCAAAACTTTTATGCAAAGCGAGCTGTTATTTTAGCAAGCGGCGACTTCAGCGGCAGTCGGTCTATGCGCGAACGCTTCTTCGACCCTGCTGTTGTCAATGCAGCGCCTGTTGTTTCTATCAACACAGGTGACGGTCTCTTGGTTGCCGAAAAATATGGTGCACAAATTATCAATGGCGACTATGCGGCTTTTTATATTCCACGCATGCGTTTTGTACCGCAAGAAAATGTAGGATGGATTGCACGTTTGCCACCGACTAAAACGATTGCTCAATTGATGCAGTGGGCAATGAAGTATTTACCGCCTGCCATCATTCGTCCTTTCATGATGAAAATGGTCACCACCGTATTAGGACCTGAACCCGCTCTTTTCAAAGCAGGCGCGGCATTGATCAATGTTGCAGGCGGCTTGATTGACGTTGACTTCAAAAGTCCAGCGCGCAAGTTGGCCTTAGACCACCACAACAAAGGCTATATTGTTTTTGATCAAAAATTAGCCCAACAATTTCAAACGTGGCCTCATTTTATTTCGACGGCCCCTGGCATTGCTTATGCTTATCTCAAAGATTACGAGCACTCAAGACCTGATATTTTTCATCGCGCCGACACGATTAATCAACTGGCGCAAACCATTCAGATCGATTGCACACAACTCCATAATGCATTGCAACAACACAATCAAAAAAATCCTGCATGCGGACCTATCGAACAAGGCCCTTTTTATGCGCTGGGTCCTGTGCGTGGATACATCACCATCACCGAAGGCGGTTTGGATGTGAATGAACAGTTGCAAGTGATCGGCAAAAATCAACAACCAATTCCTCATTTGTACGCCTGCGGATCAGCAGGTCAAGGTGGTGTGTTACTCGATGGCCACGGTCATCATCTGTCTTGGGCTTTTGTATCGGGGCGTCATGCGGCCCAACAAGTTCTTCAAGAAACATCGATCTATTAATCCATGAAGACTTCAACCGACGTCATTGTTGTAGGTGCTGGCAATGCTGCATTGTCTGCGGCCATCGCCGCGCAAGAACAGGGCGCACAAGTCACTGTGCTTGAGCGAGCGCCCGAGTCTGAGAGTGGTGGAAATTCACGCTATGCCGCAGGAGCCTTTCGATTTCTCTACAACGATGCTCAAGACATTATTGATCTGGTTCCCGATTTAACGTCAGATGAAATTCAAAAAACAGATTTCGGATCTTATTCAGCACAACGCTATTTTGATGATTTATACCAAGTCACTCGTTATCGTACCGACCCCGATTTATGCGAAGTCTTGGTGAGTCAATCTCACGACACGATGAAATGGCTCCGTAGCAAAGGTGTGCGATTCACTCCAATTTGGGGGCGAAGCGCCATTAAACGCGATGGGCGATTTATTTTTACGGGTGAACTCACCTTGGACGCTTGGGGCGGGGGCGAAGGTTTAATTGCGGCAGAAAAAAAAGCGGCACTCAAAAGTGGTGTCAACATCCTATATGAAACAGGTGCGATTGATTTACTCCATGATGGCAATCGAATCACCGGCGTTCGTGTTCAAGGATCGCAAGGCACACAAGAAATCCACGCAAAATCTGTGGTGTTGGCTTGCGGGGGCTTCGAGGCCAATACCGAATGGCGCACCCGGTACCTAGGACCTGGATGGGAGTTGGCTAAAGTTCGGGGTTCTCGTTTTAACAATGGCGACGGCATTCGAATGGCCTTAGATTTGGGCGCCATGCCAACAGGACATTGGTCCTGGTGTCATTCGGTTTGTTGGGACAACCATGCGCCGCCCTCAGGTGATTTGAGCGTGGGTGATGCGTTTCAAAAATTCAGCTACCCATACAGCGTCATGATTAATTCAACGGGTCGACGTTTTGTGGATGAAGGCATGGATATGCGCATCAAGACCTACAGCAAAATGGGCCGCATTGTTTTATCGCAACCCGATCAATTTGCTTGGCAGATTTTCGACTCTAAAGTGGTGCCCTTGCTGCGTGACGAATACCGAATCAAGCGAGTCACCAAAGTCACCGCAGCCACATTAGAAGAGTTGGCAAGTAAACTCGATGGTGTAGATGCTCAATCCTTTTTGGATGAAATCAAATTGTTTAATGCCGCGGTTGATACAGCAACGCCCTTTGACCCTCAAGTGAAAGATGGACGAGGCACAAAAGGCTTGAGCGTACCCAAATCCAATTGGGCACAGACCATCGATCAAGGACCCTTCGAGGCCTATCAAGTGGGATGTGGCATCACATTCACTTTTGGCGGATTGGCGATTTCTCCGTCTACCAGTCAAGTTTTAGACACAGCAAAAAAACCAATTGAAGGCCTTTACGCCGCGGGTGAAATGGTGGGTGGCTTGTTTTATTTTGGATATCCGGGCGGGTCGGGTTTGATGGCTGGCTCTGTATTCGGAAGAAACGCGGGTCTGCATGCGGCCCAATCAGCCATTACCAAACCTAGTGGCGTAACACCCTTCGCACGGGCGTCTGCTGCACCGCAGAGCACTGGGGAATGAATCTGAAACCGATCAGGCAGCTTCACCACGCGCTGGAATGAGGTGCGTGAAGTCAAGTGATGAATGCGCCTAACCTGAGTTCACACCTTGTAAGACGCCAACACCTGTTTCGGGAAAAGCTCTTCCACATCCAGATGCCGGTAGCACACGCCTTGTTCAAAGCCGAATTTGAGGAACGCGGCCAGTGTGGCGTGGTTGATCCGGCCGCCTTGCTCAGGGCCAATTCCGTAAGGGTAAAAGTCGTCGCCGAAGATGCCGCGCAGTCGACTGGTGGTGTCGGTGATCCAAGCCATCGGGGCGTGTGACGCAGTGACGTCTGAAAGACGTTCCATCGAGCGATTTTTGGCGTCTAAAAAAGCTTTGTACAGGTTCATGCCAACCCAAGGGTGGGCGTCAAGCACCGGTGTTCTGAGCACCAGCGAATGCATGATGGGGAAGATTTGGGTGTCTTTGAAATACCGCTGCTCGGCCGCTTGCGCATCAGGCATCAAGCGCACGATGCCTTGGCCAATGCCAGCCGGTGGGCGTGCCGACATGACGGCGTCTAACTCGCCGTTGAGCAGCATGGTGTTCAGACTGTTGTCGCTGACGTTGGTGATGTGGATGCCATCAGGTAACTTGAGTTTGACCTTTTCTTTGCGCCCCGGCTGGTTGACACCGGCCTGAATCCACTGAATGTCTTTGAGCTTGAGCCCCACGTAATCGCTCAGGTAGCCGCGCCCGTAGATGCCTGCGGTTTGCGCCCACTCGGGGATGCCGATGCGTTTGCCCTGCAAGTCTTCCGGCCGTTTGATGGCACTGCCTTCGCGCACATAAAACATCGAGTGCCGAAAGGCGCGCGAGATGAACACGGGCAGCGCGGAGATGCTGGTGTCGTCTTGTGATCGCAGGGCAATGTACTTGCCCATCGACATCTCGGAAATGTCCCACTCGCGGTACAGGGTGAAGCGGTAAAAGATTTCTTCAATCGGCAGGTCCAGCGTGCGCAGTTGGATACCTTCAGCGTGCACCGTGCCGTCGGTCACGTCACGGGTGTGGTCGTAGAGGCCAAGGGCCAGAGTGAGTGGTAGCGGGTTCATTCAGTAGGCCTCGATGTGTGCTGTTTTGATGACGCGAGCCCATTTGTCGGACTCGACTTTTACAAATTGAGCCAGCTCTTCGGGGGTGCTGTAGACGGCCTCTTGTCCCTGCTTGCTCAGTTGTTCTTTGTGCTCGGCATTTTTACCCAAACCCACCATTTCACGGTTCAAGCGCGAAATGATAGCGGCTGGCGTGCCCGCCGGCGCGAACAAGCCATACCAAGAACTGGCTTGTGCGCCGGGGTAGCCGAGCTCTGCCAGCGTGGGCGTGTCGGGCAAAGCGTCAATGCGTTTGGGTGACGTCACAGCCAGCGGGCGCAAGCGGTTGACGCGGATGAACGACAGGCTAGAAACCACACCGCCAAACATCATTTCCGTTTCACCCGCCACGACCGCTGCGGCGGCAGGCGCACTGCCTCGATATGGGATGTGCGTGATGTCCACCCCCGACGCCATTTTGAACAATTCTGCGGCCAAATGCAGTGGTGATCCATTGCCGCCCGATGCAAAGTTGATGCTGCCTGGTTTCGCCTTGGCCATGGCCACCAGTTCGGGCAGCGTTTTGGCGGGGAATGCCGGGTTGACCACGAGGATTTGATAACCCTGAGCCACCATGCTGATGGGCGCAAAGTCTTTGAACGGATCGTAATTGACCTTACCTAAGTGCGGTGTGATGGCGAAGTTAGGTGCAAAACCCAGCGTCAGCGTGTAGCCATCGGGTTTGGAGCGGGCGACCAGTTCTGTGCCCAAGTTGCCACCCGCGCCGGCCTTGTTGTCGACAAAAACCTGCTGACCTAGAGCCACGGACAAACGCTGAGCAATCAGCCGGCCAAGTGCGTCATTGCCACCGCCGGGCGGGAAGGGCACGACGAGACGAATGGGCTTGTTTGGAAAATCTTGTGCGACGGCCCGCGGGACGTGCAGCGCAAAGGCGAAGACGGTAGCCGCTGCAAGGGACACCCACAGACGCAGAGAAATGAGGGACATACGGGTCATTTAGTTTCCATTACAACAACCATTAACTTTGCAATAAGCATAAACGGTAATGGGGTAGGACAGGTCACGGCATTGCCAGCATTGACGTTTTTAGACGCGACTCAATGGCCAGGCGTTGGGAGTCAAGCAAAGACGTCAATGAACTTAAAGTGCGAGTGTGTCCCGCACGTTGCAATGTTTCAGCCTTGCTTCAATGCGTCTTCAAACTCAGCCAACTCTTGCGCGATGGCCGCGTATTTTTTGGACTTGGCTTTGTTCTCTGCCCACTGGAGGGTGGCTTCTTCCAAGTCTTCTTTGTAATTGGCGAGTGCTGCTTCTTTGATCTTCTCGGTGACCTTTTTGTCCGCGCTGGACCACAGGTCGATCAGGTCTGACAGACCGTTGTCGAAATCGTCGAACGTTTCAAGGTAGATCCGTTTGCCGCTTTTATCTGACATATTTTCTTCTTTGTGCATGAGAGTTTGAGTGAAACTGAACTAGCCACGGGTTGATAGACAGCCCGGGTCTATGATGAGATATGCCACCACTGGCTATATTTCACACGGAGAATTAGAGCGTACTTTTGATCGATGCGGTTTTCTGCTCATGGCCTAAGTCGTTCGATTCAGTCATTTACTTTGGCAATGCCTCAACACGTACCCGAATCAGCTTATCCGCATCTGTTGTCGTCCATTCAACTGGGGGGTTCAGTTTTGCGCAACCGCATTGTGCACGCAGCCATCTCGACCCGTCTGGGTGTTCAAGGCGGATTGAGTCCGGAATATCTGGCGTACTGCGAGACACGCGCCCGAGGCGGTGCCGCCATGCTGGTGACCGAACCGTTAGGTCTCACCCTCGATCAGAATGCGATGCGGCTACCCACTTGGAATGACACTCACATGAGTGACCTCAGCCGTTTGGCTGATGCGGTCGAGTCTGCAGGCTGTCGGCTGATGGGCCAATTGCAGGACCCTGGCCGTGGGCGCCACATACCCGGCCGAAGCACCAGCGCGTTGGCTCCAAGCGCTGTGCCGGATGACCTCAGCGGCACCATGCCGCGCGCTATGTCGCTTGCAGATGTGTCAGCGTGGGTCGACATGGTGGCCGACCGCGCTGCAAGGCTGCAGCGGGCCGGCTTCTCCGGTGTTGAATTCTCGGCGTGCCATGGTCATTTGTTCCACCTGTTTCTTTCTCCCCGTGCCAACCAACGCACTGACCGTTATGGCAACGACACCACTGGCCGGACCCGCTGGTTGTCGGAGATGGTGTTGGCGGTTCGTGCTGTCTGCGGGGATCGTTTTGTGATCGGACTGAAGCTCCCAGGGGACGACGGCATGTCCGACAGCGTGCCGCCGGAAGAGTCGATTCGAATCACCGAGGCTTTGCTTGACCAGTGTCGCCCTGATTACCTCGCTTATGCGCAGGGAGCCCATGCCCGAACGCTGGAGATGCACATGCCCGATGCGGCAGGACCGCGCATGCCTTATCTGGGCTTGATTGAGCGGCTGGCGGGCCACGCGCGTGGCGTACCCGTGATGGCGCTCGGCCGCATCACTGACCCTGCGGAGGCTGAAGCTGTTCTGGCTGCGGGCAACATGTCCCTGGTGGGGCTTGGACGCCCTTTGATCACGGACCCCAATTGGCCACAAAAAGCGCAGGCAGGCAAGGCCAACAGCATTCGCTACTGCGTGTCCTGTAATACTTGTTGGAAGACGATCACTCAAGACCGCCCGATTGCGTGCGACAACAATCCTGCGCTGGCTGCGGGGCAGGAGGGGACGCCCTTGCTGCGAGCCGTGCAGTCCAAGCGGGTCGTGGTAGTGGGTGCTGGCGTGGCAGGGCTCGAAGCGGCCTGGGTGGCAGCTGCGCGTGGCCATCATGTCACGGTGCTGGGTGCTTCGCTTGAAGCCGGCGGTAAAGCGCGACGTGCCGCGCATCTGCCGGCCTTGCAATCGCTGTCCAGCGTCTACGACTACCAAGTCGAACGCGGTCGTGAACACGGTGTTCACTTTGACCTTGGGCGCGTCGCCGCGTTGGCCGATGTCTTGACACTAGCGCCTGATGTGGTGGTGCTGGCCACCGGTGCGACCCCCTGCTGGCCGATCGAACTCCCCGCTGCACTGCAAGCTGACGGCTGGATTCCCGATTTGCCAACGCTGTGCAGGCAGTTGATGGGGCACTCCCAACGTCAACCCGGCACGGCGGTTGTATGGGACTTAGACCCCGCTGATGCGACCTATGCGGTGGTCGAACATTTGGCGAGCCTGTTTGAACGCGTGGTGGTTCTGACACCCCGCGATGCGATTGCGCAGGACTGTAGTCTGGTCGCGCGGCAAAGCATTTTGCGCCGCTTGCATCTGGCGAGGGTCGAGGTGTTGACTCAACGTGAAATTCGTTGGAACGAGCATTTCGAAGAGACTGCTACGTTAATGCACCACAGCATCTATGGGGGCGATGCCATGGAATTGACGGACGTTGCGCTGCTCACCTACGCGACGCCAAGGGTGCCGAACACAGCACTCCTGGAGCCCTTGTTGGGCAACGGCATTGCGGTTCACCAAGTGGGTGATTGTCTGGTGGCGGGTGACACTTTGTCTGCCACCGCTCGGGGCTATTCAATCGGAAAATTACTTTAGGATGGACGTTGTCAGCCGTCCTAAATCGAGCGTCAAAAAAGGATTCATCATGAAGTCGAGCCGTTCCGCCTCTCTCTGTTTTTGGCTTCGAGGTAGCCTCTTGAGTATGTTGATGACGGCGGTGTTGTTGCCTTTGAGCGCACAAGCTCAGACGGCGAAGACTGATTGGCCGACGCGACCCGTCACCTGGGTCAACCCGTTTGCCGCGGGGTCTGCCGTGGACGTGGTGGCGCGAATCATTTCGCAGAAGGTCGCCGCCAACACAGGCCAGGGTATGAACGTGGACAACAAGACCGGCGCCAGTGGGAACATTGGCACCGACTTTGCCGCTCGTGCACGACCCGACGGCTACACACTGCTGCTGGGGTCACCCGGCACCATGGCGATCAACCCTTTTCTTTTTTCGAAATTACCCTATGACGCCATCAAGGATTTCACGTCTGTCACGCAGTTGGTGTCCTTCCCGCAAGTGGTGGTCGCCAGCCCTAAGCAGAGCTTCAAGACGATTCCAGAATTGATCGCCGCCGCCAAGGCGCAACCAGGTCAATTGGCCCATGCATCCTCTGGCCCAGGAAGCACCTCCCATTTGGTGATGGAGTTGATCAAAGCTGACGCGGGCATTCGACTGATTCACGTGGGTTACCGCGGTGGTGCGCCAGCGATGCAGGCGGTGATCGGCGGTGATGTGCAAACGGGTGTTGAGGGACTGCCTTCGTTGGTGGGATTGATCAAATCGGGGAGCATCGTGCCGTTGGCGGTGACCTCACTCAAGCGTTCGGCACAATTGCCTCAAGTGCCTGCGATGTCGGAGTTCATTCCAGGTTTTGATGCAACGGCTTGGATTGTGCTGATGGCACCTGCGGGAACGCCTGCACCGATCGTCAGCCGCATTGCAGCCGAAGTGAAGAAGGCTCTCGACGACCCGGGTGTTCGTCAGCAGTTGGAAGCCCAGGGTGCCATTGTGGTGGGCTCTACGCCTGCCGAAACAGCTGCTTTTCACTTCAGCGAAATGGCGAAATTCAAGCGCGCGGTTGAGATTTCTGGCGCTAAAGCGGATTGATCAACATTGGAGGGTCTGTCTCGGCGTCTTCAATCGAGCGCTTGTGCCACCCGCCAGCCTAGACCAAACGCCTGAGCCAGCCCATTGCCCGGCAAATAGCCATCTGCACCACGGCCAGCCAAGCCGGCTGCACTGCCGCCGGCCGCAAATAAGCCAGCGATGGCTTGTCCGTCTTGCCCCAGCACGGCGCCACGCGCGTCCGTCAGTAAGCCGCCCTGCGTGTGCGACAACGCACCCGTGACCCAAGAGGCTTTGAAGGGCGGCTCAAGCACACGGGGGAAAGCCTGCCGGCCTAATGGATCCTTGGCCTGGCCGGTGGCATAAAGTGACACTTGTCTGAATGTTTCTTCAAGTCCGCGTTCATTGACGCCGGCCACTTGGGCAAGCGATTGCACCGTATCTGCGCTCATCACGCGATCGGCATGAAGTGCCTGCTGGTAGGCTGAATGGTTCTTCAGTTGCGCTTCTATGAAGGCGTCAAAGATCTCAAGCGCCAGCCCATCAGGCTGTCCAATAACATGGGGCGCCAACGACGAGGGACCCAGATCCTCAGGAACGAAACGCAGGCCCTGCCGATCGACCATGACACCTCCGAGGCTGGGTATCGACATGCCGAGTCGGGTTGCGCCACCGGGATGTGTATGACCCTGGCCCTGGAAGCCGTCCATTCCCCAGACTTGCGCACCCCACTGCAAACCCATTTGCAGGGTGCTACCGTCTTGCGTTGATGATCCATTGTTGAGTGCGCCTGCCATTGCTGGGATCCAGGTCGCCACCATGTCTGCGTTGGCACCAAAACCGCCACCCGCCAACACGAGGTTGCGCGTTTCAAACTGGACTTCAGTCGCTCCTGCAGTCGGTTGTAAATGAATCGAAAAGCCGTGCGCCAAGCGCTGAACACGCGAGATGCACTGGAAAAATTGAAGGTTGGGCTTCTGGTTGATTTGTTCGCGAAACCAGGCATGAAAACGTGCCCCTGATGCCGGTTGGATGCTGTGAAAACGAAGTGTGCGGTGGCCGGGTGCGACGACATCGGGCAAGAAGTGAATCGGCGCATCACAACGATGAATGAAAAAATCAACCACCTCCGGCAAAGCATGGGCCACTGAGGAGGCGATATTTTCGTTGACGCAATCAGGCGCAAAGGCGCGGACATCGGCCAACCAGCCCTCAGGCTGTTCGTCAATGCCTGATGCATGCTGAAGCTGTGATCCCGCCGCTGGGAACAAACCACCGCTGATGGCAAAGTTGTTGGGTGACTGCGCCATGGGGTCGATCAGCACGGCTTGAAGACCCCGTGCTTGGACCGCGAGCGCGACGGTCATACCGGCGGCTCCGGCTCCTAATATCACTACATCTGTTTGCATGTGTCATTCTCCTGCGTATGTCTTGCGCGTGATTGCAAGAGACTGTTCTTTTGGTTCTCTATCGAAAATGCCAGCGTCAAATTCGGTGGTCTTATGAAGGCACTCATTTGCTCGCGCAAGTACGAGTTCACGTGCTCAATGGGGGTCTGCATCTGAGGTCATTGGCCATACCGCTGCGACCTTCAAAGCCTCTACATGAATCCAATAACGACGCTTGCTTCAAGCTCAAGGTAGCTTAGCCCCACTTTGGTTCGCTCTCCTGCGCAGGGCTTTGCTGCGAGCCAAGATGAGGGTTTTCCCGTTGATCGATGGCTGATCCAAGGTGCGACACTTGGCTTCATGCGATTGAAATGCCTACCCGTTCCGTTAATGCCGCGATGATGTCGAATTTTCCGGACGACACAAAACTCAGGGAAATCCTGAAGGAAGCTCATCTTCCCAGTCTTCTGGGTACCTTGGCCCACGCCACTCATGACCTGACTCTCCTTAGAGAGGAATTTCGTCCGAACTATATTGAAACTGCTGCTGGCTTCCAGCCGCAAGGAGGCCTTTCGGCCAGTGCGCAGGAGAAAGCGCGCGATATGGCGTTCGACTCCATAAAGGAATTGCGCAAAGGGGTCTATGACGCCAAACCGCCTCTGGGAAGAGCCCAGGTACGGCAGATCATGGCGTACATGGTCGGACCGTTCTCAGATGATCACTTCACCTTGCTGCTGAATGAATTGGGACTACCAGAGTACACGGAAGCCCCTCAGTGGCATAAATCCAATCTTGCTCCGGATACAGATTTCACCGTGGCGATCATCGGTGCCGGCCTGGCTGGTGTGGGCGCGGCATACCGCCTGAAGCAAGCCGGCATACCGTTCGTCATCCTGGAAAGACACCAAGAAGTTGGCGGCGTTTGGTCGGAGAACAACTACCCCGGGTGCCACCTCGATACCAGCAACTTCAATTACAGCTATTCGTTCAACCAGAACCCTCACTGGAAAGAAGAATATGCAAGCCGAGCGGCTGTATTGGAATACCTTCAGGGAAGCGCCGAGAAATTCGGCCTGCTTGAGCATATACGCTACAGCACTGAAGTGGTGGCTGGCGACTACAACGAGAGTGATGGCAGCTGGAACCTGACGCTCAGGAAGCCTGACGGCAGCAGCGAACAGCTTCGCGTGCAAGCCTTGATAAGCGCCGTTGGCCAACTCAACCGTCCAAACTATCCCGTTATCGAGAACATCGACGTTTTTGCAGGACATGCCTGGCACACGGCGCGCTGGAATCACGAGGTGGATCTTACGGGCAAGCGAGTCGGCGTCATCGGCACAGGCGCGAGCGGATTCCAGGCGATCCAGAAGATTGCGCAGGTCGCCGGCGAATTGACCGTGTTCCAGAGGTCGCCGCCCTGGGTCAGGTCCACGCCAGGCTACAACAGCCTGTTGAAGGAAGGCAGCCGCTGGCTCTTCGCCAACGTTCCCAATTACCACCGGTGGTTTCGCGTCTATCGAATGTGGGCCGGCATGTGCCGCCGCGCCTATACAGAGGTGGACCCCGCCTGGAAACATCCGGTCTCCATGTCGCAGAAGAACGAAGAGCTGCGTCAGCTGATGATGACGCAGCTCGAAAGATCCTTGGCAGATCGGCCTGATCTGTTGAAGAAGATGACGCCGGACTATCCACCTTTCGCCAAGCGCTGTGCGTCGGATGACGGCAAGTGGTTCGAAACCCTCAAGAAGCCGAATGTGAAACTGGTGAGCGAAAAGATCATCAAGGCGCACGAAGGCGGCATCGAGACCGCCGACGGTGAGTTACACGAACTCGATATCATCGTTTTCGGCACAGGTTTCAAGGCTGCTGATTTCCTGTCGACTTTGCCGCTGACTGGCCGCGGCGGCGTCAAGCTAAAGGATCAGTGGCATGGCGATGATGCCCGCGCCTATTACGGCATCACCGTTCCCAATTTCCCAAATCTGTTCTGCCTGTACGGGCCGAATACGAACATCAACGGCAATGCCAGTTTGGTGCTGCTCTCCGAAGCCGGCGCCATGTACATCGTGGAGTGCATCAGGCTGCTGCTGGAATCCAAGAAACGAGGAATGGAAGTGCGCCAGGAAGTGTTGGACCGCTTCAACGAACGCATCGACGCAGCCAGCGGCTCAGTGGTGTATGGCGCTGCGACAGTGAACAGTTGGTATAAAAACGCCAGTGGCAGGTTGACCCAAAACTGGCCGCTGCCGACCGTCGAATACTGGAACGGAACGCGCGAAGTGAATAAGGACGACTATCTGTTCCTTTAGATTTTTGCCTTGACCAAAGAGATTGGCTCTATGAACGATGGCTACTCTCATCTCGATTGAGGTGTTATGAATCGACTTGTGACGGTGTCGTGTCGCGGGATCATCCAGGCCAAGTTGATCCCTTAACTGCAATACCCTGAAAGACAATCGACATGATGGTTCAAACACTCGCCAAGGTAATTTTTGTTGTTGGGCTAGGGTTCTCGCTATCCGTTCATTCGCAGGACTACCCGAGCAAGCCTATCAAGCTCATCGTCCCGATTGGAACGGGCGCCGCCTTTGACACCGTAACGCGTATCTTGGCTGAAAAGCTCCGGAACAAGTGGGGCCAACCCGTCATCGTCGAGAACCGTGCAGGCGCCTCTCACAACATTGGTGCCGAGGCCGTGTTCAGGTCCACGCCCGACGGTTACACCATGCTGTTTGCTCCGCCTCCGGCCTTGGTAATCAACAAGAGCCTTTTCTCGAAACTCGCATACGACCCGGATGCATTTGTGCCTGTGTCGGTAGTCGTGTCCACTTACAACGTTCTGGTGGTGAATGCCAGTGTGCCTGCGCAGAGCGTGCAGCAGTTGATCGCCCTCGCCAAAGCCAATCCTGACCGGCTGAACTACGCTTCGGCTGGGAGCGGCAGCACTCCGCACCTTGCGGCCGAGATGTTCAAGACGATGGCCGAGGTCAAAATCGCACACATCCCGTTCAAGGGAACCAGCCAGGCGATCCTGGAACTGATGGGAGGGCGGGTGGACGTCATGTTTACGGATATCGGCTTGGCCCTGCCACATATTCGCTCAGGCAAGCTGCGCGTGCTGGCCGTTGCCAGCGAGAAGCGTAGCAGCGTCCTGCCGGATACACCGGCGATGTCCGAGGTGCTGCCGGGGTTTCTTTCCGTACTTTGGCTGGGCGTTGTGGCACCGAGTGGCACTCCGCCTGCAATCGCCAACCAGTTCTCCAGCGCGATCGCCGAGATACTGAAACAACCTGACGTCGCCAACCGGCTGCTCGAGCTGAATTTCGAGCCTGTCGGCAGCACTCCAGGTGCCATGTCGCTCTTCATGGCGCAGGAACGCGTGCGCTGGAAAAAAGTAATTCGCGATAGCGGTGCAACTGCCGACCAGTAATGGTTGTTCTAACCAACTTCAGATAATGTGTTTGCCTGTCTTGATTTCAAGCGCCATGAAACCCGCCGAAGCGAACTGCACCAACTGAGCCACCAACTCTTGTGGGTCTTTGTGATTGATCATGCCCTTGGACAGGTTTTTCACACTCTTGGCCTTTGGTCGTGACGCGGTCAACGCGGCACCCACCAAAAAATACAAACGCCAGACTAAACTGGGTCTGGAAACATTCGGTAAACAACGCTCCAATAGCCGCAAGAAACGTTCGTTCATGTCATCGTACAGTTCAACAACAATTTGCTCGGACAACTTTTCATATTCGGCACTGAGGCTCAAAGACAACGAAACCACTGGGTTGGATCTGGATGCCATGGTCTGCAAAAACATAGGTGAAACCCAAGCTGTCACCAACTCTTCGACGGAGATGTCCGCTTTTCGTTCTAATAAATCAAACTGCTTGATGCGAGCGGAGTTTAATGGCTCGGCAAAGCCTTCGAGAACACTCTTGAAAAGTCCTTCTTTGTCTCCGAAGTAGTAGGAAATCAAGGCTGAATTGGCTTTCGCCTCTTGGGCAATTTCCCGAATTGACACGCCTGAAAAGCCTTTGCGTATAAAAAGCGTTCTAGCAGCTTCCAGCAAGCGCACTTTGGTATCCACAACCGAGGGTAACGGTCTTGTAATGGCTACCTTATGAACGGGCCGCATCATCTTTTTCATTGATCAAATCGTACAGGATTCAGTGCAACTTTCCAGATGCCCCTGTAGATTTGAAAAATTCCTTCGGGTCTAGGGAATTCCCTCACGCTAGAGGGCTGTGCTTACGACCTTGGACTACGTATGATGGTTGTATTAATCATTGATTAATATCCAAAGGAATCTCTATGAAATTCGGAATTTTCGACCAGAACGATGCGTCCGGTAGACCTCTGCATGTGCAGTATGAGCAGCGTCTGGAATTGGCAGAAATGTACGATCAGAACGGATTTCACTGCTACCACCTGAGCGAGCACCACGCTACACCGCTAAGCATGGGGCCATCGCAAAGCGTCTTTCTCTCTGCCGTTGCACAAAGAACTCGCAAACTCAAACTTTGCCCTTTGGTCTACCTCTTGCCCATTCACCATCCGGTTCGCTTGGCCGAAGAAATCTGCATGCTGGATCAGCTCTCAAACGGCCGTTTTGAATTTGGTGTAGGCCGCGGTGTCAACCCCCATGAGCTTGAAGCTCTAGGTTTTGCCCCAGCAACTGCCGTTGGGGCTTATGCAGAAGCCTATGAGATCCTGATGAAATATTTTTCTTCGGACGTGCTGAACTATCCTGGAAAGTTCTGGAACATTCAGAACTTGCCAGTCACGCTCAAACCTTATCAAACGCCACATCCACCCGTTTGGTACGCCGTGGCCACCGCAGATTCAGCAGTTTGGCCAGCGCAGAATCGTGTCAACATAATCTGCGGAGGGCCTGAGATCAAGGTACGTGAAATAAGTGATCGATACCGACAAGAAGCATCCCAAGGACAAACAGCAGATCAAGTTCATCCCTTGATCGGTGTTTGGCGTTATGTTGTGGTCGCCGACACGGATGAGGCCGCGATGGAGATTGCTGAAAAAGCTTGGCCCAGTTTTTACGACAACTTCTACAAGCTTTGGCGTATGCATGGCACTGAACCAGAACGCATGAAATTGAGTCCCCACTACGCCGGCATGGTGGCCAGTGGACATGCTGTCGCGGGCTCACCTGAAACCGTAGCCCACGCACTGACCCAAAAAGCCAGAGCGGGAAATTTGAACTATCTAGTGAGTCAGTTCATGTTTGGCAACCTGCCCCATGAACATGCTAAACGCTCGGTTGAATTATTCTCAAGAAAAGTCATGCCTGCGATTCAAACTGCCTCTCAGGCATGGCTTTGATGGCCGGTGCTGGGAGTCCAGACTAACCCATCACGCTTATAACCATGAAGCAATGAAGCCGGTGGATGCTGTCGCGTCCACCGGCTTTACTATGAGGTCTGATTAACGCGGGACTTTTAGGAATTTCCATATTTTCTTGTCGATATCAGCAGCCAAGACGGTCGTTGGAATGTGCCCATCGCCCGTATCGCGAATAGTGTATTTGTAAGCGCCACTGAAAGCTTTGAGTTTCAAGAACTCGTTCTTGATTGACTCGCGGGCTTTCTTGGGATCGGTATTTCCGTCGATGCCTGCACGACGCATGATGTCAGCATATAACAAGACGCCGTCATATCCAATGGCCCAGTTCGCAACATTGAAGGGCACGCCAATTGATGCATCTGCACGCTGCAAAGCACGCTTGGCCATGCTGGAGTAGACGGCTTGATCGCTTTGACCGGGAGGGCCAGATTCATTGGTTGAAAAACCGATGACATGCCAATTCCGACCGTTTTCACCAACAATATTGATGAATGGTCCTGACCACAAAATACTTGTGTTGAGTACCGGCACCTTGACGCCTTGTAGGGTCAAGTCTTTGGCTAACAACATGGCTTGAGCAGGGAAGGCCGCAGCCAGAATTGCATCAGGGTTGCTGCTTTTAATCTGAATTGCTGCAGCTGATAAGTCCGTGGCCCGTGATGAAAATTCGACGACTTCCAGTACTTCCAAGCCCATCTGCTTGGCCAGTGAGACATAGGCATCTGCGCTGGCCTTGCTGGAGGCTTCACGCACATCTGCAACGATGACTACCTTTTTCACTTTAGGGTAGGCCTTCAGAAAATCCTTCATGCCTTCTGGCATCAGTGTGTCGTCTGGTGGCTGCAAACGAACGGTCCAAGGTTTGATCGTGATCCCAGGCTTTACCGCGTTCACGCTGATCGCTGGCATATTTAATTGATTGGCTAATGGGCTGACCGTTTCCCATTGGGTGCCTGTCATCGGACCCACCACGCCAAAGTGGCCTTCACTGACGAATTTTCGGAACAATAATACGGCCTGTCCAGGATCTGTCTGCGAGTCTCCGACATCGACTTGAAGCAAGCTACCATTGATACCGCCCTTGGAATTGATATCTTCAACGGCGAGTTTGACCACTAAGTCTTGCGATTTGCCATAGCTGCCTAAAGGGCCCGTCAGCGGCGTGATCAAACCGATTTTGATGGGTGGTTTCTGCTGGGCCGTTGCAACTGACACGCTAAGTGCCAAGGCTGCGCCAGAAAGCGCTGTAATCAACAATTTTCGTTTCGATGGGAACATTACGAGTCTCCTGTTTTTAGGTGGATTAAGAAAAGGAATTTAAATCTTGTTTTGCGCCCGAAATCCATCGGCCGTTTTAAACGCCTGCAAGATGCGTTGGTGTCGGTCTTCAATCACTGGCACAGCCGCCCTATCAGTGAAGATGAAAAATTCTTTGTTCTGCATGGCCTGCCAAATACGGCGAGCTACAAAATCTGGAGAAACACCAACCGAAATAAGCGCCTCAGTCAAAAATTCTTGTTCTGGACGCTGAGTGGGGCCACCCAGCCTTAGTGGTCGACTACTCGCACTGCCAAAGTCAGTCACCACAGCGCCAGGGCAGACTACTGACACATTGACAGGTGTGCCAGCTAGCTCGTTACGCAGTCCTTCCGACATGGCGAGCACTGCGTATTTAGTCATAGAGTAGGCACCCGTCAACCAATTTGGATTAACTTGTAATCCGCCAATCGACGCTGTATTAATGAAATGCGCAGCTTGACCGTGCTTGCGAATACGAGGCAAGATGTGATGAATCCCATGTACGACGCTCTTGATATTGACATCGATCACCCACTGCCAATCTTGCAACCTCATCTCCTCCATAGGCACACCATGCATGGCGATGCCTGCATTGTTAAATGCAACATAGATATCGCCAAATGTTTGCTCCGCAAAGTCGGCGAGCGCCTTAATTGAATCAGTATCAGACACATCTGTGACATACGCTGCCACACTTAGACCTTCATCGGCGCACTGTTGACGACATTGCTCTAGTGGCTCTGCCTGAATGTCAGCTAGCACGACATGCATGCCTTGCTGTGCCAGCAACTTGGCTGTTGCTGCGCCGATTCCAGACGCTGCGCCTGTCACGATGGCTGTTTTATTGGATAAATAAGTAGGCATGAGGTTTATTCAATCAGTTGTTATGACAGGGCGAGTACGCCGCCATCGACAGGTATCAAGGTTCCTGTGATGTAACTGCTTGCATCGGAGGCCAGCAAGAGAGTTAGGCCATGAAGTTCAGTAGGCTGGCCTAGACGTCCCAATGGAACGCGCTTGCTCAGACTCAATGCCGTTGCTGGGTCATGTAAACGCCCGCCAGCAATATTAGTTTCAATGAATCCTGGTGCAATTGCATTGACGCGAATCCCATGCGGTGCCAATTCAATGGCGGCTTGTCGCATTAACTGAATGACCGCTGATTTCACCGTCGAGTAAGCGTACGAAACAAAGGGTTCAGCCTTAACGCCGGCAATAGATGCCGTCAGCACCAAACTTCCATGCTTCTGCTGCTTCATGACGGTCACGGCACTTTGTAAGGCATTGACGACCCCATGCAAATTAATGCGAAATACGCTCTCCCATGTGTCCGGGGACTGTGCTTCAATGCACCCAGTCAAGACACCCGACTGGGTACCAAAACCAGGTCCTCCGCTGATACCTGCATTTGCAAATAAACCATCCAGACCATGGCGCTGCGAGACAAAATCTGCCACGTGCTTTTTCAAATTCTCTGCATCAGTCACGTCAACCGGTTGACTTTTCACATGACCGCCTAAAGCTTGCAGTCGGTCATGAATCCCTTTAAGGGCTGTTGCATCTCGGTCAAGTAATAACACATGAGCGCCATTGCTGGTCAGCACTTCTGCCATCGCGGCGCCAAGACCGCTGGCGGCGCCCGTCACTACATAAGACTTACACGAAACATTAAAGATATTTTGAGCGCTCAAAGCATTGACGGGTGGATGCTCGGTCATGCTGCTTGGCCCATGTAACTGGCCATCACACGGGGGTCTTTCGCCAAGTCTTTGGCGGACCCTTCTAAAGTGAACTCTCCGTGGGTGAGCACCATGGCTCGGTGGGAAAGCTCCAAAGCGCGTGTGACATTTTGCTCGACTAATAAAATTGCTACACCTGCATCGCGCAATTCAGCTAATGCCCTGAACACCTCCTTGGTGAACATGGGAGATAGTCCCATCGATGGCTCATCAATCAGCAACAACTGTGGCCGATTGATGATGGCCCGCGCTACTGAGAGCATTTGTTGTTCACCGCCAGACAAGTTACCTGCCCATTGATCTTTGCGCTCTTGCAAGCGAGGAAAGCGAGCGTATACATTTTCTAGTGCATGCTCAAAAGTCATGTTCGCGGGACGAATTTCCCATGCCAATCGCAGGTTGTCCTCGACTAGCATGGTCTGTAGCGTCCCACGCCCTTCAGGGACATGAAGCATCCCTTGTCGTGCCAGCTCATGTGTGGGGGTCTTGGCAATATCGAGCCCTAGGAAGGTGGCGGTACCTGCAGAAATCGGAAGAATGCCTGAGATGGCGCGCATCAAACTCGTCTTGCCTGCGCCATTGGCGCCGATCACCGCAACGGTCTCTCCTTCTTTGACTTCAAGCGTTACTCCACGCAATGCACGTATGGGTCCGTAATTCGCCCCCAAACCCTGTACTTTAAGTAGGATTTTTTTCATGCATCTTCTCCTTCGCTATCGAGACCTAAATAGGCCTTGAGTACATCTGGATGCTGGAGCACTTCATCGGCGTTACCTTGCGCTATTTTCTTTCCGTAGTCCATCGCCAGAATACGATCTGACAATTTTCGAATCATGTTCATGTCATGCTCGATCAGCATGATCGCGCCGACATTGGTGCGAATTTTCTGCACATCAAGCATGAGTTGCTGCGTTTCAGACTCGTTCATGCCCGCGGCCGGCTCATCGAGTAAAAGTAATTTTGGATCGCCCGCCAATGCGCGTGCTATTTCCAGCCGACGCGCATCACCATACGACAGTGAGGCCGCTGACTGGTTCGCTTTATCGGCCAATTGAAGTAAGGCAAGCCAATGCATGGCTTTCTCCAATACTTCTTTGCGATGCCCAGCTCCAAAAAGTGAACGCATGGGTTTCACGGCAAATATTTTGAACGCAACCAGCACGTTCTCCAATACGCTCATGCGTTTGAATAAACGAATATTCTGAAAAGTACGGCCTACGCCCAACCGACCGATGTGGTGCATTGGTAAATGAGTAATCTCAGTCTTACCCAATTGAATATGCCCGGAAGTGGCACGATAAAACCCAGTGATCGTATTGATTAAAGCGGTCTTTCCCGCACCATTGGGTCCTATGACACCGAGGATCTCACCGGGCATCACTTCTAGGTCAATACCGTCTAGCGCTTTGATGCCACCAAAATGTTTGCAAAGGGCGCCTACCTTCAACACAGGCTCAAGCTTCAGTGGGCTTTGATGTTCGCTGCTCATACCTCAAGACCTCGCGCTTTTAAATCGCGTTGTCAATGTTCGAAACGCCAGCAGCCCTTGTGGTCTAAAGAGTAGGATCACCAAAATAGCCAAGCCAAAAACAGAAGGCCGCCAATCTGCGAGAACCCGCAAATATTCGGGCAGCAGTGTCATGACCGAAGCACCAATCAAGGGGCCCCACAAGTTGTTGACACCACCCAGGACAACATAGAGAACCACATAAACCGACAGCAAAACATCAAAGCTCTCAGGCCTAACGAAATTCATGTAGTGACCAAATAGCGAACCAGCCACTGCGGCAATGGCGGCACCTGCAGAAAACCCCATCAGCCGAACTGCTGTCACATTGATGCCCAGGGATGCTGCAACGCGGTCGTCTTCACGCACGGCATCACAAATACGCTGAATGGGACTATGCGATAAGAAAAACAATATTGCCCCCACGATGGCCATGGCTACCAGCACGCCGCTCAGGTCAGCGCCGACCATGCCCCCAAAGCCCGAAACACCCCCCACATATTTAACGTTCTCGATCACCACACGCACACAAAAAGTGATGCCCAAGGTAACCAAAATCAGATAGATACCGCGTTGGCGTAAGGCCGGATAACCCAAGACCGCTGCTATCGCAGCTGACACTAGTGCAGCCAACAAAGTTGCAGGCAACAAAGGCCATCCAAACTTGACTGTCAAAATCCCCGCGCCATAGCAACCGATGGCCATGAAGGCGCCTTGAGCAAACGACAAACTGCCGGTGAGCAACACCGTGTACACACTCCATGCCAGCAACACATTGATGCCAGCGAAAAACAAATGGTCTGCGATCATGCTCTTTGCTCCTGGCTGTGCACTCCGCCGCCGAACAAACCACCAGGTCTGAAGGTCAGTACCAGAATCATGGCGACCCAAACAGTAATTTCCACCAATTTCCCATAGCCTGAAACGTACATCAATGACTCCAATACACCTATTAGAAGGCCGCCGATGACCGCGCCCCGCAAATCACCCAATCCACCGATAGCCATGATGGCAAGCGCCTTGAGTCCGAAAGTTAGACCAATGTCTGAACTGGCTGCTCCTCCACGCAAAGCCAACAACAGACCTGCTTCAGCTGCCAAAGCTGAAGAAATGAAAAACACTGCTTGAGTAACACGGCGAACATTGATGCCCAGCAAGGAGGCCGAAACACTCGATTCAGCTAACGCACGAATCTGACGACCGATACGTGAGTTTTGCAGTAACAAATGCAATGCCGCCATCAATGCGAACGTGATCGCCAAAATTAGGAACTGCAGATTGAGAACCTGTACGCCGAAAACCGATGTGCTGCTCGTCAACCAACCATCGGGAGGCGTGATTGGCACCGGCTCTGTGCCCCACCATTTTTGAACCAAATCGGTCATCACCAAACCTAGGGCCATTGACCCCAAGGCTGCAGTTATCTTCGCGTCAGCGCTTTGAAATCTTCGAAATGCGACAAATTCAGTAAAGACACCAATCAAGCCACCGATCAAGAAGGCCATGGCAAAAGCCCAGGGCAAGGGCAGGAATGACATCGACATCAGTCCTATAAAACCGCCGAACATGAAGACCTCAGGGTGTGCAAAGTTCAACTTGTCGAGTACTCCGATAACCAGTGAGAACCCGATAGCGACTAATGCATACATAGCGCCACTGACAAGCCCATTCATAATTTGTCCTGCCAACATGTTTAGCTCCTTGGCTTAAGGCTATTGGGGATCGCTGTAGCTGCCACCCCAAAAAAAGTTGAGGTCATCACAGTTGAACCTTTTTTAAGAAGTTGAGCGACGAATCAGTAAATTCGGCAGGTCGCTCTATCTGAGGTAGGTGTCCACAATTTGGATATACAACTAGTTCTGCATGAGGGATCAAATTTTTGTATGCATGACCATAGGCCAAAGGCATGATCTTGTCTTGATCGCCCCACGCGAGTTGAACTGGTACGTTGATTCTGTGCAGCCACTTGTGGAGCATTGGGTCATGCAGGATTGGATCGAATGCCAATCGCTCAACGGTTCTTCTGTTTTTCTTAGCCGTTTCTATCTCCAATGGATGCTTCATGGCGAGCGCTACCATTTCATCATCCACAAACGTGTTGCGCGCTGCCGTGGCAGCGTCCCATTCGAAAATTTTTCCGCAAGGTACGTTGTCGACGCTAATGCCCGCGCAGCCGATCAAAATCATTGATGAAAAACGTGCGGGCTCACGAATGGCCATTTCCATAGCTAGCCATCCGCCAATCGAGCTGCCAATAACATGAACAGTTTTAAGACCTAATACATTGAGCAGATCACTGTAGAAATATGCCAAGTCATGGATGTTTTCCAACCAATCGGGGCTGTCAGATTTTCCAAACCCAGGGTGCTCTGGAATAAATACATCAAAATCGGAAGTGAAATTTCTTAGGAATTCTGGAACTTTAGGAACTCCATTGGCACCATGCAGATACAGCAATGCCGGGCCTGCGCCAGCTCGATTTAAGCTGATCTTGCAGCCGTTGACGGAAGTGAGTTTTTCTTCAAACATTATCAAGCTCGGTGAGCCTCAAAAATTGATGGCGGGGCTTTGCAAGGTCTTTGATGCGGGCTATATTGCAAGCACTTATACGGCAACTCTTTAGAATACTTTTTCTAAACGTACCAAACATCCAATGACCAAAGCTCTGAAATTCAAAGATCCAATCCCGAACATGCCGGGTCATCTTTTTCGTCGATTGCATCAGATCGCTGTGGCCAAATTTGCTTTGGAAACCGAAGCACAGAAAATAACGCCAGTGCAATGGGCTAGCTTGCAGGCTACCCATGCCAAACCCGGTCTTGATCAAAGTACTCTGGCCCGAGATATTGCATTGGACACGTCCACCATTGCGGGCGTCATCGACAGGCTTGAAGCTCGTGGATTGATTGAGCGTCGCGCTTCTGCTGAAGACAGGCGTGTACGCATATTGTTCCTTACAGAGGCTGGTGAGGCATTGCTTTCTGAAGTGACGCCCGCAGTGTTTGAAATGCAAAAGTGGCTTCTGGCACCTTTGCCGAAAAAAGACCAAATTCATTTTATGAAGTCCATGCAAAAGTTGATCGAAAGAGGTTGAACAGTGCCCTATGGGGCAGGATTTATTTGTGACTGACCGCTTCATTTTTGTGATTGCGACACTAAGCAATCCATACCATTCAGGCTTGTCATTTGCTTTCAAGCAGACCTTTATGATCGAATTAAAAAATGCGTTCTGGAATGTGTCTGAAATGCATGCATGCGTAAATTACTTATACGTATGAAACTCGTATCGACTATACACATTGACAACAAAGCTGCGTCCCTATCGTTTTCCCGTAGGGGTCATATAAATACGAATTTCCCACAACTCGCACTCAGAGATACTCGTAGTCATCCACATTCAGGCTCGCTGTCAAGTTCCAATATTCGAGTAATGTGAAAGGCCAGGTTTGTGATGCTCTGCCTGCGCTATTTTTGTACCAGCTAGTGGTTTTTGCCGCCCCCCACGCTTTCATTAAATTTCCAGCATCGACTACTTCGTTGTATTTAATGAAGGGCTCAACCTTGCAATCCATAGCCGCATGTTTTGTTTTGAGTAAATGGCCTATCGCGCGCATCGCATACTCAACGGCACATTCAGCTGAGAAAATAGCGCTGCCATTAACGACTACGCCGGTGTTTGGCCCACCTGTCATGAACAAGTTCGGAAAGCCTGGAATGGTGATTCCAATGTAGGCTCGGCAATCCCCATTCCACCATTCATGCAGATCCTTCTGATCCCGTCCTAAGACCTCCATGGGGTACAGATAGTCCGATGTTTTAAAGCCTGTTGCAAAGATGATCACATCTGCGCTGTGTAAAGCACCATCGAGTGTGTTGATACCTGTTTCGCTGATGCTCTTGATCGGGTCGGTGACGAGCGTAACGTGCGACTGTTTGAGTGCTGCAGCCCAAACGCCGTTGTCCCGCAGCATGCGCTTGCCACCAGGTGGGTAAGTGGGCGTGACTTTTGCAAGCAAATCAGGTGTATCACCAAACTGTGTCTTTAGGTGCGCGAGACACTCCTGGCGCAATGATTCATTGGCTCGTCCGACTGAAATCGGATGTACCCAATCAGGCTCAACTTGTACTAAAGGTAGCCGACCTTCTGCCGCCATCCAGAATTGCCAAAACCTGAACCAACGACCGTAATAGGGGACGTGCTGCAATAACCAAGTCATACCAGGCTTGATGTCGTGATGATAGGTGGGTGTAGGCAGCAACCAAGGCGGATTGCGCTGAAAGATAGTTAACTCTGCTACTTGATCCACGATGGCCGGCACAATCTGGTAAGCACTTGCGCCAGTGCCTACCACCGCTATTTTTTTGCCTTTGAGGTCGATATTTTCTGGCCACATAGCCGAATGGACAGACTTGCCCTTAAAGGATTCACGCCCTTCAATGGCTGGAAAACTTGGACGGTTGAGTTGCCCAACGGCCGTAATAATTACATTGAACTTTTTTTCTGTCACGTTGCCTGAAGCGTTGCGGGTCCGAATGCTCCATAAGCCTACAGATTCGTCGTAAATCATGGAAACCACTTCGATTTCGAAATGGATGCGATCGCGAATTTGTGCCCCTTCAGATACGTGCGCCAAATATTCTTGAATTTCTGGTTGACGTGAAAATTGCTGTGGCCAGTCTTGCTTTTGCGCGAATGACAAGCTGTAGGCGAAATTGGGTGTATCCAGCCGACAGCCTGGGTAAGAATTTTCCCACCACACTCCGCCGACCTCGGGGTTCTTCTCGTACACAGTAAAGTCGACACCCGCTTGCTTTAAGCGATAAGCTGCAGCAATTCCCGAAACCCCGGCACCAATCACCGCAACTTGAAATTCAGTTTCTGGTGCAATTTTTGACTTGTGCCACTCGGGCGCTCCGGCATCTTTTGGAATTCCCAATTCATGCCGCAATATCGGTAGGTAACTTTCATTAGAGTCCTTGATTAAGAATCGCATGATCCTTTCCAAGTCATCCGTCGACGGAATGCTAGGTTCAGGGCAGCCCGCATTCCGATAGGCGATAAGTTTTTCGACTATTAATGTACGCGCTTTCGTTTGGGCTTCTAAGCTCATTCCGCCCTGCGGCGACATGGTGGAGCTCATGGGTGGGGTGGGTGGTCGCAGATCTTCGCTTAAAAGTGCATCATCACCTGTGAGCATGGCTACTGCGCAAAGTAAGGCTGGTAAATCAGCCTGAGCCACAGCATCTTGGATGTCTATGTCTGACAAGCTGATGGGGTGAACCAGGTCAAAATCTTTTAGATTTTTTAGCTCTGAAGCGGTGTCAGCATTTCGATGCTCTGTGACAGTAGTCATGGATTTTGCATTCTTGATATGAAAACGAAGGCAGTCTCATATTGATTTGGTGTGTCATGTCAACACTTTCCAAACTTCATATGCCACGTAAGAAAATTGGATTTGTACGTACACAAATCATCAGAGTACGTACGATTTGTCTTGACTGTACAAAAACTAGAATGAAATGTAACCCTATCGTTTTCCCTAGCGACACTGTTTGAATCAGGGGGTGACTCCAAAAATGGAGCATTAAGGCCGTTTACTCACCGGCGCGCCGGAATGATCATCACTCAGGTTTCTCGCGCCACTAACCGCAATAGAAGATGCCTACTTTGCCTTTAGCGTTATCTTTGATGTTGCCAATGAACTGTGTGCAGTGGCCGGGTGCGACGACATCGGGCAAGAAGTGAATCGGCGCATCACAACGATGAATGAAAAAATCAACCATTTCCGGCAAAGCATGGGCCACTGAGGAGGCGATATTTTCGTTGACGCAATCGGGCGCAAAGGCGCGGACATCGGCCAACCAGCCCTCAGGCTGTTCGTCAATGCCTGATGCACGTTGAAGCTGTGATCCCGCCGCTGGGAACAAACCACCGCTGATGGCAAAGTTGTTGGGTGACTGCGCCATGGGGTCGATCA
>CANFJF010000012.1 GCA_947447355.1 Comamonadaceae bacterium
CGAAGCGCGGCAGTCCATCACCGCGCACCTCGAAGATGGATGGCCGCGCTGCGCTCGCCATGACATATTTCGTCGCCGCGAGTCAATCATCCCGACACTGCGAGCAAAGCACGGCAGTCCATCACCGCGCACCTCGAAGATGGATGGCTGCGCTCGCCACGACACCCTTTCGTCTCTGCGAGCGAAGCGCGGCAGTCCATCTCCGCGCACCTCGACGATGGATGGCCGCGCTGCGCTCGCCATGACGCAGGGACGGATGGCAGCGCTGCGCTTGCCATGACGCCAGCTCCTTTCACCAGGGGGGGAGTTGGGCTCAGCCCTCTTGGCGTTTGCGCTCAAAGTAGTCGTTGGTGACCTTGCTCACCACCGGCGACAGCAACACCAAAGACACCAAGTTGGGAAAAGCCATGAAGGCATTCAAGGTGTCGGCCAGCAGCCAGACGAAGTCCAAATGCGTGACCGCACCGACCAATACGAACAGCGTCCACAAAGCACGGTAAGGCAGGATGATCTTGCTGCCGAACAGGTAGCCCCAGCATTTTTCACCGTAGTAGGCCCAACCAAGGATGGTGGTGAAAGCGAACACCGTCAGCGCAATCGACACAAAATACTGGCCAAAGCCCGGCAATGCCGCGCCAAAGGCGCCCGAGCTCAGTGCCGCGCCCGACAGGCCGCTGCTCCAGAGCCCGGTGACGATGATCACCAGGCCCGTCATCGTACAAACAAGGATGGTGTCGATGAAGGTGCCCATCATGCCGACCAAACCGGACTCAGCCGCGTCCTTGGTTTGGCCGGCAGCCTGTGCAATACCGGCCGTTCCCAGTCCAGCCTCGTTGGAAAAGATACCGCGCGCCACACCGTAACGCATGGCCAGCATGATGGTGGCACCGGTGAAGCCGCCCACCGCCGACAACGGTGTGAATGCATGCGTAAAGATCAGGCCGAAAGCCGCCGGAATCTCATTGGCATACATGCCCAAAACGACCAGTGAGGCCACGATGTAACCGATGCACATGGCTGGCACCAGCTTGGCAGCCACCGCTCCAATGCGCTTGACGCCGCCCAGCAACACAAAACCGGTGAGTACCATCAGCACCACACCCGAAACCCAGGGTGCAACCCCAAAGCTGGCGTCGAGTGCGGCGGCAATGCTGTTGGACTGCACCATGTTGCCGATGCCAAAACCGGCCAGCCCACCAAACAGCGCAAAAGCCACACCGAGCCAAGCCCAACGCTTTCCCAGGCCGTTCTTGATCGCAAACATGGGGCCACCCACATGTTCACCCCGGTCATCGAGCTCGCGAAAATGCACCGCCAGCAAGACCTCGGCGTACTTGGTGGCCATGCCGACCAGCGCGGTCATCCACATCCAGAACAGTGCACCCGGTCCGCCGATGGCAATCGCTGTGGCCACGCCGGCAATGTTGCCGGTACCCACCGTGGCGGCCAAAGCGGTCATCAGCGCAGCATAGGGCGTGATTTCGCCCTTGGCACCAGCCTCCGCTTGACGGCTTTTCCAGACCATTCGAAAACCCATGAAGATTCGCCGCAGCGGCATCAACCCGAGCCGCACCTGCAAATACAGGCCGGTGCCCAGAATCAGCACCAACATCGGGGGGCCCCAGACGAAATTGTTGATAGCCGTGACGATAGAGGTGAGCGTTTCCATGATTTCTCGCTAGGTGTGGTTGTGATGGATGCCAACGCATCCAAGATATGCATCAATAGAATTCATTTTTTCATTATTTTTTATCGAAAATATATCATCGGAATTATTTTTAAGGTGTACCTACGGCAGCCACAATGAAAAAAGCCCGAACCCTCTAAAGGGTACGGGCTTTTTGCCGCCTTGGTGCAGTTAACTTACTTACGCGTAGGCGGCAAATCCGTGCAGCTGCCATGCGCCACTTCGGCCGCCATGCCGATGCTTTCCCCCAATGTGGGGTGCGGGTGAATCGTCTTGCCGATGTCGATGGCGTCAGCGCCCATCTCGATCGCCAAGGCGACTTCACCGATCATGTCGCCGGCATGCGTGCCGACCATGCCGCCACCCAAAATTTTGCCGTGGCCGTGCGCTTCCGGGCTGTCGTCAAACAGCAGTTTAGTCACGCCTTCGTCGCGGCCGTTGGCAATCGCGCGACCTGAAGCCGTCCACGGGAACAGGCCTTTTTTGACTTTGATGCCTTGCACTTTGGCTTGGTCTTCGGTCAGGCCAACCCAGGCAATTTCAGGGTCGGTGTAAGCGACGCTTGGAATCACACGAGCGTTGAAGGCGGCACTGGCCAATTCCTTGTTGCCCTGCAATTCACCGGCGATCACTTCAGCAGCCACATGCGCTTCATGCACAGCCTTGTGCGCCAGCATCGGCTGACCGACGATGTCACCGATGGCAAAGATGTGGGGCACGTTGGTACGCATCTGAATGTCAACCGGAATGAAACCACGATCGGTGACGCTGACGCCCGCTTTGTCAGCAGAGAGCTTCTTGCCATTCGGCGTGCGGCCAACCGCTTGCAACACCATGTCGTAGGTTTGCGGCGCTGGAGCGCCCTCGCCTTCAAAGGTGACTTCAATGCCGGCGGGTGTCGCCTTGGCGCCCACGGTTTTGGTATTTAGCATGATGTTGTCAAAACGCGGCGCATTCATTTTTTGCCAGATCTTGACCAAGTCGCGATCAGCGCCTTGCATCAGGCCATCCATCATTTCGACCACGTCAAGGCGCGCACCGAGGGTGCTGTAAACCGTGCCCATCTCCAGACCGATGATGCCGCCGCCCAAGATGAGCATGCGTTTTGGCACTTCCTTGAGGTTGAGAGCGCCAGTCGAATCGACCACGCGCGGATCTTCTGGCATGAACGGCAAGCGCACCGCTTGGGAGCCAGCGGCGATGATGCACTTTTTGAAGGCAATGGTTTGCTTCTTGCCAGTTTGCGCTTGGGCTTCGCCCGAGGTCTCGCTCACTTCAACATGATTCGCACCGACAAAATTGCCGTAACCGCGCACCACGGTGACCTTGCGCATCTTGGCCATGGCAGCCAGACCGCCGGTCAGCTTGCCGACGACTTTTTCTTTGTGGGTGCGCAGCTTGTTGATGTCGAGCACCGGCTCGCCAAAGCTCACACCAAGCGTGTCGAAATGCTTGACTTCGTCCATCACGGCGGCGACGTGCAACAGCGCCTTGGAGGGTATACAGCCGACGTTCAGGCAAACACCGCCGAGGGTGGCGTAGCGTTCAACCAAGATGACTTTCAAGCCGAGATCCGCCGCGCGGAAAGCTGCCGAATAACCACCGGGGCCAGCGCCTAGCACCAGCATGTCGCACTCCATGTCGGCGCTGCCGGCGAAGCTGGCAGCGGTAGGTACGGCGACAGTGGCCGCGGCAGGAGCAGCGGCTGGGCCGGCCGAAGCAGGCGCGCTGTCAGCAGGCGCAGGGGCGGCAACGGCAACCGCCGCAGTGGCCGGAGCCTCAGCGGCTTCGGCGATTTCCAGCATCAGCAGCACCGAGCCTTCTTTGACCGCATCACCCAACTTGACTTTGAGCTCCTTGACAAGACCAGCGTGGCTCGATGGAATTTCCATTGAGGCTTTGTCGCTTTCAACCGTGATCAGGCTTTGCTCGGCTTTGATGGTGTCGCCGGGCTTCACCAACACTTCAATGATGGTGACTTCTGCAAAGTCGCCGATGTCTGGGACTTTGACTTCAATCAGATGGGCTTGACTCATTGGCTTGCTTTCAACTTGAGGGTGAACACCTCCACCGGTCCGGCGGAGTTTTTGTCAAATTCGATGCCGGCGTGAATACCGGCCAGCGCGATCTCGCGCGCTGTTTTGGCTTTGTCCCAGCTGCTGTGCATGGCACCCAGCGCGAAACTCCGGCCGGAGCCAATACCCCAAAATTCTTTGAATTCAAAAATTTCACGGTAGCTGTAAAGACCATAAATGCCGGTGGCATTGGCGATGACCACACTGAACTGGCTGGACTCGTAAGGGTCGTTGTCGTCTTCCTTGGTCTGCAAGAAAAAGTTTTCTTTCAGAACCGGATGTAAACGCGTGAAAGTATCGAACACTTCGTCCTTGCTGCCAAAGCGCAAATGCTCACGGGGCAAAGCGACCATCGCTTTGCGCAGCACCGGAAAGTGCGCCACCGTTCCCGCCATGCCGATATAGCTACTGCCCGCCGGCGTGTCGATCTTGAAGATCTTGCCGTTCGACTCGAAGCGACTGCTCAAACGGGTGTCGCCGAAGGTCACCAAGGTGTCGGCGGCGATGGCCACTTGGCCATTTTTTTTCACCACAACCAGCGTTGTCATGCCGCGCAACTCACAACAGGACGCGACGGAAGTCAGCCAGAATCTGACTCAAATACACATTGAAGCGGGCCGCAGCGGCACCGTCAATGACCCGGTGGTCATAGGTCAGACTCATCGGCAGCATCAGGCGCGGCACAAACTGCTTGCCATCCCACACGGGTTCCATCATGCTTTTGGAAACACCCATGATGGCGACTTCAGGGGCGTTGATGATCGGCAGAAAATACTTGCCGCCAATCCCGCCGAGGCTGGAGATGGTGAAGGTCGCGCCGGTCATTTCAGCCGAACTCAATTTACCGTCGCGGGCTTTCTTGGCCAGCTCGCCCATTTCCTGGCTGAGCTGCAAAACGCCTTTTTGGTCGGCGTCACGAATCACCGGCACCATCAAACCATTTGGCGTGTCAGCAGCGAAGCCGATGTGCCAGTAGTTTTTATAGATGATGGCATCGCCGTCGAGCGAGCTGTTGAACTCCGGGTATTTTTTGAGTGTCGCCACGATGGCTTTGATCAAAAAGGCCAGCATGGTGACCTTGACGCCAGACTTTTCGTTCTCTTTGTTGGTCGACACGCGAAAGGCTTCGAGGTCGGTGATGTCTGCATCGTCATGGTTGGTGACGGCCGGAATCATGATGGCATTGCGCAGCAAGTTGGCGCCGCTGATCTTCTTGATGCGGCTCATGTCCTTGCGCTCGATCGGGCCAAACTTAGCGAAGTCGACCTTCGGCCATGGGATCAAGCCCAGAGCTGCGCCGTCACCACCAGATCCGCCTGAACCAGCAGGTGCTTTGACAGCCTGTGCTTGAGTGCGCACGTCGCCAGTCATGACGGACTTGGCAAAGCTCTGCACATCTTCTTGAGAGATCCGGCCCTTGGGTCCGCTGCCGTTGACTTCGGCCAAAGGGACACCGATTTCACGGGCGAATTTACGCACCGATGGAGAGGCATGCGGCAGTTGGCCGGTCATTGCAGTGGGCTCATGCGCGGGCATGGCCAATGCAGGGGCAGCAGCGGGTGCGCTGGCGACAGCGACAGGCGCAACGACTGCAGCGGCTTGCGCAACAGGCGCAGCCGCCGCCGGCATGGACACAGGAGCAGCAACAGGCGCCGCAGATGCCGAGGCATCGGCTTCAGCCTCCAGCACCAGCACGATCGAGCCCTGCTTTACCTTGTCGTCGAGTTTGACGCGAAGTTCTTTGACCACGCCGCCATGGCTCGATGGGATTTCCATCGATGCCTTGTCGGACTCAACGGTCAGAAGTGATTGGTCGGCCTTGACCGTGTCACCCGGTTTGACCAGGATCTCGATCACTGTCACCTCGTCGAAGTCACCAATATCGGGAACCTGAATGTCTATCAATGCCATGTTGTTGTCTCCAGTTCGTCAGTCGCTTAAGTCGCTCTATGAAGCCGCGGCTTAAGCGTAAAGCGGGTTGATTTTGTCGGTGTTGATGCCGTACTTTTTGATCGCCTCGACCACCTTGGCGACCGGCAATTTGCCATCTTCGCTGAGTGCCTTGAGCGCCGCCAAAACGATGTAATGGCGGTCGATTTCGAAATGCTCACGCAGCTTGCTGCGGAAATCGCTGCGGCCAAAGCCATCCGTGCCCAACACCTTGTAGTTGCGACCCTTCGGAATGAAAGAGCGAATCTGCTCCGCATAAGCCTTCATGTAGTCGGTCGACGCAACCACCGGGCCCTCGCTCTTACCCAACTGCTGGCTGACAAAAGAAACCCGTGGCTCAGCGGTCGGGTTGAGCAGGTTGTGACGCTCGCAGTCCTGGCCTTCGCGGGTCAGCTCATTGAAGCTTGGGCAGCTCCAGACGTCTGCTGCAATGCCCCAATCTTTTTCAAGCAGTTCTTGGGCTGCCATACTTTCACGCAGGATGGTGCCGGAACCCAGCAACTGCACGCGCTGGCCCGACTTGCCACCCGGTTTGCACAGGTACATGCCTTTGATGATCTGCTCTTCAGTGCCAGCGGTCAGGCCAGGCATCGCGTAGTTTTCATTCAACAGCGTGATGTAGAAATACACGTTGTCTTGCTGTTCCACCATGCGCGTCAAGCCGTGGTGCAGGATCACGCCGACTTCATGCGCGAAGGTCGGGTCATAGCTGATGCAGTTGGGGATGGTGCTGGCCAAAATATGGCTGTGACCGTCTTCGTGCTGCAGACCTTCGCCGTTCAGCGTGGTGCGACCCGACGTGCCGCCCAACAAGAAACCGCGTGCTTGCATATCGCCGGCAGCCCAGGCAAGGTCACCAATGCGCTGGAAGCCGAACATTGAGTAGTACACGTAGAACGGGATCATGATCCGGTTGTTGGTGCTGTAGCTGGTGGCCGCCGCAATCCAGCTGCTCATGCCACCGGCTTCGTTGATGCCCTCTTGCAGAATCTGACCCTTGACGTCTTCCTTGTAATACATGACCTGGTCTTTGTCGACTGGCGTGTATTTTTGACCTTCAGGGTTGTAAATTCCGATCTGACGAAACAGGCCTTCCATGCCGAAGGTACGGGCTTCGTCGACCAGAATTGGCACCACGCGCGGGCCGATGGCTTGGTCGCGCAGCAACTGCGTGAGGAAGCGCACATAGGCTTGCGTGGTCGAAATTTCCCGGCCTTCAGCCGTCGGGTCAATCACTGACTTGAACGTGTCAAGCGACGGCACGGTGAACTGCTCATCTGCTTTGACGCGACGATGCGGCAAGTAACCGCCGAGAGCCTTGCGACGCTCATGCAAGTAACGCATTTCTGGCGTATCTTCGGCTGGCTTGTAAAACGGAATGTCGGCCAACTGGCTGTCAGGGATGGGGATATTAAAGCGGTCACGGAAGGCTTTAATGTCTTCGTCGGCCAGCTTTTTGGTTTGGTGCACGTTGTTCTTGCCCTCGCCAATTTTTCCCATGCCAAAGCCCTTGACGGTCTTGATCAGCAGCACGCTGGGCTGGCCGGTGTGGTTCACGGCCGAGTGGAAGGCTGCATAAACTTTCTGCGAATCGTGGCCACCACGGCGCAGGTTCCAGATGTCGTCGTCGCTCATTTTGGCGACCATCTCCAGCGTCCGCGGATCCTTGCCGAAGAAATGCTTGCGCACATAAGCACCGTCGTTGGCTTTCAGGGCTTGGTAGTCGCCATCCAAGGTGTCCATCATGACTTTGCGCAAAGCGCCGTCCTTGTCACGCGCCAACAGCGGATCCCAGTTGCTGCCCCAGATCAATTTGAGAACGTTCCAGCCTGCTCCGCGGAATTCGCTTTCGAGTTCTTGGATGATCTTGCCGTTGCCGCGCACCGGTCCATCGAGCCGCTGCAAGTTGCAGTTGATGACGAAGACCAGGTTGTCGAGCTTTTCGCGGGCGGCCAAACCAATCGCGCCCATCGACTCGACCTCGTCCATTTCGCCATCGCCGCAGAAAACCCAGACCTTGCGGTTTTCTGTGTTGGCAATGCCGCGGGCATGCAGGTACTTCAGAAAACGCGCCTGGTAAATCGCCATCAGCGGGCCAAGGCCCATCGAGACTGTTGGAAACTGCCAAAAATTTGGCATGAGCTTAGGGTGTGGGTAGCTGGACAGACCCTTGCCATCGACCTCCTGACGGAAGTTCAACAACTGCTCTTCGGTCAACCTGCCTTCAAGGTAAGCCCGCGCATAAACGCCCGGAGACACGTGACCCTGAATATAAAGACAATCGCCGCCGTGATTTTCACTTTCGGCGTGCCAAAAATGGTTGAAGCCCGCACCGAACATGCTGGCCAGGGAGGCAAAGGAGCCGATATGACCGCCCAAGTCACCGCCATCAGCGGGATGAAGGCGGTTTGCTTTGACGACCATCGCCATGGCATTCCAACGCATGTAGGCTCGCAGCCGGCCTTCAATTTCCAGATTGCCCGGTGAGCGCTCTTCTTTATCAGCCTCAATGCTGTTGACATAACCGGTGTTAGCCGAGAACGGCATGTCTATGCTCTTTTGCCGCGCATGCTCAAGCAATTGTTCGAGCAGAAAGTGGGCACGCTCAGGGCCCTCACTCTCGATCACGGCGGACAGTGCGTCCATCCATTCGCGGGTTTCTTGATTGTCCTTGTCGAGGGACTCGCCGTTGTCGGCTTGTTGAGGGTTGGCAGCCATGTTTGTCTCCTGCTGATTAAAAGTACCGTTTTTTGAGCGGTCTTGGCAGCAGTGCGCGCCATCTACCGCATGCACTGCTTCAAGCTTGCCTACAAATTAGTTTGTAAACGCTATTTGCACCACTTCTTGAAGTTTCTCATATTTTTTCATAAATTTCAAATTACGCCACATCATTTCACATTAAGAAATAAAACATTTTCAGCTAGATGTTGAAATGCCAGAACCTGCCGTCCATCCGCTCCTATAAACTTCGAGCTCTACATGCCAGCCAACGAAACAACCACCAACACCAAGCCAAGCGCAGCCACCAGCACACACCCGGGCCGGATGATGTGGTTGCGCAGTTGGTGGAAAAAGCAATCCCCTTCACGACAAGACCGCTACATCACGTTGGGGCCTTTGCTCTCAGTGGTTCTTTTTTTGGCTGCTGTGATTGCGGCATTCGGCTATTTACGCATCGAAGAAATTGACCGTGAACAAGAAGCGGTTCGACGCGACGTTGAATATGCGCAACAGCGTTTAAGACTTCGGCTGCTTGAGCGCCAAGAGCAGTTGATGCGGCTGGGTCGGGACGTCTCCAACAAAGAGGTCGACGAAGCCGAATTTGTGTCGCAGGCTGAATCGCTGATCAACCAGTACCCCGAGTTACTGGCGGTGACTTGGGTCGACTCGCGTCGCCGTGTGCGCGTGGCTTATGTCTCCTCAAGCGCTAACGCAGCGCAATCACGAGCCAATGGCGAGCAACTCAAAAGCGGAGAAACCGATGGCACTTACGGACTCGCCCGCGACCTCCGGCAACCGGTCTATTCAAGGCCTCTGACCTCTAGCAATGACAGAGGGACCGTTGCACCGACACTGCAATTGCAATTACCGCTCGACGAACAAGGCAAGTTCGACGGCGTCATCTTGGGCGAATTTTCCATCGATGGACTGTTGCGATTTGGCGTTCCCACGGAAGTCAGCGCCAAGTACGCGGTGGCACTGATCGATGATCAAGGGCTCGTACTCGCTGGTGGAATGCCACCACCAAGAACCTCTGCTGCACGACTTTTACCATGGACGGATGAGGCCCCGGTCTACGAAATCCCCGTCTCTCCGGTTGGCAATGGCCTGTTGATCAGAGCCCAGGGATATCGAGCGTCACTGGGCGTGGTGGGCAGCGGATTTTTCTGGCTTGTTTCTGCGTTGAGCGCCTTGACTGTGTGGATGCTACTGGGTACCTGGCGCCACACGCGACGCCGGGTGCAAGCGCAAGAGGCGCTGATCACTGAAACCAACTTTCGCCGGGCCATGGAAAACTCCATGTTGACCGGGATGCGTGCCCTCGACCTGGATGGTCGTATCACTTACGTCAACCCGGCCTTTTGTCAGATGACGGGCTGGAGCGATGACGAACTGGTGGGCCGCGTTGCACCCTTTCCTTACTGGCCGGAACAGGACCGCGAATGGTTGGCTGGCCGACTGGAAGATGAGCTCAAGGGTCGATCAGCGCAAGGTGGATTCGAAGTTCGCGTCAAACGCAAGGACGGCCATATTTTTGACGCGAGGATGTATGTCTCGCCATTGATCGATCCACGTGGTCAACAAGCCGGCTGGATGACCTCCATGACCGACATCACTGTCTCTAAACGCATTCGGGAGGAGCTTTCCCACTCCTACGAGCGCTTTACCACGGTGCTGGAAGGGTTGGACGCAGCCGTCTCAGTGGCACCGCTCGGCTGTGAAGAGCTGCTGTTTGCGAACAAGCTTTATCGCGCTTGGTTTGGCAGCGAGGTATCTGGTCACATCAACCTGATCGCTCAGGCCGGCATGCCAGTGGTCACGCCAACCGAGGACGCTTCGGATGTGGACGGTTTGGCAGGCCTTCCGACTGACGAGCTGACAACTGCGCAATCCGAGAATGCTGAAATTTTTGTGCCCGAACTGGGCAAATGGCTGGAAGTCCGGTCACGCTATTTGACTTGGGTTGATGGCAGGCTTGCACAAATGGTGATTGCCACCGACATCACGCCTCGTCGGCAGGCAGAAGAGCAGTCTGCATTACAAGCCGAACGCGCCCAGTCGGCCAGCCGGCTCATCACCATGGGGGAAATGGCCTCCAGTGTGGCGCATGAATTGAACCAACCCCTGACCGCCATCAACAACTACTGCAACGGCATGGTGTCGCGAATCAAAGATAACAACATCAGCACCGAAGACCTGCTGGGCGCACTTGACAAAACAGCGCACCAAGCTCAGCGGGCGGGTCAGATCATTCAGCGCATCCGTTCGTTTGTGAAACGCAGCGAACCCAATCGCAGCTTGTCCGACGTCGCGACCATGGTGAGCAATGCGCTAGAACTCGCCGAGATCGAGCTGCGCCGGCACCATGTTCGGCTGAGCCACTACATCGCGGCGCGACTGCCGCCCATCCTTGTCGATCCGATTCTGATTGAGCAGGTGCTGATCAACCTGATGAAGAATGCAGCAGAATCCATTGAGCAGGCTAAGCGCCCTAGTTCGGGCCGTAGTGTTGAACTGCGCGTGGTGCCCAAGCAGATTGAGGACATGAGTGTGATCGAATTCTCGATCCTTGATTCAGGCAAAGGCCTGTCACAGGAAGTCACGGCCCGACTTTACGAAGCCTTTTACTCGACCAAGGCAGAAGGCATGGGCATTGGCCTGAAACTCTGCCGCAGTATCGTGGAGTCCCACCAGGGACGAATGCAGGCGGAGAACCTCTACAATGCAGGCGAGGTTGTGGGCTGCCGGTTCACCTTCTGGCTCCCGGTCAAACCCCTGCTGACAACCGCACCGACGCTTGCAGAGATAGCAAGTGCGAAAAACGGGAAAAGCGCACATTGATGGTTAAAGGATTTGCATGAGCTTGATTCCGAAAAAGGGCACTGTTTACGTCGTCGATGATGACGAGGCTGTTCGCGATTCGCTTCAGTGGTTGCTGGAAGGCAAGGATTACCGGGTGCGCTGCTACGACTCGGCCGAAACTTTTTTGAGCCGCTACGATACCCGCGAAGTCGCCTGTCTGATCGTCGACATCCGCATGGGCGGCATGACCGGGCTTGAGTTGCAAGACCGCTTGGTCGAACGCAAATCTCCCTTGCCTATCGTCTTCATCACCGGTCACGGCGACGTGCCGATGGCCGTTGACACGATGAAAAAGGGGGCGATGGACTTTATCCAGAAACCGTTCCAGGAAGCGGCCTTGGTGAGCTTGGTGGAGCGCATGCTCGACCAAGCCAAAGACGCTTTCAGCGAGCATCAACACTCGGCCAGCCGCGACGCCCTGCTGGCCAAACTTACCTCGCGTGAAGCGCAGGTGCTTGAACGCATCGTCGCCGGCCGACTCAACAAACAAATCGCTGACGACCTCGGTATCAGCATCAAGACGGTGGAAGCGCATCGCGCCAACATCATGGAAAAGCTGAACGCCAACACCGTGGCAGACTTGCTGAAAATTGCTTTGGGGTCCACGACCGCCAAAGCCTGATTCACACGACCCCTGCGCCATACACTTCACTCAACGCCCGCGGTTCACAACCTGCGGGCGTTTTAATTTAAAGACGAGAAAATGACCGCACAACTCATTGATGGCATTGCACTTTCAGCCCAACTACGGGCCGATGTGGCGCGACGGGCCGCTGTCCTCAGGGCCAAAGGCATCATCCCCGGGCTAGCCGTTATTCTGGTGGGCGAGAGCCCCGCCAGTCAGGTCTACGTGCGAAACAAAGTCAAAGGCTGCAACGACAACGGCCTGCACTCAGTGCTAGAGCAATACCCCGCCGACTTGAGCGAAGCCGCCTTGCTGGCGCGCGTAGCCGCTCTCAATCAAGACCCGGCCATTCACGGCATCTTGGTGCAACTGCCACTGCCCAAACACATTGATGCGCAAAAAGTCATTGAAGCTATTTCACCGGCGAAAGATGTCGACGGCTTTCACGTCGCCAGTGCCGGGGCCTTGATGGTCGGTCAGCCGGGTTTCTGGCCCTGCACACCTTATGGCTGCATGAAGATGCTGGAATCACTCAACGATGGCAAAGGCTACGACCTGCGCGGAAAGCATGCTGTGGTGATTGGCCGCAGCAACATTGTTGGCAAACCAATGGCGCTGATGCTGCTGCAACAAAACGCTACCGTCACCATCTGCCACAGTGCAACAGCCAACCTGAAAGCCATGACCTTGCAGGCCGATGTGATCGTCGCGGCGGTGGGTAAACGCAATGTGCTGACGGCCGATATGGTCAAACCGGGCGCGGTAGTGATTGATGTTGGCATGAACCGCAACGAAGAAGGGAAACTCTGCGGTGACGTTGATTTTGCAGGCGTCAAGGAAGTCGCCAGCTACATCACGCCAGTGCCCGGTGGTGTCGGCCCGATGACCATCACCATGCTGTTGGTCAACACCCTGGAAGCTGCAGAACGAGCTTAGCGGACTGGCGGCCTATTCAGTCGCCACAAAAGCCAACCGGCACACAACCATTGCCCAAAATACATGGCGCTGCCCAAGCCATGCCAAAGTCGCAGGTTGCCGCCGGTTGAGCGGGCATTGACAATCTGCGCTGCCACACCAAACTCAACCAGCAAGGCCAATAGCATGCCGGCCACAACCCAAGCCATGACGTTGCGCGATTCAGGCACCACCTCAACGTCGTCTCGTTTGTTGAGCAACATCAGCAACACCATGGCGCAAGCTACGGACAGCCATGTTTGAGCGGTGAACAATTTGGCGGCCATGGCCCCAGCCTCAGCCGGTGAGCCCAAATGCAAGAACAGCAAAGGCACCACGACAAACCCCAAGCCGCTCAGGCTACCCCACCACAGTGCCGACAGCAAGACAACGAAGCGCGCTTTCACAGCGGCATTCAGATGTATTTGACCGCCATGATTTCGTAGCGTTTGATGCCACCTGGTGCCCGCACTTCAGCGGTATCGCCTTCGCCCTTGCCGATCAAGGCACGCGCAATCGGTGAGCTGATGTTGACGAGTCCCAGTTTCAGGTCAGCCTCGTCTTCACCAACGATTTGGTAAGTCACTTTGTCACCCGTGTCTTCGTCTTCCAACGCGACCGTCGAGCCGAAAACTATTTTTCCGCCCGCATCGACCGAGACCGGATCAATGATTTGCGCGGCCGACAGTTTGCCTTCAATTTCCTGAATCCGGCCTTCGATAAATCCCTGCCGGTCTTTGGCCGCATCGTATTCGGCGTTTTCGCTGAGGTCGCCTTGCGCGCGCGCTTCGGCAATCGCACCAATGACCCAAGGGCGGTCAACGGTCTTCAATTGGTGCAGCTCAACTTTGAGTTTTTCTGCGCCGCGCGTGGTGATCGGAATAGTGGTCATGTTATTTTGGCTCCAACAAATGCGAAACCGCCGCCAGGTGACTGGCGGCGGCATGTTCTTCAAAAATTGAGTTTAATGCAAATATGCTGAGATATCGGCGTTAATCCAGTTGGGCGTGTAACTCTTGCAGCGACACCACACTCAGATTGTCCATGTGCACCATGCCTTGCACGGCAGCTTCAGCACCGGCGATGGTGGTGAAGGTCGTCACCCGGGCCAACAAGGCCGAGGTGCGAATCTGCCGCGAATCGGCAATCGCATTGCGACGCTCCTCGACGGTGTTGATCACCAGCACAATCTCGTTGTTCTTGATCATGTCGACCACGTGCGGCCGGCCTTCTGTGACTTTGTTGACGACACCGCAGACAATACCGGCAGCGTTGATTGCTGCAGCCGTGCCTTTGGTGGCCACCAGATCGAACTTCAGCGCGACCAACGCACGGGCGACTTCTACTGCTCGCGGCTTGTCGTTGTTCTTGACCGTCAGAAAAACGCGACCAGAGGTCGGCAGCTTGGTGCCAGCACCGAGTTGCGACTTCACAAAAGCCTCGCCAAAGGTCTTGCCAACGCCCATGACTTCGCCCGTCGACTTCATCTCCGGGCCGAGGATGGTGTCAACGCCAGGGAACTTGACGAACGGGAACACCGCTTCTTTCACGCTGAAGTAAGGCGGCGTGACTTCTCTCGTGATGCCTTGCGACGCCAGCGACTGGCCGGCCATGCAACGCGCTGCGACCTTGGCCAACTGGATGCCGGTGGCCTTGCTGACAAATGGCACGGTGCGGGAAGCGCGTGGATTGACTTCGAGCACGAAAATAACGTCCAGGCCGTCAATGTGCTGAATCGCAAACTGCACATTCATCAAACCGACCACGTTCAGCGCCTTCGCCATAGCGGCGGTCTGACGCTTGATTTCGGTCACGGTGTCTGCGCTCAACGAGTACGGTGGCAGCGAACAAGCCGAGTCGCCGCTGTGAACACCAGCTTGCTCAATGTGCTCCATCACGCCGCCGATGAAGGTGGCACCGACCGAGTCACGAATGCAGTCGACGTCGCATTCAATCGCGTCGTTCAGAAAGCGATCCAACAACACCGGTGAGTCGTGGCTGACCTTGACCGCTTCGCGCATGTAGCGTTCTAAGTCACGCTGTTCGTGGACGATTTCCATGGCGCGGCCACCCAGCACATAGCTGGGGCGAACCACCAGCGGATAACCGAGAGCGGCGGCTTTTTCAAGCGCTTCAAGTTCAGTGCGTGCAGTGGCATTCGGCGGCTGACGCAGCTTCAGTTCGTGCAGCAGCTTTTGAAAGCGCTCACGGTCTTCTGCCGCATCGATCATGTCGGGCGAGGTGCCGATGATCGGCACGCCGTTGGCTTCGAGGTCGAGCGCTAACTTCAAAGGTGTCTGGCCACCGTACTGAACGATGACACCAAACGGCTTTTCTTTGTCGACGATTTCGAGCACGTCTTCCAGCGTCAGCGGCTCAAAGTACAGACGGTCTGAGGTGTCATAGTCGGTGGAAACCGTCTCGGGATTGCAGTTGACCATGATGGTCTCGTAGCAGTCCTCGCGCATCGCCATCGCAGCGTGGACGCAGCAATAGTCAAACTCGATGCCTTGGCCGATGCGGTTCGGACCGCCGCCCAGCACCATGATTTTCTTTTTGTCCGTCGGTGCGGCTTCGCACTCGCTGCTTGAATTCAAAGGGTGCGCGGACTCGTAGGTCGAGTACAGGTAAGCGGTGTTGGTTTCGAACTCTGCCGCGCAAGTGTCGACGCGCTTGTAGACCGGACGCACGCCCAGCGCAATGCGCTTCTCACGAATCGCGGTGTCGGTGGTCTTGAGCTGCCTGGCCAGGCGGCGGTCTGAAAAGCCTTTTTGCTTCAGAGCGCGGAGCGTGACGGCATCGATCTTATCGAGCGTGGTGGTTTCAAGCTCAAGCTCGATCTTGACGATCTGCTCGATCTGCACCAAAAACCAGCGGTCGATCTTCGTCAGTGCAAAGACTTCCTCAACGCTCAAGCCCATGGCAAATGCATCGCCCACGTACCAAATTCGGTCGGGGCCAGGCGCGCCGAGTTCTTTTTCGAGCACTTCGCGGTCTTGCGTTTTCTCGTTCATGCCGTCAACGCCGACTTCCAGCCCGCGCAAGGCTTTCTGGAACGATTCTTGAAACGTCCGGCCCATGGCCATGACTTCGCCCACCGACTTCATCTGCGTCGTTAAACGTGAATCAGCAGTAGGGAATTTCTCAAACGCAAAACGGGGAATCTTGGTCACCACGTAATCGATGCTCGGCTCAAAACTGGCCGGCGTTGCGCCACCGGTGATGTCGTTGCGCAACTCGTCCAGCGTGTAGCCAATGGCCAGCTTGGCCGCCACTTTGGCAATCGGAAAACCGGTCGCTTTAGACGCCAAAGCGGACGAACGCGAGACGCGCGGATTCATCTCGATCACGACCATGCGGCCGTCGTCCGGGTTGATCGAGAACTGAACGTTCGAACCGCCCGTGTCGACACCGATTTCGCGCAGCACCGCCAAAGAGGCATTGCGCAGAATCTGGTATTCCTTGTCGGACAGTGTCTGGGCGGGCGCGACGGTGATCGAGTCACCGGTGTGCACGCCCATCGGGTCCAAGTTTTCAATCGAGCAGACGATGATGCAGTTGTCGGCTTTGTCGCGGACCACTTCCATCTCGTACTCTTTCCAACCCAGCAGCGACTCTTCAATCAGGAGCTCGTTGGTCGGTGACGCTTCGAGACCGCGCTTGCAGATTTCCTCGAACTCTTCCGGGTTGTAGGCAATGCCACCACCGGTGCCGCCCAGCGTGAAGCTGGGGCGAATGACGGTTGGGAAACCCAGCGTTTTCTGCACGACCCAGGCTTCGTCCATCGTGTGCGCAATGCCGGAGCGGGCCGAACCGAGACCGATCTTGGTCATCGCGTCTTTGAACTTCAGCCTGTCTTCGGCTTTGTCGATGGCTTCAGGCGTGGCACCGATCAGCTCAACGCTGTATTTCTCCAACACACCATTGCGCCACAGGTCGAGTGCGCAGTTCAGCGCGGTCTGTCCGCCCATGGTTGGCAAGATCGCATCAGGCCGCTCTTTGGCGATGATTTTCTCAACCGTCTGCCAGGTGATCGGCTCGATGTAGGTGACGTCGGCGGTGGCCGGGTCGGTCATGATCGTGGCCGGGTTGCTGTTGATCAGAATGACCTTGTAACCCTCTTCGCGCAGCGCTTTGCAGGCTTGCACGCCGGAGTAGTCGAACTCGCAAGCCTGACCGATGATGATGGGGCCGGCCCCGATGATGAGGACCGATTTGATGTCTGTGCGCTTTGGCATTTATTAAACTCCGGCTGGCGCTTGTGGCCCAGCTTCCATCAACGCCGTGAAGCGGTCAAAAAGATAGGCAATGTCGTGGGGACCCGGCGATGCTTCAGGGTGACCCTGGAAGCAGAACGCCGGCTTGTCGGTGCGGGCCAAGCCCTGCACCGTGCCGTCAAACAAGCTGACGTGCGTGGCACGCAGGTTGGCCGGCAGCGATTTTTCATCCACCGCAAAACCGTGATTTTGGCTGGTGATGCTGACGCGGTTGGTGTCCAGTTCTTTGACCGGGTGATTGGCTCCGTGATGTCCAAACTTCATCTTGAAGGTTTTGGCGCCACTGGCCAAGGCCATGATCTGATGACCCAGGCAAATACCAAAGGTCGGAATACCGGTCTCGATCAACTCGCGCGCAGCAGCAATCGCGTAGTCGCAAGGCTGCGGATCGCCCGGGCCGTTGGCCAGGAAAATACCATCCGGCTTCAGTTTGAGGACCTCAGCCGCCGAGGTTTGTGCCGGCACCACGGTGATTCGGGCACCGCGCTCTGCGAGCATGCGAAGAATGTTCTTCTTCACACCAAAGTCGAGGGCGACCACATGAAACTTAGGTGCGGTTTGCACGCCATAACCCGAGCCGAGTTTCCACTCGGTTTCAGTCCATGCGTAGGCTTGGCTGGTCGAGACGACCTTGGCCAAGTCGAGGCCCGACATGTTGGGAGCGGCTTGAGCAGCAGCAACAGCTTTGGCAAGCAGCGCAGGCGTGGCGGCCTCGCCAGCAGCCAGCGCCATGATGCAACCGTTTTGCGCGCCCTTGGAGCGCAGGTGACGCGTCAACTGGCGCGTGTCGATGTTGGCAATCGCCACCGTGCCCTGGCTGACAAGATAGTCAGACAGCGTGGCCGTTTGGCGAAAGTTGGACGCGATCAGCGGCAGGTCTTTGATGATGAGTCCGGCAGCATGGACTTTATCGGCTTCAATGTCCTCAAGATTGACGCCGTAATTGCCAATGTGCGGATACGTGAGGGTCACGATCTGCTGGCAATAGCTCGGGTCCGTGAGGATTTCCTGGTAGCCGGACATGGCGGTGTTGAACACCACCTCGCCGACGGTGGAGCCTGCGGCTCCAATGGAATTGCCGATAAAGACTGTGCCGTCTGCGAGCGCCAAAATGGCGGAAGGGTTAGTTCCCTGTAGAGACAAAAGCACTGGGTTCTCCGGGTGGTTACGGTTCGCCCAAGCGTGCGCAAAAAGGTCCAGGTAAGGACGCAAATTGACGGCTAAGTGAGGGTGTTGGCTTGACTCGGCGCTCGGGCAAAGCTGGGTTTAGAAAAGCCCCTGATTATAGCCGAGCAAAGCTCAACATCAGCCTAAGTCGGCGCCGTTGTTGCACTCGCATACAGGCAGATGGCGGCGGCGGCCCCCACATTCAGCGACTCTTCACCGCCCGGCTGGGCAATGCGCACCGAGACTTGCGCCCGCGCCATCAAGGCTGCACTCACGCCCTGCCCTTCATGGCCCATGACCCAGGCGCACGGCGACGGCAAAACTTGTTCGTGCAAATAAGCGCCTTCGTGAGAACTCGTCACGACCAAAGGCACGCGCAAGGCGAGCAGTGCATCGGCTTCCAGCCCTTCGATCAGCTGCAGCCCGAAATGCGCGCCCATGCCAGCCCGCAACACTTTGGGCGACCACAAGGCCGCCGTGCCCTTCAAGGCCACGACCTGCTTGAAACCGAAGGCAGCGGCGCTGCGCAAGATCGAGCCCACATTACCCGCGTCTTGAACGCGGTCCAAAATGACCGTCGCCACATCGGGCAACAGCGGCGTTGCTGGGGGCAAAGCCATGACAAAACCCATGGGTGCTGGCGATTCCAGACCGCTGAACTCAGACCACAAGGCATCTGAGATAACAACCGTTTTACGGGCCGTCGCGGCCCACTCAGCCGGTTCCTTTGGCCAATAAGACGCTGAAAAAACAGCGATCTGAGGTGCGAGGCCGCGAGCCAGAGCCGCACGGCACAAGTGGTCGCCTTCTAGCCAGACCAAGCCCTCTTTGCGGTAAGCCGTGCTTTCATGAGCCAGCTTTTTCAGCGTCTTGACAAAGGGGTTAGCGCGGGAAGCTATATGCGTCACCGAAGCTTGATTTTCAAGGAACGTCATTTCAACACCTCGGCCACGGGTCGAAACGTTCGCCGGTGTTGCGGACAAGCGCCGTGTTCGCGTAGCGCAGCCAAATGCTCAGCCGTGCCGTAACCCTTGTGCGTGGCAAAACCATACTGCGGGTACTCCAAATGAAACTCTTGACACCACCGATCACGCCAAACTTTGGCCAGAATAGAGGCCGCAGAAATAGCCGGCACCAAGGCATCGCCGCCGACAATCGCTTCAGCCACGATCACCAGGGTCGGGATGCGATTGCCATCGATCAGCACTTTGGCAGGTTTCAGCCGCAACCCCTCGACCGCGCGCTTCATGGCCAGCATCGTGGCCTGCAAGATATTGAGCGCGTCAATTTCTTCAACCGTTGCTTGCGCAATCGAAAAGCACAAAGCCTTGGCGCGTATTTCGTCATACAGCTTGTCGCGGCGCAGCGCTGTCAGCACTTTGGAATCGGCCAAGCCCTTGATCGGGTGCAGGTCATCGAGGATCACGGCCGCAGCCACCACCGGGCCCATCAACGGACCACGGCCCGCCTCGTCCACCCCGGCCACCAAGCCAGGCGTGTCCCAGACGAAAGGCGCTTGTTCAGCCTTCAAGAATTTTTTGGATCGCATCGGTTGCCAGTTGTGCTGTGTCGCGTTGCAGTTGCACATGCAAGGCGCTGAATTTATCTTGAACGCTGCGTATTTTCTCAGGTGCAGACACCGCAGCCTCCAGCAAGTCGATCACGGCCGCCGCCAGCGCAGGCGGCGATGCGGCGTCTTGCAGCAACTCGGGCACCACGAACTCACCGCAGAGAATGTTCGGCAGGCCCACCCAGGGTTGCAGCTGTTTACGCCGCATGATCTGCCATGACATCCAGTTCATGTTGTAGGCAATCACCATCGGGCGCTTGAACAAAGCCGCCTCCAGGGTAGCCGTACCGCTGGCGATCAAGGTCACATCACAAGCCGCCAACACAGCGTGCGACTGGCCCTCAACGATCTTCACGATGTTCAGCACACCGGCAGCCGCTGCAGCTTGCTCGATGGCAGCCCGCAACGGGGGAATAGCAGGCAGAACAAATTGGGTATCGGGACGTGCTTTGGCGATCAGGGCCACCGCTTTGAAAAAGCGCGCTGCCAAATACTGCACTTCAGATTGCCGGCTGCCTGGTAACACCGCGACCACCGGCCGGTCTGCCGACAAGCCCAGTGCGGCGCGTGCGGCAGCTTGGTCCGGCTGCATCGGGATCACGCTGGCCAACGGATGCCCGACATAAGTGGCGGCAATGCCATGCTGCGCCAGCAACGCAGGCTCAAACGGAAAGATGCACAAGACATGGTCGACGCTGCGCCGGATTTTCTCAACCCGGTCAGTCCGCCACGCCCACACTGACGGACTGACAAAGTGCACAGTCTTGATGCTAGCCGCGCGCAAGGAGGCTTCTAAATCGAGATTGAAATCAGGCGCGTCGACGCCAATGAACAGGTCAGGCCGGCTGGCCAGCAATTGGGTTTTGAGCTGTTCGCGAATACCGACAATTTCGCGGTAATGCCGAAGTACCTCCACATAGCCGCGCACCGCGAGCTTCTCGCTCGGCCAATACGCCTTGAAGCCTCGGGCCTGCATGTGCGGCCCGCCAATGCCTTCGGATTGAACATCAGGCCAGCGCGCCTTTAAACCATCGAGCAGCAAACCGGCGAGCAAGTCCCCCGATGTTTCACCGGCGACCATCCCGATGCATGGTCCGGCCTTGACTGACGGCTGGGGCTGCGCCCCGTGCGTCAGCCCGGCGGCTGAAGGCGGAGCGTTAGACATGCGAAAACTAGCGGACGATGCCGCGTTGCGGCGAGGTTTCGGCCAAAAAATCAACCATCATGGCGATATCGTCGATCGCTGTCGGGTGTCCCACGGGCAGCTCGGCGATGCGGGCCTTGGCCTGCTCGAGTGTCAGGTCGTCACGGTACAGCGCGCGTTGCATGGCTTTGACGGCGGCCACACGTTCCGGCGAAAAACCACGCCGGCGCAAGCCTTCGAAATTCATCGAACGCGCAGCCGCTGGCTGGCCCTGGCACATCACGTACGGTGGCAAGTCAGCGAACAGCAGCGAGCACATCGCCGTCATGCTGTGCGCACCCAAGCGCACAAACTGATGCACGACCGTGAAGCCGCCCAAGATGACCCAGTCACCCACATGCACGTGGCCCGCCAGCTGCGAGTTGTTGGCAAAAATTGTGTGGTTGCCTACCACGCAGTCATGCGCAAGATGCACGTAGGCCATGATCCAGTTGTCATTGCCAACGCTGGTCACACCGGTGTCGCCGGGCGAACCGATGTTGAGAGTGCAGAACTCACGGATGGTGTTGCGGTCGCCGATCCGCAACTCACAAGGCTCACCCGCATACTTTTTGTCTTGCGGGATCGCACCAATGGAATTGAACTGAAAAATCCGATTGTCTCGGCCAATCGTGGTGTGGCCTTCGACCACGCAATGCGCGCCGATGGTCGTGCCGGCGCCGATCTTCACGTTCGGACCGACCACGCTGTAAGGCCCGACGCTGACAGTGCTGTCAAGCTGAGCGTGGGGATCAATCACCGCGGTGGAATGGATACCGGTCACCACAGACTCCTCCATCAAGGCAAGGTGCGCATCGTGCACATCAACTCGGCTTCGCAAACCACCAAGTCATTCACCCTCGCCGTGCCTTTGAACTTGAAAATGCCCGACTTCATGCGATCCAGCGAGACCTCCATGATGAGCTGGTCGCCGGGTTCCACGGGCCGTTTGAAGCGTGCGCCATCAATACCGGCGAAGTAATAAACCGTCTTGTCATCAGGCGTGGTGCCCAAGGTGTCAAACGCTAGCAATGCAGCGACTTGCGCCATCGCTTCAAGGATCAGCACGCCCGGCATGACCGGGTGGTGGGGAAAGTGACCGCCAAAAAATGGCTCGTTGATGGTCACGTTCTTCAGCGCCTTGATTCGCTTCCCCTTTTCAACTTCAAGCACGCGATCCACTAACAGAAAGGGATAACGGTGCGGGAGTTGCTTGAGAATTTGGTGAATATCCATCATGATTTTTCTTTGGTTTTTAGCGACACAGTCTTGGGCTGTTCTGCGGTCTGCTCTTGTTGCTCTTGGAGTTGTTCAGCGATCTTTTTTTCGACCTGTTTCAAGCGGTCGCGCAGGTTGTGCAGCTGCTTCAGTGTGGCTGCATTTTTTTCCCACGCAGCATTGTCGTCGATGGGAAAGAAGCCGGTGTAGTGGCCTGGCTTCAGAATTGAGCGCGTGACCACTGAAGCCGCCGAGACATTCACATGGTCGGCCAAGCGCAAATGGCCGAGCACCACCGCTCCACCGCCAATCGTGCAGTGCGCGCCAATGTGCGCGCTGCCCGCCACACCGACGCAACCAGCCATCGCCGTGTGCTGCCCGACATGTACGTTGTGGCCAATTTGAATCAGGTTGTCGAGTTTGACGCCGTCTTCTATCACCGTGTCTCCGAGTGCACCGCGGTCAATGCAAGTGTTAGCGCCAATCTCGACGTCGTTGCCGATGCGTACGGCACCCAGTTGTTCGATTTTTTCCCAGCGGCCGGCGTGTGGCGCAAAGCCAAAACCATCCGAGCCGATGACTACACCGGCATGCAGAATGCAGCGTTCGCCGAGCTGGCAGCGGTCACCGAGAGTGACTCGCGCAGCCAGACGGCTGTGCGCGCCAACAACGGTATCTCGCCCGATGACGCAATGTTCGCCGAGCCTCGCTCCAGCTCCAATCACTGCGCCGGCACCAAGGTAAACGAAGGCGGCAACCGAGACGCCCTCACCCAGCTCGGCTAATGGGTCAATGAAAGCCGAAGGATGGATGCCCGAAAACTCTTTCGGTTCATGGTGCCGTTTCCAGACCTGCGTGACGCGGGCGAAATACCGGTAAGGATCCGCCACTACGATGCAGCCACCACGCGCTAAAGCGGCCTCCTTCAAGACAGGCGAGACGATCACGCAAGCGGCCTCAGAAGCGGCCAACTTATTCAAGTATTTTGGATGGCTGAGAAAAGAAAGATCAGCAAGCTCAGCGTCCTCAATGGGTGCGAGCTTATCAATCAGGGCGTCTGGGTCGGCGAAAAGTGTAGCCTCGAACTCATCCGCTAGAGAATCGAAAATAGCGCCCAAGCGCAAGGTCACGTGAGGCCGTCCTGAACAAGCTTAACGGCCGTTGCTGGCATTCAGCGACTTGATAACTTTGTCAGTGATATCAAGCTTTGGATTGACATAGACGGCTTCCTGCACGATGAGGTCGTACTTTTCAGCTTCTGCCAATGCCTTTACCACTTTGTTTGCACGTTCAATGACCAGCTGCAACTCTTCGTTTTTACGGTTGTTTAGATCTTCCTGGAATTCGCGACGCTTACGCTGGAATTCCCGGTCTTGATCGACCAACTGACGCTGCCGCGTGTTGCGCTGGCTTTCCGACAAGGTCGGCGCTTCACGTTCCAGCTTTTCAGACTGTCCTTTGATCTGGGCCCCGAAATCGGCAATTTCTTTTTCTCGCTTGGTGAACTCTTGCTCCAACTTGACCTGAGCGGCCTTGGCGGAGTTGGCTTCGCGGAAGATCCGGTCCAGATTGACGATACCCACCTTGAATTCCTGCGCGCTCGCTGTTGCGGCGGCCAAGGGCAAGAGGACACAAATAACGAGATGTCGTAGAGAGAGCTGCATTAGAAGGAGGTACCAATTTGAAATTGAACGGGTTGTATTCTATCCGTAGCTTGTTTTCGGATGGGGTGGGCAAAGCCCAGCCGCAAGGGACCGACTGGCGAAATCCAGCTGATACCGACACCCACAGAGGCTCTCATTTCTGCGAAATTATAAGATTGTGCTTCGCTGAAAACGTTACCCGCATCAACGAAGGCAAACATCCGCAGGGTACGGTCATTACCAGCCCCAGGGAAAGGTGTCATCAGTTCGCCATTCAGGGTGATCTTCTTGGCACCACCAATCGCGATATTGGTCACGCCATCCGGGGCTTTCTCCTGTGGGCCTAAAGACCCTGGCGAAAATCCGCGGACAGAGCCTAGACCGCCTGAATAGAAATTCTTGAAAATCGGATACGGCCCACCGCCCAAACCTTTACCCCAGCCCAACTCGCCATTCAGACCCACCGTGAACTGCTTATTCAGCGGTATGTATTGCTGGATCTGGTACACAGTCCGCAGGTATTTCATGTCTCCGGCAACACCCCAGTCGGCATTGACACGCTGGTAGGTGCCGCTGTTGGGCACCAAAGCGCTGTCCCGCTTGTCCCGCGACCAGCCCAGCGTCAAGGGCACCGACGTACTGCTGTAACCGTAGTCTCGAACCTGACGCTCCCACGACGTTGGCAATGCCGTGACACCCGGCTCGATAGTCAACGCCTCTAGGCCAATGCCAAAGTAAACCTTGTCAGTCTCTGTAAAAGGGACGCCAAAGCGAACACTGACACCTTTCGTCAGGAGCGCGTAATCGCCCCCCTGCCCTGTATAAGGTCGGTTCGTACGGCTGTAAATATCAAAAGCCCGAGAAACACCATCGGTCGTGAAGTAAGGGTCAACCGTGCTGAGCACGATTTGACGGTTGTACTTACTTGTATTCACGTTGATGCCAACGTAATGACCTGTTCCAAAGAAGTTTTCCTGTTGGATACCGGCTTGCAAAGACAACTTGTCTGCACTCGAAAAACCCAGGCCTAGTGACAGATTACCCGTCGGTTTCTCTGCCACGGTCATCACCAAATCGACTTGGTCTGGCGCATTGGCAACATCTTGAGTATCAACCGCTACGTTGGTGAAGTAGCCCAAACGGTCAACGCGGTCCCTGGAGCGTTTGATGTTGTCGCCGTCGTACCACGAGGATTCAAACTGCCTGAACTCGCGACGAATGACTTCGTCTCGGGTACGGTTGTTACCTACCAAGTTAATACGACGCACATAAGCGCGCCGCGAAGGATCAGCCCGAAGCACGAAGCTCACCAAATTGGTTGTTCGATCAATCTGTGGGACTGCTTCCACGCGGGAAAAAGCAAATCCGAAGGTACCAAAGTATTCGTTGAAGGCCTTGGTGGTTTGAGCGACCTGATCAGCGTTGTAAGAATCGCCAGGTTTGATGGTGACGAGGGTTTTAAACTCATCCTCATGGCCTAAGTAATTCCCTTCAAGGCTGACGCCAGAGACAACGAAACGCTGACCTTCCGTGATGTTCAGCGTCACGGTGATTTCCTGCTTGTCCGGAGAAATCGCCACCTGAGTCGAATCAACACGGAAATCAAGGTAGCCACGCGTCAGATAGTAGGAGCGCAAGGTCTCAATGTCGGCATTCAGTTTGACGCGCGAATAGCGGTCTGACTTGGTGTACCAACTGAGCCAGCCACCCGTATCAAGGTCAAACAATTTGCGCAGTGTCGATTCGCTGAAATCTTTGGCACCGACCAAACGGATGTCCTTAATCTTGGCGATTTCACCCTCGGTGATGCTGAAGGTCAGGTTGACGCGATTGCGCTCGATCGGTGTGACCGTGGTGACCACTTGGACGGCATACAAACTGCGATTCACATACTGGCGCTTGAGCTCCTGCTCGGCCTTGTCTGCCAGCGCTTTGTCGAAAGGTTGACCGTCATACAGGCCGGCATCGCGCAAGGCCTTTTTCAGGATGTCCTTGTCAAATTCCTTGCTGCCAACAAATTCCACACCGGCAACGGTGGGACGTTCTTCAACAATCACAACCAACACATCACCGGTCACTTCCAAGCGCACATCTTTGAACAGGCCCAAAGCGAACAGCGAACGAATCGCCGTAGACCCCTTGTCGTCGTTGTATATCTCGCCAACCCGCAAAGGAATGGATGCAAAAATAGTTCCGGGCTCAACCCGCTGCAAACCCTCGACGCGAATGTCGCGCACCGTGAATGGGTCGACAGCCCAAGCCAAACTGGCGGAGAGCATGCTGGCGGCCAAGACCGTGAGCGTACGGAATTTAAATCGATTGAGTTGGTGATGCATGAAATTCTTGAGTGAAAGCAGCTTTCAGCCACGCGGCTGAAAGTGGAAATCGGTTGTGACTGAGATGTCCAATAAATGAAACAAGATACACGCCGGGAAGCCTAACCGAGAAGCCGTTGCAAGTCGTTGAAAAGTGCTATGGCCATCATCATCAGCAAAATGGCGAGGCCACCGCGGTGAAGTCGCTCCATCCAGATTTCGGAGATGCTTCGGCCAGTCGCCGCCTCCCAAAGATAATACATCAGGTGCCCGCCATCCAGCACCGGCAGCGGCAGCAAATTCAGCACCCCGAGACTGACACTGATCAGGGCCAAAAACATCAAGTAAGAAGCCCAACCCAGCGTGGCAGACTTACCTGCGTAGTCGGCAATGGTCAATGGCCCACTCAGGTTTTTGAGAGACGCTTCGCCAACCAGCATTTTCCCCATCATCTGCAGGGTGAGTGAAGACACATCCCATGTCTTGACGATGCCGCCCCAGAATCCATCCATCAAGCCATAACGCACACTGACCATGGCAGGGGCCGAACCCACATAAGCGCCAATCTTACCGACCGGAACATCGCCATCGAGCTGAACTTGCGGCGTCACGGTCAAGGTCAAGTTCTGACCGGCGCGCTCAATCTGCCACGCCTGTGGCAATGCAAGCTGCCCGACTTGCGTTACCGTGGCACGAATCATCTCGCGCAACTGCTGGCCGTCCGTGACACGCTGATCACCCATGCGCCGCACCACATCGCCGGCCTGCAAGCCCGCCTTGGCGGCAGCGCCGCCGGCCATCACCTCACCGACCAATGGTTGCGTCAACGGACCCATCAAGCCAACGCTGCGGAACAAACGGGCATCAACTTCAGTGGCATTCAGTTGGCTCAAAGGCAGCACCAGTTCTTTGGTGGGGCCTTGGTTGGTTTCTTCTTGCCGGTCGTGACTCTGGATGACTGGACCTGCCGGTGCCACCACCAAGCGAAGGTCTTGCCCGGTCAAAGCGCCTTGCGTTAGACGCCAGCGCAAGTCCGTGAATGAGCGAATGGCTTCAAGCGCCTCGCCATCAAAAGCGGCTTGGGTCACCCGCTCGCCACCGACCAATCCAGCTCGCGCAGCCATCGAGTCGGGCACGGGTGCTGCCAACACCGCCTTGGGCTCCTGCATACCGCCCCAATTGACCACGGAATACAACAGCACGGCGAGCAGCAAATTAGCGATCGGTCCGGCGACCACCACGGCGGCACGTGATCGCAAAGGCTTGGTGTTGAAGGCCAGATGACGTTCGGCCTCATCGACCGGCCCTTCGCGCTCGTCCAGCATCTTGACGTAACCGCCCAGCGGCAAAGCGCTGATCGAAAACTCAGTAGGCTTGCCGGCACAACGCCATGTGTAAAGAGGTTTGCCGAAGCCAATCGAAAACTTCAGCACCTTCACGCCGCAGGCCACCGCGACCCGGTAATGGCCGTACTCATGGATGGTGATCAACAGACCCAGCGCGACGACAAATGCCAGCAGCGTCAGCATCTCAAAGGCCCATTCGCTTGACGTGCGCAGTCGCCACAGCGCGGGTTTGCTGGTCTAACGCCAGTAAATCATCAATACCGTGGATCTCGCTTAACTTGCAGACATCTAAGCTGTCCCGGTTGACGTGGTGAATCTGGTCAAAGCGAATCTGCCCCGACAGAAAAGCCGCCACAGCCACTTCGTTCGCGGCGTTCAAAACCGCCGTGCTGCCGACCGGCCCGTCCAGCACTTCCCAAGCCAGTTGCAAGCCAGGAAAGCGCAGCGGGTCCGGCGTGTCAAATGTCATGGTCGCCAGCGCCCGAAAATCAAGGGCGCACGCGCCAGAAGCAATACGCTCCGGCCAAGCCAAGCCGTAGGCAATCGGTACCCGCATGTCAGGTGTGCCGAGCTGAGCAACCACCGAAGTGTCACGATACTGCACCAAGGAATGGATGATGCTTTGCGGATGGATCACGACCTCGATCTGCTGCGGCATGACACCGAACAAATAACGCGCCTCAATCACTTCCAGGGCCTTGTTCATCATGGTCGCCGAGTCGACCGATATCTTTCGGCCCATGACCCAATTCGGATGGGCGCAAGCCTCGTCTGGCGTGACGTGCCGCAGAGTCCCGGGATCGCGCTGGCGAAACGGCCCGCCAGAGGCAGTCAGGATTATTTTCTCAACGCGCTCAGACCACGTAGCAGGATCTTCCGGCAAGGACTGAAAAATAGCAGAATGCTCACTGTCAATCGGCAGCAGTTGTGCGCCGCCTTGACGCACCGCCTCCATGAAGACATCGCCACCGACCACCAAGGCTTCTTTGTTGGCCAGCAACAGCCGCTTGCCAGCCTTGGCCGCAGCCAGACACGGCGGCAGTCCGGCGGCACCGACGATGGCAGCCATGACAGCGTCCACCTGCTCGTGCGACGCGATCATCTCTAGCGCTTCTGGGCCAGACAAGACCTGCGTGGTGAGGTTGTTCGCGCGCATTTTGTCAGCCAACAATTGGCCGTGTGGCAAACTCGCCATGACGGCAAAGGTCGGTTTGAAGCGCTGACATTGGGCCAACATGAGGTCAACCTGCGTGGCCGCGCTGAGAGCAAACACCTTGAAGCGCTCAGGGTGCATAGACATCACGTCCAGCGTACTGACGCCGATCGAACCCGTTGAACCTAGAACCGTGACGCGTTGTTTCATAGATTGCTTTGCAGGGTCACAGACTGGCCAGCATCATCGCCAAGGGCAAGGTGGGCAATAGCGCATCGACACGGTCCAGCACTCCACCGTGACCCGGCAGCAAGCCACTTGAATCTTTAGCGCCAGCGCTGCGCTTAACCAGCGACTCGACCAGATCGCCGACCACACTCATGGCCGACAGGAAAACAACCGCGATCAACATGACCACCCAGCCATGACGGCTGACCAGCAATGAATAAATGCTGGGGGTGAGCGTCGCACCGCTGCGGTCCAGTAAGATCCAGCCAAGCGCCAACAGCAGCACGCAGACCATGCCGCCCCACACACCTTCCCAACTTTTGCCGGGACTGATAGATGCGGCGAGCTTGGTTTTGGTGAAGCGAGTGCCGAAAGTTTTACCGGAAAAGTAAGCACCAATGTCAGCCGTCCACACCAGCACCATGACCGACAGCAAAAAATTGATACCGATGACGCGCGCCTGTGCCAAGGCGAGCCACGCCAGCCAGATCGCCACGGCGCCTACCAACAAACGCAGCGGCTTTGAAATCTGCGGCCATCCGCTGACCCCACTGCGCAACAACCAGCCTCCCACCAAGACCCAAGTGGCACCGGCAGCACTCCACAACCACGGCAAAGACGGCGTCAACAAGCCGGCAGACCACGACAGCAAGCAAGCCAGCAGACACGTCAAACCAATCAGCACAGACATCGGCTGACTGCAGCCATTGAGTCGACCCCACTCCCAACCACCCGCAGAAATAAGAACCAGAGTGATGGCACAAAACGGCACGTAAGTCGGATAGAAAAGTGCAGGCAACAAGATGGCCAGCAACACCACTGCAGTGATCACACGCTGTTTGAGCATCAGACTGCCCTCATGGGTTGGCCAGATGTGACCGGCATATTTGAGTCAGGCGGCACAGAGAGTTGCGCCGAGGTTTGGCCAAAACGCCGCTCACGTGAGCGAAATACAGCTATCGCTTCATCCAGGGCAACCTCGTCAAATTCGGGCCAGAGCTTGTCCGTGAAATGCAGCTCGGCATAAGCGGCCTGCCACAGCAGAAAGTTGCTGATGCGCAACTCACCCCCGGTGCGAATGAATAAATCAGGATCAGGCACGTGAGAAAGTGCCAGTGCGCGGTCGAGCGCCAACTCAGTGATGGGTTGACCACTGTCAGAGACTTTTTGCGCCGCCTGCGCAATATCCCAACGGCCACCATAGTTAAAACAAACGTTGAGTACCAAGCCGGTATTGGAGGCGGTGGTGTCTTCGGCATGGCTGAACGCCGTCTGCATAGTCGGCGACAGTCGCTGCCGCTCACCGACAAAATACAGGCGAACACCGTTTTGTTTGAGTTCGGCCACTTCACTGGTGACCGCGCGGGCCAGCAGGTCCATCAAACCGGAAACCTCTTCTTCTGGACGGTTCCAGTTTTCTGAAGAAAAGGCAAACACCGTCAACACGCCAATGCCGCGCGCGACGCAGGCCTTGACGCAGCGTCGCAACGCAGTCACACCTTGCTTGTGGCCGGCGATGCGCGGCAAAAACCGCTTACCGGCCCAACGTCCATTGCCATCCATGACGATGGCCACGTGATACGGCATGTTGCTGAGCACAGGTGTGGTCATGGCAGTCAAGCCGTTAAGCAATGGGTCAAGTGGCGCGTCAAACGGCCATGATGTCTTGTTCCTTGCTGATGACAAGCTTGTCGACATCCGCAATGAAACGATCGGTGAACTTTTGAATGTCTTCCTGGGCGCGGCGCTCGTCGTCTTCAGAGGCGAGCTTGTCTTTCACCAATTTCTTGACGCCTTCATTGGCGTCACGGCGAAGATTGCGAATAGCCACTTTGGCGTGTTCACCCTCTCCCTTGACGATCTTAGTGAGTTCCTTGCGGCGCTCTTCGGTCATGGCCGGCATCGGCACCCGAATCAGATCTCCCTGTGCGGCTGGATTCAAGCCGAGATCTGAGTCCCGGATGGCTTTTTCGATCTTCGCGCTCATGCCTTTTTCCCAAGGCGAGACGCTGATCGTGCGGGCGTCCAGCAAAGACACGTTGGCGACCTGGCTGATGGGCACCATCGAGCCGTAGTAGTCGACCTGCACGGTGTCCAGCAGACCGGGGTTGGCCCGGCCCGTGCGAATTTTGGTCAGCGCGTGCTTGAAGTTTTCAAGCGACTGCTGCATTTTTGTTTCGGCGTTGGTTTTGGTGTCTGCGATGCTCATGGGTGCGTCTCCGGCTACAACAAAATTCAAGTTTACAAAAGAAGAAACCCTAACGGCGTTCCTTCGATTTCAAATGTGGACCAGCGTGCCTTCGTTCTCACCCATCACCACGCGTTTGAGCGCACCAGGTTTGAAAATACTGAAGACTTTCACCGGCAGTTTTTGGTCACGGCACAGGGCAAAAGCCGTGGCATCCATGACTTCGAGATTTTGACCCATGGCCTCATCAAAGGTGATCGTGTCGTAACGCGTCGCATTTGGGTCTTTGCGCGGGTCGGCGCTGTAGACACCGTCAACCTTGGTGGCTTTGAGCACGATCTCTGCGCCAATCTCTGCACCCCGCAGCGCCGCAGCGGTGTCGGTGGTGAAAAATGGATTGCCGGTTCCAGCCGCAAAAATCACCACTTTGCCCTCTTCCAGGTACTGCAAAGCTTTCGGCCGCACATACGGCTCCACCACGCGCTCAATGGCGATGGCCGACATCACGCGCGGGGTCAGGCCGGCTTTGTCCATGGTGTCGCCCAAAGCCAGAGCGTTCATCACGGTGGCTAGCATGCCCATGTAGTCAGCAGTGGCTCTGTCCATGCCGACCGAACCACCCGCCACGCCACGAAAAATATTCCCACCGCCGATGACGATGGCCATCTCGACGCCAAGGCGGGAGACCTCAGCAATCTCCTCGACCATCCGAACAATCGTCGCCCGATTGATACCGAACGCATCATCACCCATCAAGGCCTCACCTGACAGTTTGAGCAAAATACGCTTGTAGGCTGGCATGGCGAGTCCGTGAGTGAGGGTTGATGGGAACGAAACGGCGCTTGACCTGTGAATGAGCAGGCAGTTTTATCAGGCAGCCTTGGCAGCAGCGATCTGGGCAGCCACTTCAGCAGCGAAGTCGTCAACCTTCTTCTCGATGCCTTCGCCGACCACGTACATGGTGAAAGCTTTCACCGTGGTCGCGCGTTCTTTGAGCATTTGCTCAACCGTTTGTTTGTCATTTTTGACAAACGACTGGTTGAAAAGACTGACTTCTTTGAGGTATTTTTGCACGCCACCGTCAATGCGTTTGGCCACTATTTCAGCGGATTGAACCGGCTTGCCTTCGGCCTGCGCTTTGGACGCATCTTCAGCGGCTTTGGCTGCTGCCACTGAACGCTCTTTGGCCACCAGTTCAGCCGGGACATCAGCACTCGACAAAGCCACTGGCTTCATGGCAGCCACGTGCATGGCAACGTCTTTGGCGGCAGTTTCGTCGCCCTCAAACTCCACCACCACACCGATGCGCGTGCCGTGCAGGTAAGAAGCCAGTTGGTTGCCTGCGTCAAAAAGCTTAAAGCGACGAACACTCATGTTCTCGCCGATTTTGCCGATCAGGCCTTTGCGCACGTCTTCGATCGTCGGGCCAAAGCCGTCCATCGAGAAAGGCATGGCGCCGATGGCTTCGACATCAGCAGGCTTGTGCTTGACGATGCCTTCGGCCACCGCCTTGACCAGACCCAAGAAACTGTCGTTCTTGGTGACGAAGTCGGTTTCGCAATTGACTTCGACCAAGGCACCAATGCCGCCTTCGGCGTACGTGGCGACAACGCCTTCAGCTGTGATGCGGGAAGCGGCCTTGCCGGCTTTGTTACCCAGCTTGACGCGCAGAATTTCTTCGGCTTTTTCCATGTTGCCGTCTGCTTCGGTCAGTGCTTTTTTGCACTCCATCATGGGGGCATCGGTCTTGGCGCGCAATTCAGCAACCATGCTTGCAGTGATGATCATTTTTTTTCTCCTTGAGAGTCGATTGACTAGATTTACGTGGTGCAGACTGACTGGCGTCTACAAAAATTTAAGTGTGAAAAAGGGGCTACCCGAGCCCCTTTTTCGAGTGGCACAAGGCCGCAGTGATTAAGCTGCGGACTTCACTTCGACGAATTCGTCGGCGGCGACAGGCGCCACAGCACGAACCACTTCGCCGGTAGAGTTGGCACGGCCTTCGATGATCGCGTCAGCGATACCGCGAGCGTACAACTCAACCGCTTTGGACGAGTCATCATTACCTGGGATCACGTAATCGATACCGATAGGTGAGTGATTGGAGTCAACCACACCTATCAGTGGGATGCCGAGCTTTTGGGCTTCAGCCACGGCGATTTTGTGGAAACCGACGTCGATCACAAAAATAGCGTCTGGCAAAGCAGCCATGTCTTGGATGCCGCCGATGTCTTTTTCGAGCTTCTCGATTTCACGCTTGAACGTGAGTTGCTCTTTTTTGCTGATGGTGTCGAGACCAGCTTCTTGCTGAGCCTTCATTTCCTTCAACCGCTTGATCGATGTTTTGACCGTCTTGAAGTTGGTCAGCATGCCGCCCAACCAGCGCTGATCAACGTAAGGCACGCCTGCGCGCTGAGCTTCAGCAGCAACGATGTCACGGGCTTGGCGCTTGGTTCCAACCATCAAAATATTGCCACCATTGGCAGCGAGTTGACGCGCGAACTTAGCTGCGTCCTGGAACATCGGCAGCGATTTTTCCAGGTTGATGATGTGGATACGGTTGCGATGACCGAAGATGTACGGAGCCATCTTAGGGTTCCAGAAGCGGGTTTGGTGACCGAAATGGACGCCGGCTTCCAGCATTTCACGCATAGTAATTGACATGTAAAACTCCAAAGGTTGTGTCTAAAATCAGCGCTTATCGTCTGGACTTATTTCCTGAGCGACACCTTGAGTGGCTGATTTGCGATTTACCTTACAAACAACTTTTCAGCCATTCACAAAGCCCGTAGATCATACCACCCTCAGGCTGGAAGCCCACGAAACCCATGCACCAAGATCTGCACGCGCAACGCCAAGCCATAGCATCCGGCCAGATAAGCCTCGCCGATGCCCTGAACAAAGCCCGCTTGGCGAGCTTGAGCGGCGCCTGCACCCATGTGTACACCAGCCACCCATCCGAACTGTTAACAGAAGCTGCCAAAGTGGCAAACGTCGCCAACCTAAACACGGCCGACCTGGGCCCGCTGGCGGGGCTGCCGATCTCAGTCAAAGACCTCTTTGACGTCGCTGGGGAGCGAACCCAGGCTGGATCCATCGTCTTGGCAGACGCTGAGCCTGCGCTGATCGACTGTCCAGCCGTAGCACGTTTGCGCAGCGCGGGCGGCCTGATCGCCGGTCGAACAAACATGTCCGAGTTTGCTTTTTCAGGCGTTGGCATCAACCCGCACTTCGGCACGCCAGTGAACCCAGCCGACACCTTGGCCGCCCGCGTTCCAGGTGGCTCGTCTTCCGGCGCTGCCGTGTCAGTGGCCATCGGGGCGGCAGTCGTTGGCTTGGGCTCAGACACGGGTGGCTCAATCCGAATTCCGGCAGCACTGTGTGGTTTGGTCGGCTTCAAAAGCACGGCGCGTCTGGTGCCGACTGCGGGCGCCCTGCCCTTGTCCACCACGCTCGACACCGTCAGCGCCATCACGCGCTCGGTGCGCGATGCTGTGACGGTGCATGAAGTGCTGGCCGAAAGGCGCGTGTATCTGACGGGCAAGCCTTTGTCGGCCAGCCGATTTGCCGTGCCCCGCTGCCTGATGCAAGACGGCTTGGACACCACCGTGGCCAGCGCCTTTGAGCACAGCTTGCGCGTGCTGCGCGCGGCAGGCGCGGAGATTGTCGAAATTGAGCTGAACGAGATCGGCGAGCTGACCCGCATCAACGCCACTGGCGGCTTGTCGGCGGCTGAGAGCTACGCTTGGCACCGGCAGTTGATCGGGCAGCGTCAGGCTGACTACGACCCCCGCGTGGCGCTGCGCATTCTCAAAGGCGCGGGCATGAGCGCGGCCGATTACATCGACTTGGTCGCAGCGCGGCAGCAGTGGATCGCCCACATGAACCAGCGCATCAGCGGTTTCGACGCCATGCTGTCACCGACGGTGCCGATAGTCGCACCAGCCATCGCCGATTTGATTGACGACGATGAGACTTTTTTTCGCGCCAATGGCTTGTTGCTGCGCAATCCCGCGGTGGTCAACATGCTCGACGGCTGCGCCATCTCTCTGCCCTGCTACACGCCTGATCAGGCGCAACAGCAATTACCCGTCGGCCTCATGCTCTGGCATTCAGCCCTGCGCGACGATGGCGTTTTGGATGCAGCGCTTCAGGTAGAGGCGGCGCTGAATCTGGCACACACGCACTAAGTTTTAATAACCGTAAATATCGTCAGACGGTAGCGCTTTGCATAACTTGAGAAGTCGCCACAATCGGGCATGGCCATCACGCTCAAGATCTCTAACGCCTTCAGCTACCCGCTTTTTGACATCGCCGCCACGCGGCGGATGGAAGTACGGGCTCAAGCTGATTTGCCAGCACACACCCTCATGCAGCGGGCTGGGCTGGCCACAGCCCGCCTGACCTTGGCGTTGGCACCGCATGCACAGCATATCTGGATCGCTTGCGGCCCCGGCAACAACGGCGGTGACGGCTTTGAAGCCGCACTGCAATTGCGCAAGCTTGGCAAAAACGTCAGCCTGACATGGACCGAACTAGGCCATGACACTGCAGGCAGCACACACCAGCAACCGCCAGACGCACTCGCCTCACGCCTGCGCGCACTGGCGGCCGGGTTGCTGATTTCCCCAGAACCGCCTGCGACTTTCGACTTCGTCATCGACGCGCTGCTGGGGATTGGCGGCACGCTGTCGACCGATCGACCCGGAACGCAGCTGATAACGCAATGGCTGAACCGAATGCACAACAGCGAAGCGCCCGTGTTGTGCATCGACCTGCCAACAGGGCTCAACGCTGATACGGGCGCGTCCTTGTACCCAACCCCAAGTCACGGCATCCGCCACACCTTGAGCCTGCTGACCTTGAAGCCAGGCCTGTTCACCGCCGACGGGCGGGATGCAGCAGGCCAAGTTTGGCTGAATGATTTGAGCGTGGCGGCACAAGAGGACATACTGATCTGCGCTTGGCTTCAAGGGGCAGATTGCGCGACGGGTCTAGCTCGGCAGAACCATGCGCACGCCAGTCACAAAGGCAGTTTCGGCGACGTGGCGGTGTTGGGTGGCGCACCCGGCATGGTCGGCGCAGCCGTGCTGGCCGCCCGTGCCTCCCTGCACGCGGGCGCGGGCCGGGTGTTTGTCGCGTTGCTGGGTGATGCTCCGGACAGCACTTTGTCAGCCGACATGACCCAGCCTGAGTTGATGTACAGACATCCTGCCGCGCTGGATGTAAAGCAACAGGTGCTGGTGTGCGGTTGCGGTGGAGGTCACGCGGTCCAAGCGCATCTGCCAGCCTTATTGACTGACGCCTCACGCGCGGTCTTTGACGCTGACGCTCTGAACGCCATCGCCACAAACCCTTCATTGCAGGAATTGCTGATGGCCAGACAGTCCTATCATCACGCCACGGTTTTGACGCCGCATCCACTCGAGGCGGCCAGACTTTTACACTGCAGCACGCACGACGTTCAGTCCAACCGACTCCGTGCAGCGCAGCAATTGGCTGATCGATTTGGCTGTGTGGTGGTGCTCAAAGGTTCAGGCAGCTTGATCACCGCCCCGGGACGCATAGCGCTGATTAATCACAGCGGAAATGCCTTGCTGGCCAGCCCCGGCACGGGCGACGTTTTGGCCGGCATGATCGGCGCCCTTCTGGCCACCGGTCTTCCTGCACGAACTGCAGCAGCCCGAGCTGTTTTCATGCACGGCCACTTGGCCGACCGTTGGGCAGGCATTGGGTTTGGCAACAGAAGGCCCGAAGGCCTGACAGCCTCCGCACTAGCCCGACGCGCCAGTGCTTGAATGCCTAAAAGATTGACATCGAGCGCTTGAAATTGCTCTCAACCCAGAAGCATCAAACCAACCTGCAGTAACAGCAGCAAAGCCATTGCTGACAGGTCAATGCCACCAATCATGGGCACAATCCGGCGCAGCGGCGCCAACGGTGGCTCAACCAGCCTGGACAGCAAGCCATGGCCGTAGGAGCCCGGCTGCACCCAAGAGATGATCACGTAGCCAAACACCAAAATAGTCAAGGCTTGCAGCGCCACACGCAGCAGCATCTTGATGGCAAAAGCCAACAAGGCCAGCAGCGGCACATCGCCATCGAACCAGCCAAACATCAAGGCCGCGAGCAAGGCGTAAACCAAGGACAGCAAAGCCGCCGCAAACAAACTGCCCGAATCCACCTTGGAGCGGGCCAGTGTCTGTGGCAACATGCGCCGCAGCGGTTTGACCAACCAGTTCGTCAGCGCCATCACAAACGTACCCGGCTGGGCCGTCATGCTGATACGCAACCAGTTCATATAAGCACGCAACAAAGACGCACCGATCAGCAGATAAAAAGCTGTTTCCAGCAAAAAACTCACAACGCGCATGGCCATCCCCTCAACGTCTTGGTTTCTTGCTAGGTTTACTTGACTTACGCGGACCACCGGCTGCCGACTTTTTCACGGCAGCTTTAAGCGCCTGAATCGGCGATCGAGCGGCACCACGATCAGAAGCACCCGTGCTGCGTGCCGCTGAACGTTCAGGGCGATCAGAACGCTTACCCGAGTGCTTATCTGCCCGCTTATCAGCGTATTTATCGCCGCTCTTGCGGCCACCGCCACTCTCATCTAAAGACCTCTCAACGGCACCGCCAGACTTGTCCTTCATGGCGCGAGCCGTCAATTCCTCGCCGTCGTGCACCAATCTGAAGTCAATCTTGCGACCATCCAGGTCGACGCGACTGACCTGCACCCGAACCCGCGTGCCAATGGCATAACGCATGCCGGTACGCTCACCGCGAAGTTCTTGCCGGGCTTCATCAAAACGGAAGTACTCGCTGCCGAGTTCGGTGATGTGCACCAAGCCCTCGACATACATCGCATCCAGGGTGACGAAAATCCCGAAGCTGGTCGCCGAGCTCACGACACCACCAAATTCTTCGCCCAAATGGCCGCGCATGTATTTGCATTTGAGCCAGGCCTCAACATCGCGACTGGCCTCGTCGGCCCGGCGTTCGTTGGCGCTGCAATGCAGGCCGGCGGCTTGCCAGGCGAGTTGGTCCACCGTCGGTTTCTTTGGCTTTTGATCCGACTCCACCGCCCGCGCCGCTAAGCGCTTAGACAACTTGGCATGGGCCTCGCCCGGTGTCGGCAAGGCCGGCAACTGGTATTTGGCCTGCTTCAGCACAGCCTTGATGACGCGGTGCACCAGCAAATCCGGGTAGCGCCGAATCGGGCTGGTGAAGTGCGTGTAAGCCTCATACGCCAAGCCAAAGTGGCCGTTGTTCATCGGCGTGTAAATCGCCTGCGACATGGAGCGCAGCAGCATCGAATGAATTTGCTGGGCGTCAGGGCGGTCCTTGGTGGCCAAGGCTATCGACTGAAACTCGCCTGGCATCGGCTCTTCGCTGATGGTCAGCCCCAAGCCGATGGCTTTGAGGTAGCTGCGCAGCAGGTCTTTTTTCTCAGGCGTCGGGCCTTCGTGCACGCGGAACAAGCCTACATGCTTGCTCTGGGCAATGAAGTCCGCCGAGCAGACGTTGGCCGACAGCATGGCTTCTTCGATCAAACGGTGCGCCACGTTGCGGGTGCGCGGCACGATTTTTTCAATACGACCAGCGTCATCACAAACGATTTGTGTTTCGGTGGTTTCGAAATCCACCGCACCGCGAACGCCGCGCTCTTTGAGCAAGGCCTGGTAGACATCATGCAAGTCCAGCAAATGCGGCACCAGCGCTTTGCGTTGAGCGGCTTCGGGGCCGCGCGTGTTGGCCAAAATAGCCGCCACTTCGGTGTACGTGAAACGGGCGTGACTGAACATCACCGCCGGGTAAAACTGGTAAGCGTGGACTTCGCCTTTGGCGTTGATCAGCATGTCGCAGACCATGCACAGCCGCTCAACGTTCGGGTTCAGAGAACACAGGCCATTGGAGAGTTTTTCGGGCAGCATCGGGATCACGCGGCGCGGAAAATACACGCTGGTGGCCCGGTCGTAGGCGTCAATGTCAATGGCGCTGCCGGTCTCTACATAATGGCTGACATCGGCAATCGCGACCAGCAAACGCCAGCCCTTGCCACGGCCGACTTTGGCCGGTTCGCAGTACACGGCGTCATCGAAGTCGCGGGCGTCTTCGCCGTCAATCGTCACCAGCGCAATGTCGGTCAGGTCAACGCGGCCTTGCTTGTCGACAGGCCGCACGGCATCAGGCAAAGCGCGCGCCAGCGCCAACGCCTCATCGCTGAACTCATGCGGCACGCCATATTTGCGCACGGCGATCTCGATTTCCATGCCGGGGTCGTCAACCTCCCCCAGCACTTCTTTGACACGCCCGGCCGGTTGACCGAACAGCGCGGGCGGCTCGGTCAGCTCGACCACCACCACCTGACCCGGCTTGGCCGTGCCAGTGGCACCCTTGGGAATCAGGATGTCTTGACCGTAACGCTTGTCTTCAGGGGCGACCAGCCAGACGCCGCTTTCATGCAGCAAACGACCAATGATCGGATTCGGCGAGCGCTCAATGATCTCGGTGACGCGGCCTTCGGGCCGGTTTTTGCGGTCATGGCGCACGATGCGGGCTTTGACGCGATCTTTGTGCAGAACCGCGCGCATTTCGTTGGGCGGCAGGTAAATATCTGCCTCGCCGTCGTCGCGTTGAACGAAGCCGTGGCCGTCACGGTGACCAGAAACGGTACCTTCAAATTCGGCCAACAGGTTAGAAACCTGGCTCGAAGAGTGTTGTGTTGTTTTGATAAGTAATCTCTTTCGTGAGATGGTCAATAGAAATAGAGTCTGTTCTGAGCTAAAGCAGAAAGGCCTTCAATGGCGCCTGCACAACCATCAGCATAAGGCATGCACGTTACAAACCGGAACAGAGTGGTTAGTTGATTTTTTTGATAAGTGTCTTCAACAAGCCGCTTTAGTCATGGTACAGTGCTAGCTGTGCCCGGGTGGCGGAATTGGTAGACGCGCACGGTTCAGGTCCGTGTATCGCAAGATGTGGAGATTCGAGTTCTCTCCCGGGCACCATTGATAGAGTCGCATAGTTCCAAAGACATGCGGCTTTTTTCATTTCTCAGCGCAATCACTCATAGACTTTATCCTGCGCCCCGACACCGAACCACTTTTACCGGCGTTTGCACAACGGCTGTTGAAACACCGAGGGGGGCCAGCAAAGCAGCCAGATCCAGCGCGTCAAACTTGAGCGCACCCGCGGCGTCGTGCCCCAGCACGCTGTTGGTCAGCGCCAGTTTGCGCGCCTGCAACTCCAACATGCGCTCTTCGATGCTGCCTTCGACGACCAGCTTGTAAACCAGCACAGGCCGGTTTTGGCCGATGCGGTGGGCGCGTGCGGTGGCTTGCTCTTCCACGGCGGGGTTCCACCACGGGTCCATGTGAATCACGGTGTCAGCGGCGGTCAGGTTCAAGCCGAGGCCACCGGCTTTCAGGCTGACCAACAGCACGGGCACTTCTTGTGCTTGAAACCGCTGCACCACATTGCCACGTTCCTGAGTCCGGGTCTTGCCGGTCAGACTCAGAAACGGCAATTCCAACATCAGCAGTTGGTCTGCAATCAGGTCCAGCAACTCAGTGAACTGCGAAAACACCAGCACGCGTCGGCCTTGTTCCACCAGCTTGGGCAGCATGTCGGCTAACAGCGTCAGCTTGGCGCGCTCCATGGTCGGGCTGGCCTGGCTGCCCTTGACCAAATGCGGGTCGCAGCAAACCTGGCGCAACTTGAGCAGCGCGTCCAAGATGCTGATCTGTGCGCCGTTAAAGCTCTTGCGCTGCAGCACGCGGCGCACTTGAACATCGACCGCCACGCGAACACTCTCATACAGTTCGAGCTGCTGGCCCTGCAATCGCACGCGTTGGATGACCTCTGTGCGCGGTGGCAGTTCGCTGGCCACATCTTGTTTGCGTCGGCGCAGGACAAAAGGACGCACGCGTTGAGCCAGCAAGGCCGCGCGCAAGGTTTCTCCGTTTTCTTCGATCGGCTTGCGCCACTGAACGGCAAAGTGGCGGGCGTTGCCTAAAAAGCCGGGCATCAGCCAGTCAAACTGTGCCCATAGCTCGCCCAGATGGTTTTCCATCGGTGTGCCGGTGAGGCACAGGCTGTGGCGGGTTTGCAGGCGGCGAAGGGCGCGGGCGCTCCGGCTACCGGCGTTTTTCACCATCTGCGCTTCGTCCAAAATGACCAAGTGAAAGTGCTGGGCGGCCAGTGCCTCTATGTCGCGCCACAAAAGAGGGTAAGTCGTCAGCACCAAGTCGTGGGCGGGCATTTGCGCAAACAGCGCTTCACGCAGCGGCCCCTGTAGAGTCAACAAGCGAAGGCTGGGCACCATGCGTTTGGCTTCTGCTTGCCAGTTGAAGATGAGCGATGTGGGCAGCACTACCAGCACTGGCCGGTCGAGTCGGCCAGCGTTTTTTTCGGTCAGCACATGGGCCAATGCCTGTGCGGTTTTGCCCAGCCCCATGTCGTCGGCCAGAATGCCGCCCAAGCTTTGCGCGCGCAGGTATTGCAGCCAAGCCAGTCCTTCCAACTGGTAGGGGCGCAGTTGCACTTGCAGTCCTTCGGGCGAGGTTACCGGTTGCGGCGCTCCGATAACCTTCAAACGTTTGGCCAGACTGGCCAAGCCCAAATCCCCCTCGAGCTGCCAGGCGTTGTGCGGACCTACACGGTGAGTCTCCAGCAGGCTGGCACGCAAAGCATCGAGCCGACGCGCTTCCCATGCGCCCAACCGAAGCGCTGCTTGATGTTGGTTGCGAAGCGGGTCCGTCAGCAAGTCCAACATCGTGCCGACGATCGCTTTGAGTGGCGCGGCTGGCGCATCTATGCGCTTGCCGCCCGGCGCGCGCAAGGTCACGACGGCCAAGTCGTCAATGGCGGCAATTTGCGCAGCGTTGAGCCAGCGTGCATCGCGACGCAAAAGGTCGGCCAGCATCGGAGCCAGGTCCAGCGTTTGGCCATCAATTTCGATGCCCAAGCTCAGCAGCCAGGCTCCTTCGCGCTCAGGAAGTTGAAGCTGAAGACTGTCCAACACCTTGCCCAGCACGTCACCGGTGTCTGGGCTGACCACCAGCTTCCAGCGTTGCACCGGCACACTTTCATGGGCAAAGCCGGGGAGTACCACCACCGACCAGCCTTTGGCCTGTAGCCGCGGTATTTGGTCGGCCCAGAACTCCACGAAGAATGCTTCTTGCGACAGCGTCCAGACCGAGCCAAGCGCAGGGCTGTGCTTGTCATTGCGCCATTGAAAAGTGTCTTCGACCAGTGGGGTGAAGCCCATCTCCCACACGAGATCCGTGGCATCCGCTTCGGCAGCCAGATCGCGCTGCATCTGCACGGCTGTGCCATCGGCATCGAACAGTTGTTGAGCCCCGGCTGGACGGCTGTTCAGGATGGAAATGGGAGCCGGCGTTTGCCAACGATCACCCGCCTGTGTCTGATAAGTCCAGTCGAACTGGGCCAGGGTCACGCTGTCCCCGCGGGGACCGAGTCTCCCTTGGGGCTTCAGGCCTAGGAGCCCATGGCCACGGTCCAAGGTTTGCAGAGTGATCCGGGGGCGGAATTGGCCAGTGACAGGGTTGCCAGTCGCGTCTACAAATAATTGTGACTCTGTCGACGGTGGTTTTTCCATCCGCAGCAAGCTCATGACCCGACTGGCCTCTGAATCGACGAGAGCGGGCAGATTTTGTAAGGTCAAAAAATCAGCCTTGCGCCGCAGAGCTTCAACCCACATCGCGACCCTACGATCGCGCTCGTCAGAATGCGGAGGAGGATTAAAGACGCAGTTGCGAGGGGAAGTCATGCGGAAATTGTGCCGCATGAGTTAGTCCACGAAATGGTGGGGAATGGTTCTACATAAGAGCGCTTTCGCGCATCATTGAAAAACAATTACAAAAAGCGTAAAAAATCGAGCAGTTTTTAGTTCTGGCTGGGCTATTCAACCCAGCTAATGCTGAAGACTTTAAACCGGCACAGCCACTAGGTCGTGGCCTTGCGTGCCGACAATACGGGCGCGTGTGAACTCACCCACCTTCATTGTTTTGCTGATCTTTTCAGGCGGCAGCAGTTTCACCGTACCGTCAATTTCTGGCGCATCGGCATAGCTGCGACCGATGCCGCCTTTGCGACCCAAGGCCGGTGCCGAGTCCACCAGAACCTGCATGGTGGCGCCAATACGTTCTTGCAACTTTTGGCTGGAAACTTCTTCAGCCACGGCCATGAAACGGGCACGGCGTTCTTCGCGCAGCTCCAAAGGCAACATGCCCGGAATGTCATTGGCGGTCGCGCCCGCCACAGCGCTGTAGGCAAAGCAACCGGCACGGTCAATACGGGCTTCGCGCATGAAGTCGAGCAAGTGACTGAACTCAGCTTCGGTCTCGCCCGGGAAACCAGCAATAAAAGTGCTGCGAATGACGATCTCAGGACACATCTCGCGCCAGCGCGCAATGCGCTCCAAGTTTTTCTCGCCGCTGGCGGGTCGCTTCATGCGTTTGAGCACATCCGGGTGGCTGTGCTGCAAAGGCACGTCCAGGTAAGGCAAGACCAAGCCGGTGGCCATGAGCGGAATCACCTCGTCGACGCTAGGGTATGGATAAACGTAGTGAAGGCGAACCCAGGCACCGTAAGGCTCAGCCAGTTCCCCCAGTGCTTTTACCAATTCCAACATGCGGGTTTTGACCGGTTTGCCGTCGAAAAACCCAGTTCGGTATTTCACATCGACACCGTAAGCCGAGGTGTCTTGGCTGATCACCAGCAGTTCTTTGACGCCACCTGCAAACAAGGCACGGGCCTCCACCAGAACGTCGCCAATAGGCCGCGACACAAGGTCGCCGCGCATCGACGGGATGATGCAAAAAGTGCAGCGATGGTTGCAGCCTTCGCTGATCTTCAGGTAAGCGTAATGCCGCGGCGTCAGCTTGATGCCAGCGACGCCGAATGAATTGGGCACCAGGTCGACGAACGGGTCGTGTGGCTTGGGCAGGTTCAGGTGCACCGCGTCCATCACCTCTTGCGTCGCGTGCGGTCCGGTCACGGCCAGCACGCTCGGGTGCATCTGCTTGACCAAGTTGCCGCCCGCTTCGCCGGCTTTAGCGCCCAGACAACCCGTGACGATGACCTTGCCATTGGCGGCCAGTGCCTCGCCGATGGTGTCCAAACTCTCACGCACGGCGTCGTCGATGAAGCCGCAGGTATTGACGATCACCAAGTCCGCGCCTTCAAAGGTCTTGGAGGTCTCGTAACCTTCAGCGCTGAGCTGGGTCAGGATCAACTCGGAATCGGTCAAAGCCTTGGGACAGCCAAGGCTGACAAATCCAACGCGGGGCGCGGCTTTGGGGGTGTTTGACAAAGGAGGGGCCACTGATGTGGACGGGGTGCCGGAAAGGATTTCGCTCATGCGTGTATTGTCTCAGAGGCTGCTGATCAGCGTACCAGCCCGATATGACGGTAGAGTCATGCTGCCGCGCCTAACTCAAATTAGGCAAAAATAACGATCCCACTGAACCCCGCACAGTCGAATACAAAGGAACCCGATGATTCTCGAACTCGCCGACATTCGCATTCACACTGGCCAGCAAACAGCTTTCAAAGAAGCCATCGAACGCGGTCTTCGCACCGTCATTTCGGGTGCCCACGGATTCCATGGTTTCAAGGTCAACCAAGGCATTGAAAATCCGGAGCGGTATGTGCTGGAGATTTTCTGGGCCACGCTAGAAGACCACACTGTTGGCTTTCGGGAGTCCCCCGCATTTGCCAATTGGCGGGCGATTGTGGGCCCCTTCTTCTCTGCACCGCCGGTGGTCGAGCACTTTAAACTGCTGTTGAAATCGGAGTGATCGGACCCCTCCCAAATCGAACAACATGCGCAACTTGCCGCATGGTACGACGTCAAGCTGCGCTACATTAATTCAGCCCGTCTGGTGCATGTTGCGCTGGGCTTACATTAAGAAGAAAGAATGTCATGAGTTTTGTTTTTTCGCCGCCTGCCACGGTTTCTGTTCCAGTTGTTGGACTGGCTGAACGCTTTCCCGTCAACCGCATTTATTGCGTGGGTCGCAACTATGAGGAGCACGCCAAGGAAATGGGTTTTACGGGTCGCGAGCCACCGTTCTTCTTCCTGAAGCCGGCCAATGCGTTGGTCGTGATCGAAGACGGCCAGACCGGCGACATACCTTACCCGAGCTTGACGCAAAATTTTCACCATGAAATCGAACTCGTGGTGGCCATTGGCACCGGTGGCAAAAACATCAAGGCAGCCGATGCGATGAAACACATCTATGGCTATGCCGTGGGCCTCGACATGACGCGCCGCGATCTGCAAAACGAAGCCAAAAAACTCGGTCGTCCCTGGGACATCGGCAAAGGCTTTGACCAATCGGCACCGATCGGTCCGATCACCCGCGCAGCGGACGCCGGCAACATCGAAAATGCAGACATCTATGTGCAGGTCAATGGTCAAGACCGTCAGCGCAGCGACACCTCTAAACTGATTTGGAGTATTGCCGAAAGCATTGAACACCTGTCAGCTGCCTGGGAACTGCAACCCGGCGACCTGATCTACAGCGGCACGCCTGCAGGCGTCGCTGCCGTAGTGGCTGGTGACACCATGATCGGTGGCGTGGCCGGTATCGGCACGTTGAAAGTCAAAGTCATCTGATCCAACTTTGCCAAGCTCTCATGGTGTTCTCAATCGCTTAGATTTAAAAAATCGTCGATTGATGAGAAAGGAAAAAATGTCTGAATTGAATCGTGCCGTCACGCGCAAAGAGCTTCACTTTCGAAAAATTGAAATGAGGGGCTGGGAGCGTTCCGATGGTCTCTACGAAGTAGAGGGCCATGTGACTGATCAGAAGCCGGAGGTTTTCACCGCTATCAGTGGCGGAAGGGTCGTGCCAGCGGGTGAATACATCCACGACATGGGTGTCAAACTGGTGATCAACCATGAGATGCAAGTGCTCGAAGTGTCCACCTTCACCACCTCGGCGCCTTATCACGACTGCTTGTCAGCCGGAGCGGCTTTACAGTCGCTCAAAGGGCAGCGCATCGCCAGCGGTTGGAGCAGTGAGGTTCGTCGACTTTTGGGTGGGGCACAGTGTTGCACCCATCTGATGGAAATTCTGATCCCGATGGGCACTGCGGCTTTCCAGTCTTTGACCATGATTCGCCAAGGTGAACCGGATAAATTGAGGGCGAATGGCACACCCGCCAAGGTTGACAGCTGTTACGCCTATGCGGCCAACCGTGCGATCGTGATGAAAAGGTGGCCCAATTTCTACACGGGTCCAAAGCAGGCCGAACTCGAGGCATAGCGCCGCCACAATCTGTCCATTCCTAAAAAGGACGCCCTGCCTTGAAAACTCTCCATACTCTTGCCAAACTTTTCGCCATTTTGGCGGGTTTGTTATTGACCTTCATCACGCTCATGACCTGCTGGAGCGTGATTGGCCGCAACCTGTTGGACACGTCTTTGATAGGCGATTTTGAGCTCACCGGCCTGGCAACTGGAGCGGCCATCGCGCTGTTTATGCCGTACTGCCAAGCCAAGCGCGGGAACATCATTGTGGATTTTTTCACGACCCAACTCAGCGAGAAAAACCAAACCGGACTTGACAGATTTGGCGCCCTGCTCTTGGCGCTGTTATTTGCTTTGCTCGCTTGGCGAACCACCCTCGGAGGGCTGAACTCTTTCGAGACACATTCAGAGTCGCAAATTCTCGGATTCCCGGAGTGGACCGTGTACGCGGCGATGGTGCCGCCTTTCGCGCTGACCGCCCTGATTGGTTTGGGTCAAATGCTCTTCGGCTTGGACGCCGGTGACACCGATTCGCCCAATACCGGCGAGGTGCACGCATGAGTCCGCTCAGCCTGGCGCTGCTGATTTTCGGCATCATGCTGGTCTTGATGGCGAGTCGGGTGCCCATTGCGGTGTCGATGTTTGCTGCCGGCGCGGCTGGCTATGTCATGCAAACCGGATGGGGACCATTTTCCAACTTCCTCAACGCACAGGCCTTTGCACGTTTCGCCAGCTACGACCTGTCGGTCATTCCGCTGTTCATCTTGATGGGTCACTTCGCCACCCAAGGCGGCATCAGCAAAGCCCTGTTTCAATTCGCCGCTGGGGTCATGGGTGGCTTCAAAGGTGGACTGGCCATGGCTGCTGTGTTGGCAAGCGCTGCGTTTGGAGCGATCTGCGGGTCGTCAGTGGCAACGGCAGCAACCATCACGGGCGTCGCCTTGCCTGAAATGAAACGCCACGGTTACTCAGGCCGGCTGGCCACCGGCACGCTGGCAGCGGGCGGCACACTTGGCATCTTGATTCCACCCTCTGTGCCACTGGTCATCTACGCGATTTTGACTGAGCAAAACATCGCCAAGTTGTTTGCTGCGGCGATGGTCCCTGGCATCATCGCCATGATCGGCTACATGGTGGCGATTGGTATTTATGTTCGACTGGTCCCTGGGCAAGCCCCTGAAGTCGACCCCAATCGTCCCCCGCTGACGCTCGCATCTTTGATGGGAATCTTCCCCATCGGCATCATCTTCGTGATCGTTTTTGGCGGTATTTATGGCGGCGTTTTCACGCCGACTGAGGGCGCCGCAGTGGGCGCTGCAGCAACCTTTTTAGCGGCATTGCTCAAGCGCGAAATCACCTGGTCCAAATTCAAGCTGTGCTTTTACGCCACTGCCAGCAGTTCCGCCATGATCTTTCTGATCTTTATTGGCGCCGACCTGATGAATTCGGCCTTGGCCTTAACGCAAGTGCCGAACCAGTTGGCCGGCTTGGTCGGCAGCTGGGGGCTGTCGCCACTGATGGTGGTCACGGCCATCCTGCTTTTTTATGTGGTGCTGGGCGCCGTGATGGACGAACTCTCCATGTTGCTGCTGACCATCCCGATCTTTTTCCCAATGGTCATAGGCATGGACTTCGGCATGCCGCGCGAATCGGTCGCCATTTGGTTTGGCATCATGGTGCTCATGACGGTCGGCTTCGGACTCTTGGCACCACCTGTCGGTCTCAACGTCTACGTCGTCAACGGCCTCGCCAAAGACGTGCCCATCAGCGAAAGCTACAAAGGCGTGATGCCATTTTTGGTCAGCGATGCACTGCGAACTACCTTGCTGTTGTTTTTCCCTGGCGTGTCACTGTGGCTGGTCAAGTACGTTTCATAAGTCGCTGACTTTTGGCGGCCAAAATATACTTAATCGCCAAATTCACTTGACGATTTGAAAAAACATTCATAAGCTACAAACTCACTGATTACATCGCCGGACTGTTCAGTTTTATGGTCAGATCCAATCCTGGTAAATAACGCGGTCCCAACCAAGAAATCTGACTATGTTTGATCGAGAGTACGGATCCCTGGCCACGATTGGTATCACTGTTCCGCAAGCCAACACAACGGTTGAGCCGGAGATGACGGCCTTGATGCCAGATGGCGTCAGCATGTTGATCGGGCGGCTTCAAGGCAGTCGCGAAAATTCTCGCAACCGCCTGCTTGAATACCTAGACAACTTCGGTGAAACCTTGTCGGACTTTGACACGGCACCGCTCGATGCGGTTGGCTACGCCTGCACCGCAACGTCATACCTGATTGGTGCAGAGCAAGAGGAGCGTCGTATCGGTGAATTTTCCGCGAAAGCCGGCTTTCCGATCGTCACCGCAGCACAGGCTATTCGTGCGGCGCTCAAACATCTTGGTGCGCGAAAAATGGCCTTGTTTGCGCCCTATCCAGCTTGGGCCGTTGAGGCCAGCCAAGCCTACTGGAAAAGCGCAGGTTTTTCGATCACAGACACCAAAACTGTCTCGCTCGACACCAGCGACACACGCCATGTCTATCGAATCAGGACCCAAATGGTTCTCGACAGCGTTGAACACCTCGACTGGGCTGACGCTGATGCGGTAGTGCTAACGGGTACCGGCGTGCCAACGCTGCGAGCCATCGGCGACATTGCGCGCCGCTCTGGCAAACCGGTTCTGTCTTCCAATTTATGCCTGGCTTGGTATTTGTTAAAGCAACTGAAGGCTGACCAGTCCCTGCCTCCGCCGGGCATCGGCGAGTCTTTGTATGGCGGATGGAATTCGCGTATACGCGCCTGAAATTTCCGCGCGACCTCACCCTTTATCAATGCGACTACACGGGGTCATGGACATGCACTTAAAGGTCTCGTGCTGCCTGTGTTCAATGTTCAACAAAACGGGGCTCGGGTTCGGACTTGTTGCGGCACTGACTGCTCCGCTTATTTGTACAGCCCAGAGCGAGGCATATCCCAACAGACCCTTGACTCTGGTTGTCCCTTTTGCGGCCGGTGGCGGAACCGACGGCACCGCCCGCGTTTTCGCTGCGGCCCTTGGCCTGCAGCTCGGCCGAAGCGTCGTGGTCCAGAACAAGCCAAGCGCGGGCGGCGTGCAAACGACGGGGGCTGTTGCGAATTCAGCGCCTGATGGTTACACCCTCTTGTGGGCCAATACAACCACGCTCGGCGTAGCGCCACTCTTGCTCCCCAACGTCCCTTACGACCCTATCAAGTCCTTCCAACACATCAGCCGTGCAGCAACCGGTCCGTTGACGCTGGTCGTGAACAACGCCGTACCTGCGAAGAACCTCGCTGAACTGACAGCCTATGCCAAGGCCCACCCTGGCTCACTTAATTTTGGCTCGGCCGGCGTTGGCTCAGTGATTCATCTGACCGGAGAATTTTTAAAGTCCAGGGCAGACATCGACATCGTTCACGTCCCTTACAAGGGCAATGCACCCGCGTTGATCGATGTCATGAGCGGTCAGATTCAAATGATGTTCATTGGCATTGGCCATGTTGCCCAATACGTCAAAGCCGGGAAGCTCAAAGCCATTGCCATTGCCAGTTCGAAGCGACATGCACTGGCCTCCAATCTCCCGACTTTTGCGGAGTCCGGCATGGCTGATTTCGAAATCACAGAATGGTTTGGCTTGGCCGCACCCGCCGGCATTTCCGGACCGGTATTAGACAAGTTGAACGATGCCTTCCGAAAGGCCGCAGCCTCTGAAGCCGTTCGCTCCGCCTTCACCAGTTATGGGTACGACGCCGTGAGCGAAACGCCCGAACAATTTAGAGCGGCGGTTGAGCGCGAGGGCCTTCGCTGGAAAAGCGTGATCAAGCCGCTGGGCATCAACCTCGACTAATTTTTTTTAGAAAATGAAGTGTGCATGACACGAACGATTGAAACACCGGTGCTGATTGTCGGCGCCGGACCGATTGGCCTGGGCTTGGCGCTTGACCTGGGCATGCGTGGCACGGAATGCACACTTATTGAATTGACCGATGGCGTCATTGTTCAACCCAAGATTGGCTTGATGGCGGTCCGGACCATGGAGATCTTCCGTCGCTGGGGCATTGCCGATGAGGTGCGTGGCGCAGGTTTTCCCCGCGATTACAAACTTTCCATGGTCTTTTGCACCAGCTTAGCGGGTCACTTGCTAGACCGTGACGATTATCCAAGTCTCGATGACATGGAAACGCCGCCGTGGAGTACCGAAAAGAAGCAGCGCTGCCCGCAGATTTGGCTCAACCCCATCATGCAGGCTGCCGTTGAGAAGCAGCCATCGGTGAGCTTGCACCTGCGTTGGAAGCTGGAAAGTTTCGAACAATTTGAGACGCATGTGCTGGCGCAGGTAACCGACCTGAACAACGGCGAAAAAGTCCAGATTCGCGCCCATTACATGGTGGGTTGTGATGGCGTGGGCAGTACCGTTCGCAACGCGCTCGGGATTGACATGCAGGGCAATCCAAAGCTCAGTTATTCCATCAGCATTCTGGTGCGTTTGCCGGGCCTGCTGCAGGCCATCGACAAAGGCGAGGCCGAACGCTACCTGTTCGTCGGGCCTGAAGGGACATGGGGTAACTGGACTGTGATCGATGGCAAAGACCTCTGGCGCATGACGATCCTAGGAACCGAGGAAAAACTCGACATCGCGAACTTAGATCCAGCAGCCTGGATTCGTCGAGGCCTCGGGCGCGACGATATTCCTTTTGAGGTTTTGTCGATTCTCCCTTGGCGGCGCAGCGAGTTGATCGCCGAACATTTTGCAGACCAGCGTGTGATTTTGGCCGGCGATGCGGCGCACACCATGTCACCGACCGGTGGCATGGGCATGAACACGGGAATGGGCGACGCCTTCGACTTGGGATGGAAACTGAATGCCATTCTGCAGGGCTGGGCCGATCCAGCACTGCTCGATTCATATGAAGCCGAACGCAAACCCGTGGCGGCTCGTAATGCAGCCTTTTCAACGCACAACTGGAACGCTTGGCGCTCAGTGCAAAACTGCGCCAACATTCTTGACGAAACCGAAGATGGTGCCCAACTGCGCACCGAAATCGGGGCCGGTCTGAAGGCCGCCACCAAAGTCGATTGGGCGTCTTGGGGACTGCAGATGGGCTACCGTTACGACGGCTCACCCATTTGCGTGCCTGACAACTCGACGGCCACGCCGGATGATTACGACTCTTATGTTCCGAGCGCGCGACCTGGCGGCAGGGCTCCGCATGCGTGGCTTTCCGACGGACGCTCGACCCTCGATTTGTTCGGCCATGGCTTTGTTCTTTTGCAATTTCCAGCCGCACAATCGAATGACATCGTCGCACTGCAAGTGGCAGCACTCAAGCAGGGTGTGCCGCTATCAGTCGTCAGTATTGAGGACTCCGCCATTGCGAAGCTCTATGAGCAGCCACTTGTTTTGGTTCGTCCGGACGGCCATGTTGCTTGGCGCGGCAGTCATGTGGATAACGCGGAACTCGTGATCAATACCGTGCGCGGTGCAGTCTGCACTTAGGACGGCGTTACTTCAGCTGTGCGCGGCGCCAAGTAGAAGCCGCCTTGGTCCGGCGTCTCGGCCCATGCCTTGAATGGCTCGGACGGCGTCACCTTGCCCGACTGCATAACCTTCAGCCAGACGCCACTCGCGTCAAGAAACCGGTTCACACCGCAAGGCCACAACACCAAGCTCAGTGCTTCGGCGATCTTGGGTTCAGAGACGCTGCAGGCATAGCAATCCTCTAGCTCCACCTCAAGGCCCCAATGCTGGTCGCGCGATGCAAAAGCGACCAACAGTGCCAAGTGTGAAAGTGCCGGCGGCAGTTCCGGATAGTCAGCAAGCAATGCGGCCTTACCCGCAACATAGGCAGCCCGCGCACCCGGCTCAGGAAAGTAGGGTTGCCAATGGTCTTCTAAAAACTGGAAGGTGTCCACGCCTTGCGACCAGGCCACAAGCCTGAACACGGCTGCGGCAAGACGGTCGGTACCGCCAGACTTGAAGAACAGGTCGATATGATGCGTGCCAATCTTTTCCTTCGCAGCAGTGAGCAATGCAAGCCACACAAACTCGCGTTCGAAGTCGCTCAAATGATGCCGATCGAGCGTGAGCGTCTTGTAGATCACGCCATACACATCTTGCAAATCGGGCAGCGCTGCGGCCATCGCCCCTTGATGAGGCAGCACATACCCGCGCCGTGTCCTGAAATCTTCAATCCGCTCGCGCACGGCGTCGGCGGTAGGCGAATAAGGAGGGATTGCCATTTGCGTCACCCTAATCGGCCCGGATGTTCGCGGCTCGAATCACGTCGCCCCAGCGCTTGCGCTCCGTCTCAATGAGCTTCACAAACTGAGGCTGGGTTGAAGACATCGGTTCGGCGCCCAGCTCTGCCAGGCGCCGAACGACAGCGGGATCTGCCAGCGCGGTTTGGATCGCGCGCGACAACGACGACACGATCGGCTCAGGCATTTGCGCCGGGCCAACAATACTGAACCAGTTGCTCATGTTGAAATCCGGGAGCGTGCGGTTGATCAACGCAAGCCCGGCCAGTTGCACAGAACCGCGCTCGCCACCAAAAGCGATAGCCCGGAGTTGGCCGGACTTGACCTGCCCCAAGTAGTCGGACATGTTGCCGAGCAACATCTTCACACGCCCGGCCTGAAGGTCGATCATGGCTTGAGAGCCGCCCTTGTAGGGCACATGCACGATGTCGATGTTGGCTTGCCGGCGGAACAATTCTCCCGCGAGGTGACCGATCGACCCGGTCCCCGCTGATGCATAAGAAATCTCGCCAGGATGGGCCTTGGCATAAGCAATCAACTCTGGCACCGACTTGAATGGTGCGTCATTCGAAGACACCAACAGCGAGTAAATGTTGGCAATGGGTGCGATCGGCGTGAGCTCGGTCTGCGGGTTGATTGAAATTTTTACACCAGGCAGCTGCGGTGCAACTGCCAGCATGCTCATCGTCGCGAAGCCCAGCGTGAGACCATCGGGCGCGGCGTGTGAAACAGCCTCTGCAGCAATGAACCCGTTGGCCCCGGCACGTGTTTCAACAACGACGTTCTGGCCGAGAATCGGTCGCAGACCTTCAGCCAAGATGCGGCAGACTAGGTCGCCAGAGCCACCCGCAGCAAACCCGTTGATCAAACGGATGGGCTTGGCCGGCTTCCAGTCGGCAACTTGTGCGTACGTGGGCAGCGTTGCGGCCGCCAAGCTGCTTCCCAGGGCGGCCAGCAGGGTGCGGCGGCTCAATGGCTCGGTCCGGTTTACATGGCGCATGGTGGTTCCTTGAGAGAATTCAGTTGACTTGGGCGTTAGACGATTTCACAGCTTGACCCCAGCGAACGATCTCATCATCGAGAAATGCATTGGCTTGAGCACGCGTGGTAGTGATTGACTCAGCCCCCATATCCGCGATGCGCTGCCGCATAGCAACGGAGGCGCCCGCCGCCACGATCTCTTTGTTAAGACGGTCGAGCACGGCCGTAGGCGTCTTCGCTGGCGCTGCAACGCCCCACCAAACAGAGATTTGCTGCTCCGGGTAGCCCTGCTCTGCGAAAGTCGGCACGTTAGGCAGAAGAGAAGAGCGCTGCAGAGCAGCCACACCGATCACCTTGACCGCGTTACCCTTGATCTGTCCGATCACATTGGCTTGGTTGGTGAAAAACGCCTGTACATGGCCGGCAAGGATGTCATTGACTGCTGCCGACCCCCCCTTGTACGGAACGTGAATCATGTCGATGCCAGCTAAAGTATTGAACATCTCGCCGGATAGGTGCTCAGAGCTGCCCGGACCGCCAGATCCAAAATTCAATGTGCCAGGTGCCTTCTTCGCCATGGCCACGAATTCCTTCACGCTGTTTGCAGGAAAGGATGGATGCACGAGCAGAATGCCCGGCGCTTGCCCCACCACGGCGACTTGTGTGAGCTCGGACTTGACGTTGTAGGGCATCGTCTTGAACAGCGTGACGTTGATCGCATTGCCAGGCGATGTCAGGAGCAAGGTGTAGCCATCGGCAGGTGCCTTGGCCACGAAGGTCGAACCGACGTTGCTGCCTGCGCCCGTCTTGTTCTCAACGATGACCGACTGCCCGAGGCGTTGCGTGAGTTCTTGCGCGAGCGTGCGGCCAATCGCATCAACGCTGCCACCTGCGCCGTAGGGGACGATGATTTTAATGGGCCGGTTTGGGTAATCTTGGGCTTCCACCGTGAACACGGACAAGGCTGCAAAGCATGCGGCCGTCAATGGAACAGTACGCCAAAGTACCCTTAAAAAAGTGCTGAATAAAACTGCCATGCGAACTCCTACGGGTCGATTCAAGGGTTGAGATCAGGGTCTGGTAGGGCGCTGTAAACACGACCATAGTGCCGCCGAATTTCAGCCAACTGGCTAGGCGGCGGTTGCTGATAAGCGCCGCTTCGAGAGGTCCAGACACCACCCATCAAAGTGCGGAGTCGCACAGCCGTTTCCCCCATCTTGACGAGCGCCTTGACACCATTGACGATGGGAATACCTGAGGGGCTGGCATGGACGTTTTCTCGCGCAAGTAAAACCATGAGCACGCCGATCGCGGGAATCACGGCTTCAGCGCCCTCCGCCGCAACGGCTTCTACTTGAGCTAGGAAACTGTCGACAAACGCACGGCCCGTGTCCGGATCAGAAAACCCCTGATCAAGGTCGACAAGCCTTATCATTTGCATCGATCGCGCACTGTGCAGCGTCTGAGTGTGACCATAGCGGCGGAAGTTTTCCACAAGCCTCGGCACGTGTTTATGTGAACCAGTGACGATCGCAAAGTTTGCCGCCATCAGGTTGGCAAAATAGCCCGATGTTTCGCCAAGACCGATCACAGGCATGTCAGTAATTTCACGTGCCTCTCGCAGGCCCGGGTCGCAGATGTTACCAATTAGGAATGCATCGAAACCTTGCTGCGTAGCGCGTTCAACATTCGCAAGAACCTCCTGCGTTTCGATGAACTCAAGGTAACGATACTGGTCACCGACGCCGCCGCGTCCTTCAATACCGTGGATTTCGATCTCCGTTCCCGGGTCGGCGACGGCGTCAAGGACTCCGCGCAGCGCAGCGTTGTAGGCCGGCCATGCGGAGGCTTTCGTCATACTCTGGTACCAGATCTTCATAGAAGTGCAAATCAAATTAATTGACAGGTCATCGTTCGGCCCGCAGATCATGCCGATGCGCTGCACGTTTGTAAAGTGCTTTTCACGAGGCACCGTGGCCTAAGGAGTCCCAGTGCCCATGTCAAAAAATGAAAATTGTTCAGAGCCGTTATTTTTCGCTTTTACGTAAGGGTATTTGTAAGGGTATTTCATAGCACCGACGGGGCTTTCACCCCTGTTCAAAAGGCATTGATTCACGTAAGTTAGCCGCATCGTTCCAACGGAGACACTTCAATGATTCAAAGACGCACATTACTCAAAACTGGTGCAGCCGCTGCCCTCGGTGCGCCGGCCCTGTCGGGGCTGGCACAGCAGTCAGTCACGCTCAAGTTTCACACCTTCATGTCACCGCAATCGGGGGTCTGGCTGGGCATGCACAAGCCATGGATGGCCAAGGTTGAAAAAGAGTCCGGCGGACGCATCAAATTCGAAGCCTATCCGGCCATGCAACTGGGTGGAACACCCGTGCAGTTGTATGACCAAGCCAAAGACGGTGTGGTCGACGTGGTCTGGACGCTGCCCGGCAACACTGCAGGCCGCTTCCCGCGCGTCGAGGTCTTTGAACTGCCATTCATGATGACCAACGCCGAAGCCACCTCTAAAGCTTACTGGGAGTACGTGCAAACGGTCGCAGCAGACGAATTCAAAGACACCCAAGTGATCGCGCTGCAGGTGCACGGCCCTGGCGTGATTCACACCGCCGACAAACCCGTCAAGTCAGTGGCCGACATGCGCGGGCTGAAGCTGCGGGCACCCACACGGCAAGTCACCAAGCTGCTTGGCGTTTTGGGGGCTATTCCCGTGGGCATGTTGCTGCCCGGAATTCCTGACGCGCTGAGCAAAGGCACCATCAATGGCTGCGCTATCCCTTGGGAAGTCGTCCCTGCGGTCAAGGTGCAAGAGCTGACCAAGTTCCACGCAGAGTTCGATCCGGCCGGCGGCAGCCTCTACACCACCACCTTCATCATGACAATGAACAAGGCCAAATACAACTCGCTGTCGCCCGATCTGAAAAAGATCATCGACAACAACTCAGGCATGGCGACCTCGGCCTGGCTGGGAAAGGCCCAACAGGCCAATGACATTTCAGGCCGAAAATCAGCTGTTGACCGTGGCAACTCCATTTACACGGTGAGCCAGGCTGAAGCACAGGAATTCCGCCGCAAGTCCCGCGCCGTAGAGGTTGAGTGGGTGCAAGACATGGACAAGCGCGGCTTTGACGGCAAAAAACTGCTGGACACTGCACGCAGTCTGATCGAAAAACACACGAAAACAACCAAGGCTTGATGCGGCCTGCAAACTGAACAAAAATGCCGGCCTCTGTCGGCATTTTTGTTATCCCAGCCGACGCAATGACCTACAGCCCAGACCACCACGGATCAGCCAAAGCGCTACACTTATTTGATGCATCGCCCCCCTATCAAACATTGCCGCGAATGCGGTATCGCCGTTGTCTATCGCCTGCCAGATGATGGCGACACGCGCCAACGCGCCATTTGCACCATCTGCAGCACAGTCCACTATGAAAACCCGCTCAACGTGGTCGGAACGGTGCCGGTTTGGGGTGACAGCGGCGATCAGGTTCTGCTGTGCAAGCGCAATATTGAGCCGCGCTGGGGCAAATGGACTTTGCCTGCGGGATTCATGGAGCTCGGTGAAACCACCGCCCAAGGTGCAGCCCGGGAGACCGATGAAGAAGCCGGTGCAGAGTATGAGATGCAAGACCTCTTTACCGTGATGAACGTGGTGCGGGTCGGTCAGGTACATTTTTATTACCGTGCGCGCTTGCTCAGCCCCATCTTCAATCCGGGCCATGAAACCATCGAGGCGCGTTTATTCACAGAAGCTGAGATTCCCTGGGATGAGATCGCTTTTCGAACAGTCAAGGAAACCCTTGAGCACTACTTTGACGACAGGCGCAAAGGTCGCTTTGACATACACGTGACTGACGTCGCTTAATTTAGGTAGCTTTGATAGACGTCAGCGCCCTGCTTCTTCACACCCACGCACCCATTTCATTTTTCAACAACCGCATTGCATGTTCAAAACCGCTTCCTTTTTCCGTATCGCCACTGATTTCGTCATGCCCCCTCTGGACGCTTTTGAAGTAGCACTGCAAGCCACTCGCTTTGTTCCCTGCGGCCCAACCCAGCCGGAATCCAATGGCTGGGTTCCACCGCGTGGCAACAAAAGCATTTCGATGCTCGAAAGCATCGGCGGGCAAATTATTCTCAAGTTGTGCACCGAGCGACGTCCATTGCCCGCATCAGCCGTGAAGTCCGCGGTTGACGAGCTCATCGAAAAATACAAACAAGAAACCGGACAGGAACGTGTCGGTTCAAAAATCAAAAAAGAGTTTAAAGAGCAAGTCGTTTTTGATCTGTTGCCGCGTGCGTTCACCAAACGCTCAACCACCTTGCTGTGGATTGACCCGGTCAACCACTTCCTGGTGGTCGATACCGGCAGCCTGTCTGGTGCGGACAAAATCGTCACCTTTTTAATTGAGGCCTTGAGCGAGATTCCCGGCTCCCTGCCAGGCCTAGGCGTCAAACCTGTGTTGACCAACATGTCAGCGGCGGCGTCCATGTCGCACTGGCTGTCCAGCCGTGAAGCACCCGTCGGTTTCACCGTCGATCGCGACTGCGAGCTGAAGACCCCAGATGACCAGAAGTCAACCGTGCGCTACTCGCGCCACACACTGGAAATCGACGAAGTAGCCCAACACATTGCTGCCGGCAAAGTTCCCACCCAGTTGGCCCTGACCTGGAATGATCGGGTATCTTTCGTGCTGACAGAAACTGCGCAAGTGAAAAAACTAAAACTGCTCGACGTCGTCCTCGACGGCGTTCAGGAAGGCGGCAAAGACGACGATGGCTTTGACACCGACGCGGCAATTTTGACGGGCGAATTAACCGCCATGCTGCCAGACCTGATCGAAGCCTTGGGCGGCGAAGTCGGTGTCGAGACCGACGCCGAGACCGAGACCGTCATCGCAGCAGTGGCCCATTGATCTAGCCCCACACCATCCACCTCCCTGATGACAATGAACCAAGCCTCCATTTTGGTCAGTGCTGACCAGCTCAGCTTCTTTATTGCAAGCGCCCTGAAAAGCGCGGGTCTACCCGATCAAGACGCCGTGAAAGTTGCTGGCCTCATGGCAGACGCTGACTTGCAAGGCTCTGACGGCCATGGCGTGATTCGCCTGCCGCAATACGTCAAACGGATTTTGGCGGGTGGCATCAACACCCGCCCGAACATTCGGGTTGTCACTGAACGCGCGGCCATGGCCGTGGTGGACGGCGACAACGGCATGGGGCATTTGGTGATGTCGCACGCGGTCGACATCGCGATTGAAAAAGCCCGCACGGCTGGCGTTGCTTGGGTTGGCGCCCGCCACAGCAACCACGCCGGCCCCGCCTCGCTGTATGTGCGCAAGCCGATTGAGCAGAACATGGTTGCGCTTTATTTTGCCGTTGGCAACGCCAACCATTTGCCCCCTTGGGGCGGCATGGAAATGCTGCTCTCCACCAACCCGATTGCAGTCGGCATTCCCGCCGGCAGCGAGCCTGCTGTGGTGCTGGACATGGCCACCACGGTCGCAGCGTATGGCAAGGTGAAAGCCAAAGCCAAGCGCGGCGAGCAAATGCCCGAAGGCTGGATGATTGACCGGCAAGGCAAGCCTCTGCTGGATCCGAAACGCGCGGAAGAAGGCTTTTTGCTGCCCATAGGCGGGCACAAGGGTTACGGTTTAGCACTCATCGTCGGTCTCTTGGCTGGCACTCTCAACGGGGGCGCCATGGGCCGCGATGTGGTCGACTTCAACCACGATGACGTCACGCCCACCAACACCGGCCAATCGGTACTGGTGATCGACTTGCAGGCCTTCGGTGACCCGGCCATCTTCAAGTCGTCGCTAGACCACCTAGTGGGCGACCTGCGCAACAGCGAGCGTCTGCCAAACGTCGAACGCATCTGGCTGCCAGGTGAACAAAGTCATCAGCGCCGTCAAAAATACACAGCGCAAGGTATTCCTTTGTCTGCCCCTCTGCTTGCAGACTTGATGGCGCTTGCCGCTGAACTGAACATCGCACCGCTGGTCACTGGCCAGACTTGAGAGATTGGCGAGACGTTGGACAGAGTATCCACACCGCCCAAAATCCTATTTAAATTGGAGACAAAACCATGAAGAAAATAGCACGAGGTCTGTTCACTGCGATCACCGTTTTGGTTCTTGCCGCCGGCGTTCAAGCGCAAAGCAGCTATCCCAATAAACCCATCAAAATGATCATCCCGCTGGCGGCTGGCAGCGCGGTCGACAATGCGGCGCGCGTGTTAACGCAAAAAATGTCGCTCGGCCTAGGCCAGAACATCGTGATTGAAAATATCGCCGGCTCTTCAGGTTTGATCGGTGCTGACCGCGTTGCCAAGGCCGCGCCAGACGGCTACACCCTTGGCGGATTCAACGACAGCATTCTGACCATGCTGCCGCACATTTATCCACGCATGCCCTGGAATGCACTGACAGATTTCGATCCCCTCTCGCTGGCCGCCACGATTGAATGGGGTCTGGTCGTGAAAACCGACTCCCCCTACAAGACCGTCGCCGACTTCATCGCCGCCGCCAAAGCAGAACCTGGCAAGTTGAACTACAGCTCAGGCGGTAACGGTAGCCCGCAACACTTGGCCATGGCGCTGTTTGCATCACGCGCCGGCATCAACACGCTTCACGTTCCTTACAAGGGCGCAACACCGGCCGCTGTCGCCGTGGCAGCCGGTGAAGTTGACGCCACTTTTCAAGGACTTGGCACAGTCACATCACTCATTCAGGCGAACAAGGTACGGCTGTTGGCTGTTTCGTCGAGCAAGCGTTTGGCTCAATATCCCAACGTCCCGACCGTGGACGAGTCTGGGTTGAAAAACTTTTTCTTCAACTCCTGGTTCGCTATGGTGGTGCCGACCGGAACACCCAAGGACATCGTCGAACGCTTGAACAGTGAAATGCGCAAGGCCCTCGCTGACCCAGAAACCCGTGACAAACTGGTCGCCCTTGGCGTCACCTTGCGCGGTTCGTCGGCACAAGAACTTGGTGTGGCGACCAAAGCGCAGTTCGAGATGTACCGCAAGTTGATTCAAGACAACAACATCAAGTCAGACTGATCTAACACGGCTTATATGACCTGCTGCTTAATTGCTAAGCAGGGTCTGTAAAGCCATGGCCTGCGCCGCAAAACCGACTTGTTCAGGCGCTTATCCACAGCCTAGAGCACAGTCCGTGGGTGTAACTTTTTCGCCATGATGCGTGTCTCGCGAAGATACACAGCCCAAGCGCAGAACTTCCCGACAAAATCCATCACCGTCGAAAACCATGGCAGGCCTTGACATGATCCATAGTCCGCACAAAGTCAGCACACTGGCGCACCCGGATTGACTGAGCGGCCGGACACCGATCATGATCAACACGGTCGCCAAAAACGCAGGAATCCAAGCAGAATGAACAAAACCAAACTACTCATGAACGGTCGACTCTTGCCGCAGCTTGAAGCCGCACTGAGTGCCGAATTCGACCTCTGTGCTTTGTGGCAACAAGCATCACCCGACGATTTTCTGACGCAACATGGGCATGCGTTTTCGGCCTTGGTGAGCTCAGCCAAAACAGGGGTTTCCAAGGCTTTGATCCAAGCCTTGCCGGCACTCAAAGTCATCTCCATTTTTGGCGTCGGCTATGACGCAGTGGATGTGGCCACTGCCCACCAGCACGGCATTCAGATCGGCTACACACCCGAAGTGCTGAACGACTGCGTGGCCGACACCGCGATGGGCTTGCTGATCGACGTCGCACGTCAATTCAGCGCATCAGACCGCCACGTGCGCGCCGGCCGATGGCTGAAGTCGCCCTTCCCTCTGACTACGCGCGTCAGTGGCAAGCGTCTTGGCATTTTTGGCCTCGGCCGCATTGGCCAAACCATTGCACGGCGTGCCAGTGGCTTTGACATGGAGATCCGTTACCACAACCGGCGCCAAAACCTGGACTTGCCATATACCTACGAGCCCACACTCGCATCACTGGCCGAATGGTGTGATTTTTTGATGGTCGCCAGCTCCGGCGGTGCAGAGACCAAGCATCTGATCTCCAGCGACATCTTGAGAAAGCTCGGCCCTAAGGGTTTTTTGATCAACATTGCGCGCGGTTCCGTGATTAATGAGCAAGCCCTGATTGAAGCGCTGGAACAAGGTGTGATCGCCGGCGCTGGCCTAGACGTTTACGCTGATGAACCGAATGTGCCCGAACGACTGCTGCGGCTCGACAACGCCGTGCTGCTGCCGCATCTGGCGAGCGCCACCCAAGAGACACGCCAAGCCATGGCCGACTTGGTCTTTCAGAATCTGGCTGCTTACTTCAAAACCGGTCGTGTCAAGGTCGCAGTCCCCATGACAAGCTAGGGTTTACACATGATTGAGAAACGACTGGGATCTTTTACGATGTTTTAAATCAAACATCAACATCCAACAGCCCAAAAGCCGTTTTCTCAAACACGCTTCGCACAGTGCTTGGATATCAAATCAACAACTGCAGCACACAGGAAAATTCAATGACGCCAAGCCCTAAACCCACCGCCCTTATCACCGGCGGTAGCCGGGGTATCGGACGCGCCACCGGCGTGGCGCTGGCCAAGCAAGGCTGGAACATTGGCTTCAGTTATGTCAGCAACCAAGCAGCCGCGCAAGAAACGATCACCCTGATTGAAGCGGCTGGTGGACAGGCACTCGCTGTCAGGACCAATGTCGCCAACCGCGAGGACATCAAAGAATTTTTTTCCTCAGCCTTAAAGACCTTCGGTAGGCTCGATGCCTTGGTCAACAACGCTGGCATTGTGGGCGAACCGCGTTCCATTTTCGATGCTGATGACACTCACCTGACGGATGTTTTTCGCACGAATGTACTGAGCTACTTTTTTTGCGCCAGTGAGGCGGCACGTCTGATGTCGACCGAGCGCGGTGGCAAGGGAGGCAGTATTGTCAATATGTCGTCTGCTGCAGCCCGCCATGGTGGCATGCCTAGCGAAGCCCATTACGCGGCGTCCAAGGGGGCGATAGACAGCTTCACATTTGCACTGGCTAAAGAGCTCGCACCTCATGGCATTCGCGTCAATGCAGTGCGACCTGGACTCATCAACACCACCATTCACGAGGCCCACGGTGGCCAGGCACTGATCAACAAAATTGGCCCCACCGTACCTTTGGGCCGCGCCGGTACGGCAGAAGAGGTCGCCGAAGTCATCGCCTTCCTTGCCGGCCCACTGTCGAGTTATGTGCATGGAACCTTGGTTGACGTGTCTGGCGGACGCTGATCAATGTCATTTTGACGTCTATGCCTATTGAGCCAGCAATACGCAGGCTTTTCACCTGAACATTCGCCTGAATGGCTCGGAATGCGTCACCCGCGCCGTCACGTGGTTTTGGTTCAGTACCTGTTTAGCCGACAGAATTAAGGGTATTCCATTAGCAATAAAAGTATTTTTTAACTTTTATAACTAATAAATAGGTGCACAATTCAGCCAGAAATAGAGCAACTTTGCTTTAGTTGTCACGACCTTCACGGTGTGACTACCCTGGACTCCAACCCTACTTAGACTGGCCCGGTTCCACCTCACGGACCAAGCCAGACTTAACGCACGGGTTTTTGGGTCGAATGGATCTGAATCAACTGCAGGCAGTGATCGAAACCTTCCTCAGAAGGCGACCTTTCAGTGCAACAGACAGGTTTTGCAACTTGACTGCCACCGACTTCGGTCGGTTAGCGCAGCAGCGCAACACATGCATTTCCACATTTAAAAAACCCGAAAGGCCAATTTTGCAAATAAAAAGTCAAGCAGACTTCTACTCCGGAGTGATGTTCTTGGTCATGGGCGTCGCCTTCGCATGGGGCGCTACCAATTACAACGTGGGTGACGCCGCCCGCATGGGCCCTGGCTACTTTCCGTTGTTACTCGGCAGCGTGATGGCCCTGATTGGTGTGTTGATCATCATCAACGCCCTGGTTGTTAAATCCGTAGACGGCGACAAGATCGGCCCATGGGCATGGCGACCGCTGTTTTACATCATCGCTGCCAACTTTGTATTTGGTCTTTTGTTGGCAGGACTCCGCAGCATTTCGCTGCCGGCCTTCGGCTTGATCATTGCGATTTATGCATTGACCTTCATTGCCAGCATGGCCCAAGCCGACTGGAAATTCTTAAGAACCCTCGCCCTGGCCACAGCACTGGCCGTTGGAAGTTATCTGGTGTTTGTCATGGCGCTGGCACTTCAATTCCCTGTGTGGCCTGACTTCATCACAGGCTAAGGAAACTAAAAAATGGATCTGATTGCCAATTTATCGCTGGGTTTTAGCGTCGCTTTTACGCCAGTCAACCTCACCTATGCCCTGGTCGGCTGCCTGCTAGGCACCTTGATTGGCGTTTTGCCTGGCATTGGCCCCGCCGCCACCATTGCCATGCTGCTGCCCGCGACTTACGCACTGCCACCGGTGTCCGCGCTGATCATGCTGGCCGGAATTTACTATGGGTCACAGTACGGCGGCTCAACCACCGCCATTTTGGTGAACCTGCCGGGGGAGTCGTCATCTGTCGTGACCGTGATTGATGGTTACCAGATGGCTAAAAAAGGTCGAGCGGGGCAAGCGCTGTCTGCCGCCGGCTTGGGCTCGTTCTTTGCAGGGTGCGTCGGTACTGTCCTGATCGCCGCTTTTGCCCCCCCACTAACCGAACTGGCATTCAAGTTCGGCCCTGCCGAATACTTTTCATTGATGACACTGGGTCTGATTGGTGCCGTGGTGCTGGCATCGGGCTCGCTGCTCAAAGCAGTTGGCATGATTTTCTTGGGCCTGTTGATTGGTCTGGTTGGCACAGACGTCAACTCGGGTGTGGCGCGTTACAGCTTCGACGTACCCGAGTTGACCGACGGTATTGGCTTTGTGGCGATTGCCATGGGTATCTTTGGCTACGGCGAGATCATCAGCAACCTGGCACAACGCGAAGTTCAGCGTGAAGTTTTCAACGTCAAAGTACAGGGGATGTACCCCACCAAGCAAGACTGGAAGGACATGACTCCTGCAGTCTTGCGCGGCACTTTACTGGGTTGTGTTCTTGGTATCCTGCCCGGTGCAGGGGCCACGCTGGCTGCATTTGCAGCCTACACCATCGAGAAAAAAGTCAAAGGGCGTCCTGGCGAAGTCACTTTCGGTCAAGGCAATATTCGAGGCGTGGCTGGGCCGGAGGCTGCTAACAATGCAGCGGCACAGACCTCTTTCATTCCGCTACTGACACTTGGCATTCCATCGACCGTCACGATGGCGCTGATGGTTGGGGCGATGACGATTCACAACATCCAACCCGGCCCACAGGTCATGACCAGCAACCCGGAACTGTTCTGGGGTCTGATTGCATCCATGTGGATTGGTAACGCGATGCTGATTATTTTGAACTTGCCCCTGATTGGCATGTGGATCAAACTGCTGACAGTGCCCTATCGTTACTTGTTCCCGTCCATTGTGTTGTTTTGCGCGATTGGTGTTTATTCGACCAACAACAACACTTGGGACGTCTGGGTGGTGGGCGTGTTTGGCATCGTTGGCTACGTCTTCAACAAGCTGCGCGTGGAACCGGCCCCCTTGCTGCTCGGCCTGATCCTCGGCCCGATGATGGAAGAAAACCTTCGTCGCGCGTTGCTGCTTTCACGCGGCGACTGGAGCACCTTCCTCACGCGACCACTGTCTGCCGGCTTACTTGCCGCCTGCGTGTTGATGCTGCTGGTCGTTTTGTTGCCAGCAGTCAAGAAAAAACGGGAAGAGGCTTTTGTCGAGTGATCAATCGACATTGAACACCCCAGAAAAGAGCGCCCAATGAACTGACCCCATTAAGTTGGACAGCTAAGGAGGCTGATTAGGCCCTAGAGGGCTGAGTTCTGTATTGCACGGGACTCAGCCCTTTTAGTTTGGTCTTGATCCGGTCGTTGTTGTAGTAGTGGATGTACTCCCTCAAACCCGTTTC
>CANFJF010000013.1 GCA_947447355.1 Comamonadaceae bacterium
CGAAAAGCAGCTGGAAGTAGCACGCGACATCGCCGGCCAAGTGGCTGGTGGCTCACGTCAGGTTTTCGGCCTGATGGTGGAAAGTCACTTGAATCCGGGTGCGCAGAAGTTCACGCCCGGCAAGGACGACCCGAAGGCGCTGGCATACGGCCAAAGCATCACTGACGCCTGCCTGAGCTGGGGCGATTCATTAGAGCTGCTGGAAGGCTTGTCACAGTCCGTGAAAGCCAGACGCGCGCGCTGAGCTATTTCAGTGAAGCTGGTGGTCTTTTCAGGCCGCCAGCGCGTCCAGTAGCTTGGCGTGAATGCCGCCAAAGCCGCCATTGCTCATGCACAGCAAATGGTCGCCGGGCAGGGCGGCGGCTTTGACTTGGGCCAGCAACTCGTCGAGCGTGTCGGCCACTTGAGCGCGAGTACCCATGGGGGCGAGGGCAGCTCTGGCATCCCAATCGAGACCGCCTGCGTGGCAAAACGCCAGGTCGGCTTGCGCTAAGCTCCAAGGCAGCTGTGCGGTCATCGTCCCTAGCTTCATGGTGTTGCTGCGCGGCTCGAAGATCGCCAGAATGCGCGCTGCCGTATGCCCTTGCGCATTCAGCTGCCGTCGCAAGCCGTCGATGGTGGTGTTGATCGCCGTTGGGTGGTGCGCAAAGTCGTCATACACCGTGATGTCGCCGCCCGGTCGCGGCACGACGCCGCGTACTTCCATGCGCCGTTTGACGTTCTCGAAACTGCTGAGCGCTTGGGCCGCCGTGCTCGCGCTGACGCCGACATGCTCAGCCGCAGCGATGGCGGCCAGCGCATTCAGCTGGTTGTGCACACCGCTGATCGCCCAACGCACCTCGGCCAAAGGCTGACCGGCTTTCAGCACTTGAAAGGCCTGCGGCTCACCCACGGCCGTGAAGCCGGCTGGGTTCGACGGGCTTAGGCCGAATTGCACTTGCTCACTCCAGCAGCCTTGCGCGAGCACGCGCGTCAAGCTGGCTTCGGCGGCATTCACCACCACGCGGCCTTGCGACGGCACTGTGCGCACCAAGTGATGGAATTGCCGTTCGATGGCTGCCAAGTTCTCAAAAATGTCGGCGTGGTCAAACTCCAGGTTGTTCAAAATCGCCGTGCGTGGCCGGTAATGCACAAACTTGCTGCGCTTGTCGAAAAAGGCCGTGTCGTACTCGTCGGCCTCAATCACAAAGCATTGCCCTTGCCCGAGGCGAGCGGAGACGCCAAAGTTCAAAGGCACGCCGCCGATCAAGAACCCCGGCTGTAGTCCCGCTTGCTCCAGAATCCAAGTCAGCATGGCGGTGGTGGTGGTTTTGCCATGCGTGCCAGCCACGGCCAACACGTGTCGGCCTTGCAGCACATGCTCGGCCAGCCACTGCGGGCCGCTGGTGTAGGGCAGACCTTGGTTGAGGATGGCCTCCATCAGCGGGAACTTGGGGCTGCCGTCTGGCAACTGGGCGCGCGAGACCACGTTGCCGATGACGAACATGTCGGGCTTGAAGCCGACTTGCTGTAACACGCTGGCGTCGTAACCTTCAGTCAGATCAATGCCCAAGCTGCGCAGCTGGTCGCTCATGGGCGGGTAAACGCCGGTGTCGCAGCCCGTGACCTGATGGCCCGCTTCGCGTGCGAGGGCGGCCAAGCCACCCATGAAGGTGCCGCAGATTCCCAAGATATGTATGTGCATGCGGCATTTTAGGCAGCCGCGGTGTCACCGCTTCAACCCTTCATTTTCCGGGTGGCTCCGCTGGTGCAAAAATAAGCGCGATGAACTCATTTGAACCGCACAGCCTGAAGGCTGAAATCGCCGCAGCCGCGGCCGCCATGGTGGTCGAAGAGGGGCTTGAATACGGTCCCGCCAAGCGCCGCGCGATCAAGCAAATGGCGCTGCCGTCCCGCACCGAGTTGCCGGGCAATGACGAGCTTGAAGACGCCGTGCACGACTACATAGCGCTGTTTTGTGCCGAGACCCAACCGACCGAGTTGAAAGCCTTGCGCGAACTGGCCTTGGTCTGGATGCAGCGCATGGCCGAGTTCCGGCCATATTTGGGCGGCGCGGTCTGGCTCGGCACCGCCACCCGGCTGTCCGACATCTATATCCAGTTGTTTTGCGATGACTCGAAGTCGGCTGAAATTGCCTTGATAGAGCACAACGTAGATTACGAACCCCGCACAGTGACCGGTTTTTGGGGCGACAGCGTGGAGGCGCTGAGCATTCGCAGCGTTTGCAAGCCCTTGCAGGAAACCGTTGGCGTGCACCTGATGGTCTATGACCACGACGATTTACGCGGCGCCTTGCGGCCGGATGCCAAAGGCCGCACGCCACGTGGAGATTTAGCGGCTGTCGAACGCTTACTGGCTCTGTGACAAATTGGCGCCGAACTTCGACGATCAGGACTTTAAAACCTGCGAAACTGGCTTAAAGTTTAATTTGAAGTGATGAGGACTCAAGATGATGAAACGTAGAAACGTGCTGTTTGCGAGCACTGCCGTGGCGGCGGGTCTGGCAGGCGTCGGTACCGCTTGGTGGTGGCGGGACCGCCGTCAGTCCTCGTTAACGGCTCACTCGTCTGTTGACCCGTTCTGGGCCTTGGAGATGGAAACACCGGATGGCGAGATGTTGAAAATCAGCAGCTTGGCGGGTCAGCCCTTGTTGGTGAATTTTTGGGCGACTTGGTGCCCGCCTTGCGTAGAAGAGCTGCCTTTGCTGAACCGTTTTCACCAAGAGCAACAAGCACGGGGCTGGCGCGTGCTGGGTTTGGCTGTCGATCAACCGAGTGCTGTGCGGGCATGGCTGAAAAAGTCGCCGCTGGATTTTCCAATTGCCATGGCCGGGCTGGGGGGGACGGATCTGAGTAAGCGGATGGGTAATTTGACCGGTGGCCTGCCTTTTTCTGTTGCCTTCAGTGCTTCAGGTGAAGTGTTACAGCGAAAAAGTGGACAACTCTTACCTGCAGATTTAGTCAACTGGGCTGCGTTGGCTTGATCGCTAGCGTCTATTTCTTTTTAGCGCTCAACAGCGGCAAAGACACGCTTAATTTGCGTTAAAGTTCCGACCTGATCAATTGATAGATGATCTTTTCATCGCTTTGACATCGTGTCATCCATCGTCCAAGACTTGATAAAACCCGGCTAGTCGTGATTTTGAATTTCGTAGATAGGTACAATTCAAGCTGTTTAGTGAATGAAGACCGTCAAATAATGGCGAATGCATCGTTTAGCGCCAGGTGTTTGGTACCTGACGACAAGAGCTCTCAGTGAGTTCTTCCCATCAAAGCAAAGGCGGGGCTTTCAGCCCGCCACCGTCGCCGGAGAATAAAACATGGATTTACGCAAACTCAAAACATTGATTGACTTGGTTTCAGAGTCGAACGTATCGGAACTTGAAATCACCGAAGCCGAGGGCAAGGTCAGAATCGTCAAATTCATGGGCGCTGCGCCCGTGGTGATGCAAGCGCCTGCCATGGTCGCGGCCGCACCGGCACCCGTTGCAGCGGTGATGGCGGCTCCTGTGGCAACTGCCGAACCAGTTGGCCACGCAGTTAAATCCCCTATGGTGGGCACGTTCTACCGCTCGGCCAGCCCGGGAGCCAAGGCATTTGTCGACATCGGCAGCCAAGTCAAAGAAGGCGACACCATCTGCATCATCGAGGCCATGAAGATCCTCAATGAGATTGAGGCGGACAAGTCTGGCACCATCACCGCGATGTTGTGTGACAACGGTCAGGCCGTGGAATACGGACAACCCCTCTTCATCATCGAGTGAAGCGGGCGCCATGTTTAAAAAAATTCTGATCGCTAACCGGGGTGAAATTGCCTTGCGTATTCAGCGGGCTTGTCGGGAGCTCGGCGTCAAGGCCGTGATGGTTTACTCCGAGGCCGATCGCGAAGCCAAATACATCAAACTGGCCGACGAGTCGGTTTGCATCGGCCCCGCACCCTCAGCGCAGAGCTACCTCAGCATGCCGGCCATCATTGCCGCAGCCGAGGTCACAGACGCGGAAGCCATTCACCCCGGCTATGGGTTCCTCAGCGAAAACGCTGATTTTGCCGAGCGCGTCGAAAAAAGTGGCTTCAAGTTCATCGGTCCGACGCCGGAATCCATCCGCATCATGGGCGACAAGGTCTCTGCTAAGCAGGCCATGATCAAGGCGGGCGTGCCTTGCGTGCCAGGATCTGAAGGCGCCTTGCCTGACGACGCGGCGATCATCAAACGCACAGCCAAAGCCGTTGGTTACCCGGTCATCATCAAGGCTGCTGGTGGCGGTGGCGGACGAGGCATGCGCGTGGTGCACACCGAAGCGGCGCTGATCCATGCGGTCCAAACCACCAAGGCGGAAGCCGGTGCTGCATTCGGCAATCCGGCGGTTTACATGGAGAAATTTCTTCAGAACCCGCGACACATCGAAATTCAGATCATGGCTGACCAGCACAAAAATGCGGTCTGGCTGGGCGAACGTGACTGCTCGATGCAGCGTCGCCATCAAAAAGTGATTGAGGAAGCGCCAGCTCCTGGCGTTCCCCGCAAGCTGATTGAGAAAATCGGTGAGCGCTGCGTCGCCGCAGTCAAAAAAATTGGCTACCGTGGTGCGGGTACCTTCGAGTTTTTGTATGAAAACGGCGAGTTTTATTTCATCGAGATGAACACCCGCGTTCAGGTCGAGCATCCGGTCACGGAATGGGTCACTGGCGTAGACATCGTGAAGACGCAGATCATGGTGGCGGCGGGTGAACGTCTGCCGTTCACTCAGCGTCAAATCGAGATCAAAGGCCACTCTATTGAATGCCGGATCAATGCCGAAGATCCGTACAAGTTCACGCCATCCCCCGGCCGTATCACGACATGGCATGCGCCCGGTGGTCCCGGTGTGCGGGTTGACTCGCACATTTACGCCAATTATTTTGTTCCGCCAAATTACGACTCGATGATCGGCAAGATCATTGTTCACGGCGACACGCGCGATCAGGCCTTGGCCCGCATGCGCACGGCGCTGGCTGAAACCGTTGTAGAAGGCATCAACACCAATATCGCGCTGCATCGTGAGCTGATGGTGGACGCCAAGTTCGTGGACGGCGGGACCAATATTCACTATTTGGAAGAGTGGTTGTCGCAGCGCCAACGCTAAGCTGATCCTTCAGTTCCTAACCCGCACGCGCTCCTTGGTGATGCGCTGCGGGTTGTTTTCGTTTTTCCATCACCTATCTCCTAATTTGGCGGGTCTTTCCATGAGTCTTTTCGAACTGGTCATGCTGGCCCCTGTGGATGCCGTCGAGAGCGTGAGCGATGCGCTAGATGCCCTCGACGCTTTGAGTGTGTCGGTCGAAGATGCCGATGCCCACACGCCCGCCGAGCAGGCGCTGTTTGGCGAACCCGGTATGCCACCGCCGAAAGCTGGTTGGGAGCGCTCGCGCATCGTTGCGTTGTTTCCGAATGAAGCTGCTGCCCGCGACGTGGCTGAGCTGCTCGCCGCGCAAGATTTCTTCACGGGCTGCCAAGTGGTTGCCGTCAGCCCGGTGCCTGAGCAGGATTGGGTGCGCTTGACGCAATCGCAGTTCACGCCAGTCGAGATCACGCCTGAGTTCTGGATCGTGCCCACTTGGCATGAGCCACCGGCCCAAGCGCGCCAAGTGATCCGGCTGGATCCGGGGCTGGCTTTTGGCACCGGTACCCATCCGACCACCCGCATGTGTCTGCGCTGGATCGCCGGTGGTCGCGCCGGGGGCCGAGTTCTTGACTACGGTTGCGGTTCTGGCATTCTGGCCATCGGTGCAGCCAAATTTGGCGCGACGGATATCGATGCGGTTGATATCGATGAAGCTGCTGTGCAGTCGACCCTGGCGAACGCCGAGGCCAATCATGTGCAATTGAAGGCCGGATTGCCGGATAAATCTTCTGGCACCTATCAAACCGTGCTGGCGAATATTCTGGCCACGCCTCTGAAGGTGTTGGCACCGCTGCTGTGCGCACACGTTGCGCCCGGTGGTCACTTGGTTCTCGCTGGAATTCTGGAGCGGCAAGCCGATGAACTCAAAGCCGCGTATGCACCTTATGCCACTTTGAAAGTGGCCGACAGTGAAGATGGCTGGATCTTGATGACGGCTAAAATCTAAGCATTTTCAACACGGCAAGCCCTACAATTCCACGCGATGAGTTTGATAACCTGTTGCCCCACATGCCGAACGATGTTCAAGGTCGTTCCCGACCAATTGACAGTCTCAGACGGTTGGGTCCGTTGCGGTCATTGCCACGGCGTTTTCGATGCGTCCGCACACTTTCAGGCGATGGCTGAACCCGAGGTTCTTGAGGCCCCTGAAACGGAAGTTAATGAGCCTCATTTTTCTGTGCCAGAGTTTATTGCGGAAGAAGATTCGAAGAATTTTGTGCTGCCCATGGCTGCAACTTCTTTTCCTCCTGCGGTTGACCACGTATCTCTCAACGTCATACATGAATCGACCAAAGCCTTAGAGGGGCAGGTCCAACATTCCGGTCCTCCTGCGCAGCCAGAAGTATCTGCAGCAACGCGCGCCACTGCCAACTCGCACATTGATGATTCGTCAGTTTCTGCGCCGCTCTCGAGTTATCTGTCTGCGCCGGAAGCCGCCGATTTTCCATTTCAAGATGATCACGGCCGTAGCCAAGACGCCGCTGACCGTCGAACACTGTACGGATCGGCAGCCTCAAACAAGTTGCTTCATTCACTGAAAACTGATGCTGCCCAGCGTCCGGCCCCGCTTGAAATGGCTTTTGTTCAGACGGCGAAGCACAGAGAAAAATCCAAAGGACCGCTTGACAGGGTGATAGCCGTTTTGATCGCCTTGCTCTTCCTTGGTGCGCTGGCGCTTCAAGTACTCTTTCATGCGCACGATGCGCTGGCCTCTCGTTATCCGGCACTGTTGCCTGTACTTGAAGGAATGTGCCAAAAAATGGATTGTCAGATCAACCCGCCGCCTGTGATTGAGGCGATCAAGATCGACAGCTCTTCATTTACGCAGACAGGCCCTGATGCATATAGGCTGAATGTTGTTCTGAAAAATACGCGCTCTGCTGTCGTCGCCATGCCCGCACTGGAGGTGACCTTGATGGGCTCGAAAAACGAGGTTTTGATCCGCAAAGTCTTGCTGCCTTCCGCGTTTGGCGCAGCCAGTAACCGGTTGGAGCAAGCGATTCCTTTTACCGGCGGTTTGACGCTGCTGGTTAGCCAGCCTTCGATGCCTGCACAACTATCGCAGGCAGCATCGTCTGTCGAAGCCGTCACTGCCGGAGTGCCACCAGCGGCTGAGGTGCAGTCCACATCCGTACCAATTACCGGTTACCGGCTGTTTGCTTTTTACCCCTGAATCCCGAGAAATAAACGCATGCCTGCCTTGATTTGTGGCTCTTTGGCCTTTGACACCATCATGACTTTCGACGGTCGTTTTGCCGAGCAGATCATGCCTGACCAATTACACATACTGAATGTGTCGTTTCTGGTTCCTGCCTTGCGTCGAGAGTTCGGCGGTTGTGCTGGCAACATAGCCTACAGCCTGTCGCAACTTGGCGGAACAGCCTTGCCCATGGCGATGGTTGGTAATGACGGTGCGGACTATCTGGCGCACCTGCGAAGCAAGGGCATTAGCACCGAGTTTATTCATGAGCTGACCGACACATACACGGCCCAAGCCATGATCATGACGGACCGTGACAACAACCAGATCACGGCCTTTCACCCGGGGGCGATGAGTCAGGCGCACTTGTTTGAAGTAGCCGCCCGACATGACATCAAGATCGGTATCATCTCACCTGATGGCCGTGACGCCATGCTGCAGCATGCCGCGCAATTCAAGACCGCCGGTATTCCGTTTGTCTTCGATCCAGGTCAGGGCTTGCCGATGTTCAACGGCGATGAGTTGACCAAATTTGTCGACCTCGCCACATGGGTGACTGTCAATGACTACGAGGGCCGCATGCTCAGCGACCGTACCGGTCTGGATAAAAAGGCCTTGTCGCACCGTGTTGAGGGCTTGGTCGTCACTCTGGGTGCAGACGGTTGTGAAGTTTGGGTCGATGGCGAAATGACCTTGATTGCCCCTGTGAAGGCCACACAGTTGGTGGACCCGACGGGTTGCGGTGACGCTTTTCGCGGAGCTTTGCTGTTTGGTCTTGAAAAAGGCTGGCCACTGGCAAAGTGCTGCGAGCTCGGTAATCGCGTAGGTGCCCACAAAATCGCAACACCGGGTTGCCAGAACTACACGCTCGAGACGATTCGTCCGGCGTGAGTCAATCTTTCAGCTAAAGCCATATTTAGAGCGAGGGAATGATGCGTTACCAGCGCGTTGTCGCTACCACGCTGCTGTTGATGCGCAGTTGTTTGCGCCGCGATGTCTGACCGCGCACCAGCGTAATGTCACGCTGCGCAATACTTAATTCTTTCCTAACCATTGGATCCGCGCTTCGTTGGCTTTGCCGTCTACCGGCAACGCATGCAATCGCACGCGCAGCGCTTGTTGCCCTTCCAATCGATAAAGTCCATCTGCTTTTGTCTCCGGTGCATTGGGCATCACATGAATACGCACCAGTCAGTCACCAGTTTGGGTGTCGTGCTGGAGAAAGATGGCGCTGGGGAGGTCGTGCGGAATGATGGTTGGAACAAAAAAAGCCTGGCACCTTTCGATGCCAGGCTTTAAGCAGAGTTACCTGACTGCTTAGGGCTTGCTGGCTGTTGGAAACGGCCAAGCAGCTTGCGGGTTCAGAGTTGTCTGAGCCGCTGGGCTAGCCGCTACAGCAGGTGCTTTGGCAGCGGGCTTTTTCGCGGCTTTCTTCGCAGCGGGCTTTTTCGCGGCTTTCTTCGCAGCGGGTTTCTTCGCAGCTACTTTTTTTGCAGCCGCTTTTTTCGCTGGCGCTTTTTTCGCAGCCGCTTTTTTGGCCGGAGCTTTTTTCGCTGGCGCTTTTTTCGCAGCCGCTTTTTTGGCCGGAGCCTTTTTCGCTGCTACTTTTTTCGCGGGCGCTTTTTTGGCAACGACTTTTTTAGCCGGTGCTTTTTTAGCTGCTACTTTTTTAGCTGCTACTTTTTTGGCCGGAGCCTTTTTCGCTGCTACTTTTTTAGCTGGGGCTTTCTTGGCCGGTGCTTTTTTAGCGACCGGGGCTTTTTTGGGTGCAGCTTTTTTAGATGCTACTTTTTTCGCAGTTGCCATAGTTTTCTCCTTGATCACGTTGCAAAGAGCACTTCACGTCTGGAGTACGTGAAGCGATTCACGGGGTTGGGCCAGCCGGAAGACCGGGGCCCAGCGCCGAGAACACGGGAACAAAAACCATGGCGCGCTTTGCTGCGTGCTAACTGGTTTTTGTGTAGTTCAAAAATCATGTTGCTACAAACTTAATCCCAAGAGAGCGCGCCGCCTGATTGATATTCAATCACGCGGGTTTCGAAGAAGTTACGCTCTTTTTTCAAGTCGATCATTTCACTCATCCATGGGAATGGATTTTCTTCATTCGGGAACAGCGTCTCAAGGCCAATTTGAGTCGCACGGCGGTTCGCGATATAGCGCAGGTAGCCCTTGAACATGGAGGCATTGAGTCCCAGTACGCCGCGCGGCATGGTGTCTTCTGCATAGCGATACTCGAGCTCGACGGCCTGCATGAACAGGGCCTTGATCTCGGCCTTGAATTCAGATGTCCAGAGGTGCGGATTTTCAAGCTTGAGCTGGTTGATCAGATCAATACCGAAGTTGCAATGCATCGACTCGTCGCGCAAGATGTATTGGTACTGCTCTGCAGCACCGGTCATTTTGTTCTGTCGACCCAACGCCAAAATCTGCGTGAAGCCCACATAGAAGAACAGACCTTCCATCAGGCAGGCAAAGACGATGAGTGACTTAAGCAGGGTCTGATCGTTCTCTGGCGTGCCTGTTTTGAAGAGCGGGTCTGATATGGCGTCAATGAAAGGAATCAGGAACTGGTCTTTGTCGCGAATCGACTGGACTTCGTTGTAGGCGTTGAAGATCTCGCCTTCGTCCAAGCCCAATGATTCAGTGATGTACTGATACGCATGGGTATGGATGGCTTCTTCGAAAGCTTGTCGCAAAAGGAACTGGCGGCACTCTGGCGCAGTGATATGGCGGTAAGTGCCCAGCACGATGTTGTTGGCGGCCAGAGAGTCAGCGGTGACGAAAAAGCCGAGGTTACGCATGACCAAGCGGCGCTCGTCATCGGTCAAACCATTGGGATCTTTCCACAGAGCGATGTCGCGTGTCATGTTGACTTCTTGCGGCATCCAATGGTTGGCACAAGTAGCAAGGTATTTTTCCCAAGCCCATTTGTACTTGAATGGCACCAACTGGTTGACGTCGGTCTGACCGTTGATGATGCGTTTGTCGGAGGCCTTGACACGGCGGTAAGTCGCCGGTGTGGATGCCGACGAATCAAACGCTGTGGTTGCTGCCGCCGCGACTGGCTTCAACACGGCAGGCACGATAGCACCATCGTTGAGCATCCGCTGAGGCGCGTCGGCTTGAGGTTGGAAAGAAAATGGCGGAAGCTCTATCGAGCGGCTTTCGGGAGAGCCGCTGGTCAGCGTATTTTGCAGTGATGGTTTGACTTCTTCGTCCCAGGTCAACATAGATGTTCCCAATAACTTTGGATTATGAAAGCAGCGTTTAAAAATGAAAAGTTATTCATTGAAATCGCTGGAGTGAGTGTTGTTCAATTACATCGAAATGTGCGTTGCAGAGCATCTGCTCCGCACATAGTTTTTTATTGACAAGCCTCACAACCTGGGTCGTCGATCGCGCAGAACTTGATGTCGGTCGCAGGTGTTGCACTCAACTGAGCATGTGCAGTGGCGGCAGCAGCGTCCATGGCGTTCATGCTGCCGCTGTCGTCTGTATTGCCAGACGCCACTGAATTGAGCTTGCCCGCTTTCACTGTCGATTTTTCTGCGTGCGTGGCACCCATGGTGCGCAGGTAATAAGTTGTTTTCAATCCACGCAGCCAAGCCAGCTTGTAGGTGTCGTCGAGTTTTTTGCCCGAAGCGCCAGACATGTAAATATTCAGCGACTGTGCTTGGTCAATCCACTTCTGGCGACGCGAGGCCGCTTCAACCAGCCAAGTGGCGTCGACTTCAAAAGCCGTGGCGTACAGCGCTTTGATTTCTTGCGGTACGCGGTCGATCGGGCGCAGTGAGCCATCAAAGTGCTTCAGATCAACGACCATCACGTCGTCCCATAGGCCGAGGCGCTTCAGATCACGAACCAAGTAGCCGTTGATGACCGTGAACTCACCGGACAAGTTGGACTTGACCGAGAGATTGCCAAAGCAAGGCTCGATGCAGGCGTCAACACCAATGATGTTGGAAATCGTGGCGGTCGGTGCAATGGCGACGCAGTTTGAATTGCGCATGCCGTCGACGGCAATCTTGCTTCGTAGCGTGTTCCAGTCTAGGGTGGCGGAACGGTCAACTTCGATGTAGCCACCACGTTCTTTGGCCAGCATGTCAAGGGTGTCGAGTGGCAAGATACCTTGGTCCCAGAGCGAGCCTTTGTAGCTGGCGTATTTGCCGCGCTCTTTGGCCAGTTCGGTCGAAGCCCAGTAGGCGTGGTAGCAGACGGCTTCCATTGATTTGTCGGCGAATTCAACCGCCGCATCGCTGGCGTAAGGCGTGCGCAATTCGTACAGGCAATCTTGAAAGCCCATGATGCCCAGACCGACCGGACGGTGGCGCATGTTGGAGTCGCGGGCTTTTTTAACAGCGTAGTAATTGATGTCAATCACATTGTCCAGCATGCGCATGGCCGTCGTGATGGTCCGCTTGAGCTTGTCGTGGTCTAGCTCTTTGGAGCCGTCGGCAGCGGTTTTCAGGTGTTGCACCAGATTGACCGAGCCGAGGTTGCAGACAGCGGTTTCGGTGTCGCTGGTATTGAGCGTGATCTCGGTGCAGAGGTTCGACGAATGAACCACACCGCAGTGTTGCTGTGGCGAGCGCACATTGCAGGCGTCTTTGAAGGTGATCCATGGATGACCCGTCTCAAACAGCATCGAGAGCATCTTGCGCCACATGTCGATGGCTTGCAGTTTGCGTGAAGGCTTGAGCTCACCGCGTTCGGCGCGGGCTTCGTAGGCGGTGTAGGCCTTTTCAAACGCGATGCCGTACTTGTCGTGCAGATCGGGCGTGTCATTGGGCGAGAACAGCGTCCAGCTGCCTTTTTCCATGACGCGGCGCATGAACAGATCAGGAATCCAGTTGGCGGTGTTCATGTCGTGCGTGCGGCGACGGTCGTCGCCGGTATTTTTACGCAGCTCTAGGAACTCTTCAATATCGAGGTGCCACGTTTCCAGGTACGCGCAGACGGCGCCTTTGCGCTTGCCGCCTTGGTTGACCGCCACAGCAGTGTCGTTGACTACCTTGAGGAAAGGCACAACACCTTGTGACTCGCCGTTGGTGCCCTTGATGTGGGCGCCCAATGCGCGAACCGGTGTCCAGTCATTACCCAAGCCACCAGCAAATTTCGACAGCAATGCGTTTTCTTTGATGGCGTCGTAGATGCCGCCCAAGTCGTCGGCGACCGTGGTCAGGTAGCAAGACGACAACTGGGAGCGCAGAGTGCCAGCGTTGAAGAGGGTCGGTGTGCTCGACATGAAGTCGAACGAGGACATGATTTCGTAGAACTCGATGGCTCGGCCTTCGCGGTCGATTTCGTCGAGCGACAAGCCCATAGCGACACGCATGAAGAAGGCTTGTGGCAGTTCGATACGCTGCTTGCGTACGTGCAGGAAGTAACGGTCAAACAGTGTCTGCAGGCCGAGGTAGTCAAACTGCATGTCACGCTCAGGCTTGAGCGCAGCACCGAGGCGGGCCAAGTCAAACTGCAGCAGTTTTTCGTCCAGCAATTCGTTGTCGACACCCTTCTGGATGAACTTGGGGAAGTACTCGGCGTAGCGGGTGCTCATCGCCTCATGGGCGACTTCTTCACCCAGCACCTCGCGACGGATGGTATGCAGTAACAGGCGGGCTGTGGCGTAGGTGTAATCGGGGTCTTTTTCGATGAGAGTACGTGCGGCCAGGATAGAGGCTTTGTAGACCTCGTCGATCGGCACGCCGTCGTACAGGTTGCGCATGGTTTCTGCGACGATTGGGTCTGGCTTGACTTCAGCGCCCAGACCGGCGCAAGACGCTTCAATCAGGGCTTGCAGCTGAGCGATGTCGAGGGCGACTTTTTTCCCACCATCGATGACGTGCAGCGAATGTACGGCGGGCATTTGATGAGCGCTTTGCTGAGCACGCTCTTGTGTGCGTTTTTCGCGGTAGAGCACGTAGGCTCGGGCAATTTCATGATGGCCGCCGCGCATCAAGCCAAGTTCGACGTTGTCTTGCACATCTTCAATGTGAAAAGTGCCACCACCTGGACGCGAGCGCATCAAGGCGCGGATCACTGCTTGGGTTAGGCCGTCGACGGTTTCACGCACGCTGGCAGACGCTGCACCTTGGGTGCCATGCACTGCCAAAAAGGCCTTCATCATGGCCACCGCGATTTTGTTCGGCTCAAAAGGCACCACAGCGCCGTTTCGGCGAATGATTTGGTATTGGCTATAGGGGGTTGGATGCGTCTGCGTGTCTGCGCCCAGATGAGCCGTGGCCAAGCTTGTTGGCGAGTTGGCTGTGGAGTGAATGCTGGTTTGCATGGATTTCCTCGGGTGAATTATTGAGAGATGTTCGTGGAAGACTGACCGGCTAAGACTGATGCGGGAATTGCGTCACCGGAGGGTCGTTTCTTGAATTTTTTGGGTCAATTAGCGGGTCAAATCACATTAATAAAATTATGTTCACACACTATATCTAGTGTCTAAACTTAATTCAAGCACTACATGTAGTGTTTTTTAGATTAATTGATGATGGGCTAGATTGTAGCGATCGAGACGCTTGGATTCTGGGGAAACCGCACTTTGGGCGTGGCTTATTTCGGCATTGGTTCGGCGGCATGGTCCGGAAAACTGGCAGATCCCAAGCCCAGTGAGCGGAGCAACAGGGGCCAATCGAAGCCATCACCCGGGTCTTGCTTGCGTCCTGGGGCAATGTGCTCATGCCCGGCTACCTGACTGATGGCGTAGGTCTGTAGCAAGGCGGCCGACAGGCTGCTCAGGGTTTCGTACTGGGCGGATTCAAAAATCTGTCCTTCCAGACCTTCGAGTTCAATGCCGACTGAGTAGTCATTGCAGTTGGCTTTGCCTCGGTAAGTGGATTCACCGGCGTGCCAGGCGCGGTCCTTGCAGCTGACGAACTGCCACAGCTGACCATCGCGGGCGATGAAAAAATGTGCGGAGACTTTCAGGCCGCGCATGCTGCGGAAATAATCGTGCGCATCCCAATCGAGCTGATTTGTGAACAGGCGTTGCACTTGTCCGGTGCCGAAGTCGCCCGGGGGCAGGCTGATGGAATGGATGACGATCAGCTCTGGCTGGACGTCCATCGGCCGAGGCCCGAAGTTAGAGGAGTCCAAGCGCCTCGCGAAGCTGTACCAGCCGTCTTTCCATAATGGCTGTGTTTGTGTCAACGGGGCTGTCTTCGGCATCAGCCTTCAGCCTGACGACGGTGTGCTTCACTGCAGTAGACACCGCGGCCATTGGTCAGCGCCTCAGTCCGCGGCAGGTGAACAGCGCAGACGTCGCAGGCAACGATCTCGGTGGTGGGTAATTGACGTGGGCGGCCCTGTGCTTTGGATTTTTGTTGGCGCGTTTTTTCTGTGAGCGCAGATCGCCGCTTTCCTTGCCACAGCCATATCACAGCGATCGTGAGGCCAAAAATCAACAGGTATTTCATAGCCGGTGCAGCACCACTTCAAGAACAAAACGCGAGCCGGCGTAACCAAGTAGTAGCAAGCCCGACCCAAGATAAAGAACATTGCGCGCCTTGCGACCGCGCCAGCCCAAGCGTGCCCGACCTACCAGCAAGCCGGAAAATGTCAGCCAAGCTAGCACAGAAAAAATGGTCTTGTGATTCCACAGGGGCCCCAAATGTGGACCGTACAGCGTTTCGGCAAAAAACCAGCCTGCCAGCAACGAGGCGGTCAGCAATATAAAGCCCGCTTCAACAAAGCGAAAGGTCAGTCGTTCCAGCGTCAGCAAGGGCACGCCTGAATCGTTGGGGTGCGCCGAGCGCATGGAGCGCTCAGAACGGCCCATCAGCCAGCCATGGACTAACGCGGATGCGAATAGACCATAAGAGGCCATGCCCAGTGCCCAGTGCAAAGGCAACCAAGGCGATGCGATGCGGTGGTAGCTGGTGCCCGGAAACGCCAGCGCTAACAGCACCGCCGCCGCACCGACGGCGGCCAGCGCCCAGCGCGCTTTGAGCTGCGGAATGAGGCCGCTTTCAATCGCGTAAATCGTCACAACAAGCCAGACCGTGGTCGACAAAGCCGGCGCAAAACCAAAACGTGGCGGCTGCCCAAACAGGCCGGCCGCCAGCGCCATCGCGTGCAACAGCCAAGCCGCCAGCAGCCATGCGCGCGCTGCGGGCGTGCTCAGGCGCTGGCTGAGCAGCGATAAAACACCATACAAAAGCGCGGCCCCGACGGCTGTCGTCAAGCCAAACCACGCGCTGAAAGCTAAAATCATGGCAACAGTTTATCCCTTCCCTGCTTGTTTTAATTAACCCTTGCTCCATGCGTGGAGTCGTCACATGGCCTCAGCCCTTACCGACAAACTCTCCCGCCTCGTTAAGGAAATGCGTGGCCAGGCCCGCATCACCGAGTCGAACGTGCAGGACATGCTGCGCGAAGTGCGCATGGCCTTGCTGGAAGCCGACGTGGCCTTGCCGGTGGTGCGCGACTTTGTCGCCCGCGTCAAGGACAAAGCCTTGGGGCAAGAAGTCATGGGTTCGCTGTCACCGGGCCAAGCCTTGGTCGGCATTGTCAACCGTGAACTCGCCGCGACCATGGGCGAAGGTGTCAGTGACATTAATCTAGCGGCGCAACCACCGGCGGTGATTTTGATGGCCGGTCTGCAAGGCGCGGGTAAAACCACCACCACCGCAAAGCTGGCCAAGCATCTGATTGAAAAGCGCAAGAAGAAAGTGCTGACGGTGTCTGGCGACGTGTACCGTCCGGCCGCCATTGAGCAGCTCAAAACCGTCACTCAGCAAGCGGGTGCCGAATGGTTCCCCAGCTCGCCGGATCAAAAACCTGTCGACATTGCCCGTGCTGCGCTGGATTACGCGCGCCGGCATTTCTTCGATGTGCTGCTGGTCGACACCGCGGGCCGCTTGGCCATTGATGAAGCGCTGATGAGCGAGATCAAGGAATTGCATGCGGTGTTGCAACCGGTCGAGACCTTGTTCGTGGTCGACGCCATGCAGGGTCAAGACGCGATCAACACCGCCAAGGCCTTCAAGGATGCGCTGCCCTTGACCGGCATCATCCTGACCAAGACCGACGGTGATTCACGCGGCGGCGCTGCTTTGAGCGTGCGTCAAATCACCGGCGCACCGATCAAGTTTTCGGGGACCAGCGAAAAACTGGACGGCTTAGAGGTCTTTGATGCCGAGCGCCACGCCGGCCGCATTTTGGGCATGGGTGACATTTTGGCGCTGGTGGAGCAAGTCACCGCCGGTGTCGATGTGGCGGCGGCGCAAAAGCTCGCGGCCAAGCTCAAAAGCGGCAGCGGTTTTGACCTTGACGATTTTTTGAGTCAGCTGCAGCAGATGAAAAACATGGGCGGCCTGTCCAGCCTGATGGACAAGCTGCCGGCGCAGATGGCGGCCAAGGCCGGCCAGATGGACATGGACAAGGCTGAAAAAGACATTCGCCGCAAGGAAGGCATTATCCAAAGCATGACGCCGCTGGAGCGGCGCAAGCCCGAGCTCATCAAAGCCACCCGCAAGCGCCGCATCGCTGCGGGCTCTGGGGTGCATGTTCAGGAAGTCAACCGCTTGCTCAATGAGTTCGAGCAGATGCAGGGCATGATGAAAAAGATGAAGGGCAGCGGCATGATGAAAATGATGAAGCGCATGGGCGGGATGAAAGGCTTGGGCGGCATGCCCAAGTTCTAGCCTTTCAATCCCTGCCGTTCACACTCGTCTTCAAGCAGCCCGAAGACCCAGCGCCAGCGGCTGGCGGGCATGCAACCAAGCCCGGCGCAACACAGCCGGTGCACGCGACTCTTCTGGAATCAACAAGTAGCCATGCGCTTGCAAAGCGGCACCCATGCCGACTTTGCTGCTCAGCACGGTCATGGGGATGGCCAGCAGCAGCGGCAGACCCACCGGCAGCAACCAGACCAAGGCGCTCGGATCGACGATCGCCAAGAGCACAGCCAAGACACTCACAAACGCGGTCTGCGGTGCAAAGTGCGCAGCGGCATGACGCCATGGCACGGCGTTGGCTTCACGCGGAGGTGATTTCCAGTCGAGTTGGATGCCGGTGATGGCCACCGCCACAAAGATCGAATGCGCCACCATGCGCACTGGTGCTTGGAGCAAGGCCACGCCAGTTTCCAGCAAGCCGCTGCGAAGCAAAGCCAAGCTGCCGCCATACAAATGTTGTTCGCGGCGCAGCAGTATCGACAGCAGACCCAGAACACGCGGCATGAACAACATGCACAGCGTCCAGACCCACAAGGCAATCAGTTCGGGCGGCAGTGTCGCCCAGTCTGCGACCAGCGGCGAGTCCATCATCCACAAGGCCGTGCCGAGCGTCAAAAAGCACAACCACAGCGGGGCCGACAAGTAAGCCATGGCGCCGGTGCCGAACATCGAGCGGTGCACGGGATGAATACCGGGTTCCGCGATCAAGCGGGCATTTTGCAAATTGCCTTGGCACCAGCGGCGGTCGCGCTGCAATTCAGCCAGCAGATCAGGCGGTTGCTGTTCGTAGCTGCCGACCAAGTCTGCCACCAACCAGACGTGAAAACCGGCGCGGCGCATCAGCGCGGCTTCAACGAAGTCGTGCGACATGATGCTGCCCGACAAGCCGCCCGTGCCCTTGATGCGCGCCAGTGCGCAGTGCTGCATGAAAGGTTCAATGCGGATGATGGCGTTGTGGCCCCAATAGTGCGAATCGCCCATTTGCCAGAACTGCATGCCGAGCGTGAACAAGCGGCCCGTCACGCGGGAGGCGAACTGCTGCGTGCGGGCATGCAGCGTCACATGGCCAATGGCTTGCGTGGCGGTCTGGATGATGCCGGCTGTTGGGTTGGCTTCCATCAGCTTGACCATGGAGACCAAGCAGTCACCGCTCATGACGCTGTCGGCGTCGAGCACCACCATGTAGCGGTAGTCTTTGCCCCAGCGACGGCAGAAGTCCGCCACGTTGCCGGCCTTGCGGTCGGTGCGGCGCTTGCGCAGTCGGTAATACACCTCAATTTGCGGCTGATCGGGACGTGCAGCCAGCTGAGCGCGCAGATCTTCCCAGGCCGCACGCTCGGCTTTTTGTGTGTCGGGGTTGTTGGTGTCGGACAGCACAAACACGTCGAAGGCCCCGACATGGCCGGTGCTGGAGACCGACTCGCAGGTGGCGCGCAGACCGGCAAACACGCTGCGCACATCTTCGTTGCAGATCGGCATGATGATGGCCGTTCGGGTCGACGGGTCCAGCGTGTGGTGTTGGACCTTTTTGGCCGACAGCGAGTGTGCGTCACCGCGCAGCGTGACGTAAAAGCCCATCATTGCGGTCATGAAACCGGTCACTACCCAAGCTGACAGCAAGGTGAACAAAACCAGTTGGCTGTATTGCAGCCAAGCGCTTTCGTAGGCTGGCTGCATGTTGGAAAACAAGTGGGCCGCCAGCGCGGTGCTGATCACCGTGAGCACCACAAAGGCCGTGCGTCGGCGCTGCGCTGCCTTTTGCCAGGGAGCGAGCTCAGCGCCTGTCGGCGTTGTCGCTGATGTGGGACGCATGCCCTTCAGCGGCTGCAGCATCGCGGTGCTCAAGCTGTTCCAGAAACCGCGCCATGGTCGTGGCGTCATGCTGCCGCGGTGCACTGGTGGGGCTGTCACGGAATTCGGATGGCGTTCTTCGCGCAGCTGGCTGCGTTGTCCGTGGGCGTTCAGGCGGTTTAAAAGTGTTTGCATGGCATGACTAGGGCAAAGCCCGTGCCAGTGCAGAAAAATCCTTTTGAATCAATGGCTTGAGCCATTATTGTTCGTGGTCGACCTACCGTGACCCTCAAAACCACTGGTTTACCCTTGTTTTTGTCGCCAGTCAGCGACAAGGCATGGCTGCCTTGCCGGGTATGAATGAATTAGTGTTTTAAATCAATGGCTTGGCCGTGTCGCTATCAAACGACAGGCTCTGAAGGTGCTTGCCCCGCATCGGTCTTGAAGTGCCCGGAGGTCAGCCCGTGTTTTTGCATCAGGCGGTAAAACTCGGTGCGATTCCGGTCGGCCAAGCGGGCTGCGTCGGCTACATTGCCATCGGTCAGTTTCAGCAGTCCCACCAAGTAGTCGCGTTCAAAACGCTGTCGGGCATCGGCCAAGCTCAGCACTTCCATGCTCGGTGAGCGCAGGGCGCGTTGCATCAGCGCGAGAGAAATCAGCGGCGTGGTCGACAGCGCGCAGACCTGCTCAACGACGTTGTGCAACTGCCGCACATTGCCCGGCCAGGCGGCTGTGCCCAAAGCCTTCAGGGCTTCAGGGGCGAAACCGCTGAGGCGCTTACTGTACTTTTGCGACAGCTTCAAGAGGAAGTGATTCGCCAGTAACGGAATGTCTTCGCGCCTGTCGGCCAGCGGTGGCAGCGTCAAGGTCACGACATTCAGCCGGTAATACAGATCGGCGCGAAAAAGGCCTTCGGCCATGGCAGCGTCCAAGTCATGGTGCGTGGCCGAGATGATGCGCACATCCACTGGAATCGATTGGCTCGAACCAAGTGGGCGTACCACGCGCTCTTGCAGCACGCGCAGCAGCTTGACTTGCAGGGCCGGCGGCATATCGCCGATTTCGTCGAGCAGCAATGTGCCGCCGTCGGCTGCCTGAAACAAACCTTTGTGGTTGGCCACGGCGTCGGTGAAGGCGCCCTTCATGTGGCCGAACAGTTCAGACTCCAGCAAGGCTTCTGGAATAGCGCCGCAATTGACCGCCACAAAGGGCTTGTTGGCGCGGGCGCTGGCTTGGTGAATCGACTTCGCCAGCAGTTCCTTGCCGGTGCCGCTTTCGCCGCGAATCAGTACGCTGGCATCGGTCTGCGCCACCATGCGCGCTTCCGCCAAGGCTTCGGCCATGTGGTTCGAGCGGCTGATGATGCCGCTTTGCCAGACACTGTTGCCGGCGCTGGCCGGTGAGTCGCCGGGCGCGCTCAGTTCCAGCGCTTGGGAGATTTTGTCGAGCAAGGCCTTGCTGTCAAACGGTTTCGTGAGGTAGGTGAAAACGCCGCGCTCAGTGGCCTGTACCGCGTCTGGGATGGTGCCATGTGCGGTCAGCAAAATCACTGGCAGCGAAGGGTGCAGCAGTCGGACTTCGTCAAACAGAGCCAGCCCGTCGCGGCCGGGCAGTTGCACATCGCTCAGCACCAGCTGAGGTCTTTCAATCTGCAGCTGCGTCAGCGCGGCTTCAGCCGAAGTAGCGGTGCTGATGCGGTAACCAGCGGCGTTCAGGCGCAGTGTCAGCAAGCGCAGCATGTCGGGGTCGTCGTCAACCACCAGCACGAGAGCTGCTGTTTTCATGGCGTCGACATTCGCATGGCTTGTCTTCATGGCTGGAGTTGGTTGCTGCGCGGCTTGGTTTGCAACGGCACCGGTCGGTTACCCAAGCTGCGTTCAATGGCAACCAGCGCTTCGAGTCGCTCGGTGGTTTGGTCCAATCGACGCTGGAGGTCGCGCACCTGCTGCTGCTGCAATTCGAACTGGTCTTCTGTCCGACGCTGCTCGGTGTAACGCGCCGCCAGCAATCGCGCCAGCGGGTGCAGTGCTTGTGCGGCTTCGGTGTTGTTGCCGAGCACCATGGCCACTGTGTCTTGCGCACGGATCAATGCGGGCAACTGTCGCAATTGCACCAGTGCCAGCGAGAGTTTCAACTGCTCAAGGGGCTCGACCGAGAGTGCTAGACGTGCCACTTCGGTAGACAATTCTGGGGCTGGCAAAATCCTGACGCGGTCTGCGTAGTCGAGCACGGCTGCAACCTGTTTCACGTGATACCGAGCGATCCGGGCCGACGTTGATATGTCGCTGCTGAAGGCTGTGGAGTCGGGCGTGGTGATAACGCTGGCCACCGGGATGTTTGGGCTGGCAGCTGCAGGGGCTGGGTCGAGTGGTGTCACGGCACAGCCGCTGAGCCACAGCACAGCGACCAGACTGAGCAGCCGGGTCGGTGTGCCAAGCGGCAGACGCAGGAATTTAAGAGACATGGGCATAAGGTATTTCAATTCTGAAGTGCGCGCCAGGCTGCTCGGGCAACAGCTCAATACGGCCGCCGTGCGCGGCAATGTACTCATGCACGATGGACAGGCCAATGCCGCTACCGCGCACAGCGTCTGTCGGTTGAAGTTCGCCACGGTAAAAGGGTTCAAAAATACGTTGACGGTCGGCTTCAGCGACACCGCTGCCTTCGTCGTCGATTTGAATCAGCGCCAGTCCGGGGCGCGTTCCCAGCGTGATGCGGATCAAACCGCCCGAGGGTGAAAAACGGATCGCATTGGAGAGCAGGTTGCCCAGCGCTGTGCCAATTTTTTCGGCATCTATTTCAAGGCGTATCGGCGCGCTAGATCGACTGTCATTTTCAACCGTCACCTGCAGTTCGCGGGCGCGCCACTGCAGCTGTTGCGCCTCAACTTGTGTTTCCACAAGATGCAGCAGATCGACGCGTTGACGGTGCAATTGGCGCGCTTCAAATGCGGCAGCATTGAAGCGCAGCAAGTCTTCGATTTGGCCTTGCAACACGCTGGCGTTGTGGCCCAAGATTTGCACGATTTCTCGTTGGTCTTGGCTCAGCACGCCGCCAACACCGTCTTGCAGCAAGGAAACGCCTTCACGCAGCGAGGCCAGCGGGGTTTTGAGTTCATGTGAAATGTGGCGTAAAAACCGCGCCTTGTCAGCTTCCAGCTCAACCAGCCGCAGCCGCAGCCAATTCAGCCGTTCACCGATCAGCGCCAAGTCAGCTGGTCCGGCAATTGCAATGCTGGCGTCAAGCCGGTTTTCACCCAAACCAACAATGGCTTGTTCAAGCCGTTTAAGCGGCCGTGTGAACCAGATGCCGAAGATCAGTGCCATGGCCACGGCCAGTGCAATCGCCCAAATGACTTGCTGCGTCATGCGCTGGCGACTCGCTTCAAGCTGGCTCACCAGCGCTTGGTTTTGGCTTTGCAGGGCTTGCCGAACCTGCTGGGCGATGGCCACATTCACACCGTCCAAAGCGCGAAATGCGTGCATCAACTGGCGGTCACGGTCCAATGCTGTTTCGGGCGGTCCGTTGAGCAGTCGCGCAATACTCTGTATGTGCTGGCGCCAACGCTGGGCCGCGGCGAGAGATTCGCCTTCGCGAGCCAGCACGTCGATGGTTTTGCCGGCATCTTCAGCTTCCTCGCGGAATCGCTCGCGCAAGCCGCGGTCGTCGAGCACCACCGATTGCCGTGAACTGCGCTCCATCGACATACTTCGCTCGGCCAGAGATTGCGCTTCGGCACTCAACTCGAGCGCACGAATGCCACTGTCGCGGCTTTGCCGGGTCAACTCTTCCAGCGTGAAAACCGCCCTGAGAGAAGCCGCACCCAACAGCGCAGCGACCAATAAAAAAGCAATGACTAACAGCTGTCGAAAAGAAAAACGCTGCAGCCAGCGGCTTCGAGTCAGACGTGATGTGGCTGTCGCACTTGCCGCTGTCGATGACTTGTCTGTGCGCGGCGTTTCACCCATCAGACGGCCATGCTGACGTCTTCTGTAGTCAAGACCTCACCGCGCAGCGAACGCTGCATGGCTTCGGTGATTTTGATGTCGACCATCTGGCCGACTAAGCGCGCCGGGCCTTTGAAGTTGACGACGCGGTTGCACTCGGTTCGGCCCATCAGTTCGGTGGCGTCTTTGCGCGACGTGCCCTCGACCAAAATGCGCTGCACGGTGCCGTGGCGGCTGGCGCTGATGGCGCGCACATTGGCGTCAATGGCGGCTTGCAGCTCGTGCAGGCGGCGCAGTTTGACTTCATGCGGCGTGTCGTCATGCAGCGTGGCGGCGGGTGTGCCGGGGCGTGGGCTGAAGATAAAGCTGAACGAGGTGTCGTAGCCGACGTCGTCAATCAGCTTCATCATTTTGCCGAAGTCTTCTTCTGTCTCGCCGGGAAAACCGACGATGAAGTCGCTGCTCATGGCCAGGTCAGGCCGAATGGCGCGCAGCTTGCGAATCGTGCTTTTGTATTCCATGGCGGTGTAGCCGCGCTTCATCGCCATCAAGATGCGGTCGCTGCCGTGCTGCACCGGCAAGTGCAAATGGTTGACCAGTTTGGGCAGCTTGGCGTAAGCCTCAATCAGGCTTTGCGTGAACTCATTCGGATGGCTGGTGACGTAGCGAATGCGCTCAATGCCGGGAATGTCGGAGACGTATTCGAGCAGCAGGGCGAAGTCGGCTATTTCAGTCTGGCCACTTTTACCGGCCGCTGTCATCGGGCCGCGGTAAGCGTTGACGTTTTGCCCCAGCAAGGTGACTTCTTTGACGCCTTGGTCGGCCAGCCCGGCGATCTCGACCAGCACGTCGTCAAACGGCCGCGAGACTTCTTCGCCGCGGGTGTAGGGCACCACGCAATAGCTGCAATATTTAGAACAGCCTTCCATGATGCTGACGAAAGCGCTGGCACCTTCGACGCGGGCGGGCGGCAGGTGGTCAAATTTTTCGATCTCAGGAAAGCTGATGTCGACCTGCGATTTGCCCAGACGCTCGCGCGCCTTTAAAAGCTCAGGCAGGCGGTGCAGCGTTTGCGGACCAAACACCACGTCCACATACGGCGCACGCTGAATGATGGCCGCACCTTCTTGACTGGCGACACAGCCGCCGACACCGATCAGCACGCCTTTTTTCTTCAGGTGCTTGATGCGGCCTAGGTCACTGAAGACTTTTTCTTGCGCTTTTTCACGCACCGAACAGGTGTTGAAAAGTATCAAGTCCGCTTCCTCCACGTCTTGCGTAGGTTCATAGCCTTCAGCGGCATGCAAGACGTCGCTCATCTTGTCCGAGTCGTACTCGTTCATCTGGCAGCCGAAGGTTTTGATAAAGACTTTTTTGCTCATGGGGTGCAGCGTTTCATGGTGTGTGTCCAGAGGCTGTTGAAAGGAGGGCGGAACCGCTCAGTATAAAAGCTTGTCGGTTTTTCAGCTGACCGCGGGTAAGTACAGTTCCAGCTTCAAGCCACCCAGCGTCGATGTGCCGAGTTGCAGAGTGCCACCATACAGCTGTACCAAGTCCGCCACGATGGCCAAGCCCAGACCCGAGCCTGGCACTGATTCGTCTGCGCGCACACCACGCGCCAAGACTTGCTGGCGCAAGGCTTCGTCAATTCCCGGTCCATCATCTTCAATGCACACGCGCAGTTGCGGTGGTGACGCATCGGCCACTGCGGCCACGCTGACGCGAATCGTGTGGCGTGCCCATTTGCAGGCGTTGTCGAGCACGTTGCCCAGCATTTCTTGCAGGTCTTGCTCCTCACCGGCAAACGCACAGTCGGCGTTGTCGTTCAGTTGCGCATCGCAATCGATCATCAAGCCGCGTGCTACATGAACGCGTTGCATCACGCGAATCAGCCCGCCGAGCGCAGGGGCTATCGCGGTGCGTTGGCCTGGCAGCCGCTGCGCGCCGGCGGCTCTGGCGCGTGCCAGGTGCCAGTCGATGTGCCGCGTGGCAAGTTGGACTTGTTCTTGCACCAGTCGCGACAGCCCAGGTGCGGTGTCTTGCGCTGCCGCTTGCGCCAGCACGGCCAAGGGTGTTTTCACCGCGTGAGCCAAGTTGCCGGCGTGGTGGCGTGCGCGTTCAACCACCTCCGCGTGGCGGTCCAGCACCCGGTTGAAGTCATCGCTCAAGGCTTGCACCTCGGCCGGAAACTGGCCTTGCAAGCGCTGCGCCCTACCTTCTCGCACGTTGATGACGGCTTGCTCCAGCGCCCGCAACGGCCGCAGTCCTACATACACCTGCGCCAGCGCGGCCAACCCCAAGAGTAAAAATAGCAGCGCCAAATACGCCGCCAGCATGCCGCTGAAGCGCGTCACCGCGTCTTCCAACGCGCGCGTGTCGGCGGCAACCACCAAGCGCCAGCGATGCTCGGGATGCTCGGCCGCATGCACCGAGCGCTCCAACAGCAGCAAGCGCACGCCCAGTGGCCCGGCGATCTGGTGCGCATGGACGGCACCGTCGAGCAAGGCATCAGCAGGCAAGGTCAGCGCGGTGTCCCACAGTGAACGCGAGCGCAGCAGGCCGCGCTGCTCAGGCCCTTCTTCCTCTCCTTTTCCATCTATCTGCCAGTAAAGCCCTGAATAAGGTTGTTGCCAACGCGGGTCAAGCAAGGCCTGCGGCAGAAGCTGGGGATCGCCCGCTGTATTGAAATTCACACTCGCTGTCAGCTGATCCAACTGCAGCCGCAGCGTGTCTTCAAACTGACGTTCAACATGTTGCCGGAACAAGCTGGCCAGCAGCAGCCCGGCCAGCAGAAGTGCCAAGCTCAGCGCTACCAGTGTGGCCGCCAGCAAGCGAAAACGCAGCGACGCCGCCCAGCCCGGGCGAATCATGCCGGCGGCACCAGTCGGTAGCCCAAGCCGCGAACGGTTTCTATCAGCTCGGCGGGGAGTTTTTTGCGCAGGCGGCCGACGAAAACCTCAATCGTATTGGAGTCGCGGTCAAAGTCTTGTGCGTAAATATGTTCAGTCAATTCAGCGCGCGAGACCACCGCGTTCGGGCGGTGCATCAGGTATTCAAGCACCTTGTATTCGTGGCTGGTCAGATTCACCGGCAAGCCCGCCAGACTGACACGGCTGCTGCGCGTGTCCAGCGTGAGGTCGCCGCAGCTCAGGGTTGGCGAGGCCAGCCCTTGCGACCGGCGGATCAACGCGCGCAGCCGCGCCAGCAGCTCTTCCATGTGAAAAGGTTTGGTCAGGTAGTCATCGGCGCCGGCGTCAATGCCGGCGACTTTTTCATGCCATTGGTCACGCGCTGTGAGGATCAGCACCGGCATGGTTTGACCTTGGCTGCGCCAACGTTTGAGCACGCTGATGCCGTCCAGCTCAGGCAGGCCGAGGTCTAGCACGACGGCGTCGTAAGACTGCGTTTCGCCTTGATAGCAGGCGTCACGGCCGTTGCGGGCGGCGTCCACGGCGTAACCGGCATCGGCCAGCGCCGAACACAGTTGCGCCGACAAGGTGGGTTCGTCTTCAGCGACCAGAACGCGCATCACTGCCTTTTGTTTTTTGCCTCATCACGTCACCGCTTTTAGCGTCAATTTCAAGCTTGAGCAAGCCGCCGCTGGGTTGCAAGATTTTGAATTCGTAGATCCAGCGTTCGTCTTCACGTTCTAGTTCAACTTCCAGCACATGGCCTGGGTACGACTGCGCTACCCGTGCCATGATCGTTGGCAGCGGCAAAATTTCCCCAGCCTGCAAAGCCGCCCTGGCGCGGTCATGGTCGTGGCCCTCACGCCCGCCGCGTGCGCTGCTGTTCAGCGGCAAGGCCAGCAAAGCCGGCAGCAGCGCGACCAGCAGCCAAGAATAGAGGGTAAAACGCGAAGGCATGTTTGGAGGTGACTGAGGCGGTCGTTGAAGACGTTTAAGTGCTTGTGACGCGATTGTGTTCTGTCCAAGCTGAATGCAGTCTGAACGGGAGCGTAAAGTAAGCAATCTACGAAGTCATTGCGGTCAGATCGAGAATATGAAGTACATCCCCCCAGCCGAAGCATCGTTTTTCAGATGGGACGGTGACACACTGGTTATAAACATACTGGGAAAACCCAACGCCAAGGTAGATGCCATCGGCAAACCCAAGGGTTCCCAATTGAAAGTCAGTGTCACTGCCGCCCCGAAGCTTGGCCGCGCCACTGACCACATGGTGGTTTTTCTGGCGAAGACGTTTGGTGTCAATACCTCCGCTATCGAGGTGGTTCATGGGCGCATGAATGTCAACAAATTGCTGAGAATCAAAGCGCCTCAAAAGTTGCCTTCGGTTTTCTCTTAACGCGCAATAGCCGCCAAAAATCGTCGAGTCTGAACGTCAGCTGAACGTCATCTTCAGACGGCGTACAGCCTCAGGGGCGCAGCATGCATGGGTCTTCACTTGAAAGCCCGTTGCCATGCTGACCTTCCTTCGTCGTTCACTACAAGTTCTGGCGCTCACCACTTTGGGTTCTGTGGGCGTTCACGCTTGGGCTGCTGAGACCACCCCGGCTCAGCAACTGAGCCTGTGGAGCGCTAATGCCGGTCAGCCGGGCAGAGTGGAGCAGGGCCTTGTGTTTTTCAACGCCAAGCAGGGCGGTAATTGGTCCTGCGCCAGCTGCCACGGCACACCACCCACCCAACAAGGCAAACACGCCAGCACCGGCAAAGTCATCAAGCCGATGGCGCCCGCCTTCAATCCTCAAGCCTTCACGGACAGCGATCGCGTTGACAAATGGTTTCGCCGCAATTGCAAGGACGTGCTGAGCCGCGAATGCAGCGCCATTGAAAAAGCCGATGTGCTGGCTTATCTCTTAAGCCTCAAACCCTGAGCGGAGAGGCCTCACCATGACATCCAATTTTTCCTTGGTGCTCCGTAGCGGCATGGTTGCCATGCTGGCTGCTACAGCGTTGGCACCTGCGCTGGCCGACGGCAATTTGCAGCCGCGCCAAGCTTTGCCCATCTACAAGCCAGAGTGTGCGGCCTGCCACTTGGCGTACCCGCCTGGGCTGTTGCCGGCGCGCTCCTGGACTCGGATCATGAGCGGGTTGGACAAGCACTATGGCTCCGACGCCTCGCTCGACCCTGCAGCCGTGCAGCAAATCAGCCGCTGGCTGCAAACTGAAGCTGGCACCTATAAGCGGGTGGCTGAAGCACCCCCTGAAGACCGCATCACGCGTTCGGCTTGGTTTGTCTCCAAACACCGCAAGCTGGACCCGCAGGTCTGGAAACACGCGAGTGTCAAAAGCGCTGCCAATTGCGCGGCCTGCCACACCGGTGCTGATAAAGGCGACTTTGACGATGACGGCGTGACCTTGCCATCAGGCCTGAGCAAACAACTATTTTTAAAGAGGTAAATCATGAGCACTCTCAATCCATTGGCGTCAAGGCTTAAGCCGGCGCCAGCTGCATCAACGCCGCCAAGCCGCCGGGTGGTGGATGCACCCATCCGCATGTTTCACTGGCTGTTTGCCTTGTGCTTTGTCGGCGCGTACATCACGGCCGATGGCGAGTCTTGGCGCCTGCTGCATGTCACGCTCGGCTACACACTTGCGGGCTTGCTGGGCTTTCGCGTGGTGTATGGCGTGATCGGACCTAGGCACGCCCGCTTGTCGCTGATGTGGCGCAAGCTCGTCGTTTTGCCGGCGTGGCTGACCTCATTCAAATGGTCGCAGCCCGGTCAGGTGAATTGGCTGCAGGGCCAAAATCTCGTCATGGCGCTGGCCGTGTTGGCTTTGTTATTGGTGGTGGTGCCAGTCACGCTCAGCGGCTATCTCAACTACAACGATGTCGGCGGAGACCTGATGGAAGATCTGCACGAGACCATGGGCGAGTTATTTTTGTGGCTGGTGTTGGCGCATTTGGCTCTGATCGCCAGTTTGAGTGTGTTGCGCCGTAAAAATCAGGCCCTGCCGATGCTGACCGGCCGCACCCTAGGCGCGGGCCCCGACTTGGTGAAAAGCAACAAACGCTGGTTAGCCGCATTGGTGCTGCTGGGCGTGCTGACCTATTGGGGCTGGGAGTGGCAACACTCGCCTTCCGGACTGTTGTCAGAGCCGCGGGCCGACGCCATGTTTCAAGGCGGCGGGTACAAGTCTGACCATTGATGGGCTTGCCTTTTGGCGGGCGTTGAGACGATGATGTCTTCGCCCCGCTCCTGACAAATCCATGAAATCGACACACACGCAGAACGACACAGACGGCCCTGGTCTTGATCAGGCCACGGCTGCTGCACGCCTGCTCAGCGAAGGCGCTAATGAGATCGGGCCGCAAGAAGGCCGCAGTTTGTGGGGCATCGCGCTGGAAGTGGCGCGTGAGCCGATGTTTGTGCTGCTGCTGGTGTCTGGTGGTATTTATTTTGCCATTGGCGAGCCGCGTGAAGCGCTGGCGCTCCTTGGCTTTGTGCTGTTGATCATGGGCATCACCATCGGCCAAGAGCGGCGCACCGACAACACCCTCAATGCCTTGCGCGATCTGTCCAGTCCGCGCGCGCTGGTGATCCGTGACGGTCAGGCCCGTCGTATTGCCGGGCGCGAAGTGGTGCGCGGTGACCTCATGATGCTGGCCGAAGGCGACCGGGTGCCAGCCGATGGCGATGTGTTGCAGGCGCACGAACTGGCGCTCGACGAATCCCTGCAAACCGGCGAATCCGAGGCGGTGGCCAAACAGGCCGGCAGCAGTGCGGTACTGGGCGCAACCTTGGTGGTGCGCGGTCAGGGGCTGGTGCGTGTCACCGCCACGGGTGGGAAAACGGCGTTGGGCCGCATTGGGCATTCGCTGCAAGGCATTGCTACCGAACCTTCGCCCTTGCGTGACGGCATCGGCCGGTTGACACAGCGAATCATGCTGATTGCCTTGTCACTGAGTCTTGCGTTGGCCGTGCTTTTTTGGACCTTGCGCGGCGATTGGCTGCAGGCCTTGCTGGCCGGCATCACCTTGGCGATGAGTCTGTTGCCGCAGGAATTTCCCGTCATCATGATCGTATTTTTGGCACTGGGCGCGCGCAGACTGGCAGCTCAGCAGGTGCTGACGCGGCGGCTCAATGCGATTGAAACGCTGGGTACGACGACCATTTTGTGTGTCGACAAAACTGGCACCTTGACGCAAAACCGCATGGCACTGGCCGCATTGTGCGTTGGCGATCAGGTGCTTGATTTTCCCAAGACAACCGAGTTGCCCGACGAGTTTCACGAGCTCGTCGAGTTCGCCGTGCTGGCCAGCGAATTGGCGCCGCACGATCCGATGGAACAAGCCGTGCATCAGTTTGCTGGCTTGCATTTGAGCGGCACGGATCACCTGCATCCGGCATGGTCGCTTGCGCGCGAGTACGAGTTGTCACCTGAGCTATTGGCTATGTCGCATTTGTGGCAAGACGGTTCTGGCGAGCAAGACGTGGTAGCCGCAAAAGGCGCGCCCGAAGCGATGGCTGAACTGTGTCAATTGCCTACCGCAGCACGCCAACGCGTGGTAGCCCAAGCTGCGCAAATGGCCAGCAGCGGGTTGCGCGTTTTGGGGGTTGCCAAAGCCACGCACCGCAGCCAAGAGCGTTGGCCCGATGAGCAAGCGGCATTTGCTTTTGAGTTCGTCGGGCTGATTGGTTTGGCCGACCCTTTGCGGCCCGAAGTGCCTAGCGCCGTGGCGCAATGCCAGCGCGCCGGCATTCGCGTGGTGATGATCACCGGCGACCATGCGCGCACTGCTGCAGCCATCGCCGAGCAGTCCGGGATTGACGGTGCGCGCGTTCTCAGTGGCGCTGAAATCGACACGATGACTGAGGACGATTTGACCGGCGTGAATGTGTTTGCCCGCGTGACGCCACAGCAAAAACTCAAACTGGTCGAAGTCTTCAAAGCGGCAGGCCATGTGGTCGCCATGACCGGCGATGGTGTCAACGACGCGCCCGCACTCAAGGCTGCGCACATCGGCATTGCCATGGGTCAGCGCGGCACCGACGTCGCGCGCGAAGCGGCTTCGCTGGTCTTGCTGAAAGACGATTTCACCGCCATCGTTGGCGCGATTCAGCTGGGGCGGCGAATTTTTGCGAATTTGCGGCAGGCCATGGTTTACACCTTGGCGGTGCATGTGCCGATCATCGGTGTGTCGATGCTGCCGGTGATGTTTGGCTTGCCGCTGGTGTTGGCACCACTGCACATTGCGTTTTTGGAACTGGTGATTGACCCGGCTTGTTCGATTGTTTTTGAAGCGGAGCAAGTTGGCAATTCCGACCTGATGGCGCAACCGCCACGCAGTCCTAGCGAGCCGCTGATTGATTCAAACCACGTGCTCGAGTCGGTGCTGCAAGGGTTTTGGGTGGTGTTGTTGGTGATGGGAATTTACGCTTGGCTGCTGGCTCAGGGCACGCAAGCAGATGTCGCGCGTACTGCCAGCTTTGTTGCGCTGGTCACTGCCAATGCGGCGCTGATTTTCCCGACACGGTTTCGGCGTGGCGGTTGGCGCACTCTTTTCGCGGGCTTGTCGGCCACACCGCTGTGGGTACTTGGTGCGACGCTGGCGGCGTTGCTTGCAGTTACCAACGTACCAGCCGTGTCCACCGCCTTTGGTTTTGCGCTGCTGGCTCCAAGTCAATGGCTGATGGCTTTTGCGGCGGGGGCTGCGATTTTGCCAGTGTTTCAACTGACCAAAGCGGGGTTGAGCCTGAAAAAAACGTCAATGAGTGGCGCGTGAATCTCGCGTGCTGCCGCGCCCGGGAACATCACGGTTCGAAGCGCAGGTTGCGATCGCGCACCAGTTGGGTCCATTTGACCACTTCGGTTACAACGGTCTGGCCCAGCAATTCAGGCGAGCCGCCACCAGGTTCCGCGCCAACAGCGGCAAGGCGCTCACGCATGTCGGTCGTCTTGAGCGCACGGTTGATGTCTTCATTGAGGCGCATCACCACGCTGCGTGGCGTGCCGATGGGCGCAAAAATACCAAAAAAAGTCGAGGCATCAAAACCGGGTACACCCGCTTCGGCCAGCGTCGGCGCATCGGGTGCTAGTGCTGACCGGCGCGGCGCTCCCACGCCCAAAAGGCGCAGCTTGCCAGTCCGAATATGGGGCCCCGAGGTGGTGAAAACATCGAACATCATTTGAACTTGGCCGGCCAAAAGGTCACTCATGGCCGGCGCACCACCCTTGTAAGGCACGTGAACGATGTCCGCATGGCTGATGGCGCGGAACAATTCGGTGGCGAGGTGGTTGGAACTGCCCGAACCGTAGGAGCCGTAGTTCAGCTTGCCCGGCTGCGCCTTGGCCAGCGCCAGCAGCTCGGTCAGTGAATTAGCCGGAACAGACGGGTGCACCACCAGGATATAGGGCGTGCTCGCGACCAAGGCCACCGGCGCGTAGTCGCGCACCGGGTCGTAGGGCAGCGATTTTTGCACCGCCGGGTTGGTGCCGTGGGTGCTAGCCGTCCCCATCAGCAGCGTGTAGCCGTCCGGTGCTGCGCGCGCGACGGCGACCGAGCCAATGCTGCCGGCGGCGCCAGCGCGGTTTTCAACCACCACCGGCTGGTGCAGTGACTCGGACAGTTTTTGCGCGACATTGCGCGCCACCGCGTCGACCGTGCCGCCTGCTGGGAAGGGCACGACCAGCCGTAGCGGCCGATCAGGGTAGGTCTGCGCTTGCGTGGCTGGTGCCGCGCCCAGGAACAAGCAGAAGACCGATAGGGCCGATAACAAAGCGCTTTTGGAATAAGCAGCGTGATTCTGGTTCTTGATGAGCGTGTCGGTAAGTGCCATGTCTGCCCCTGTGAGACGGTACTTTTGCCCCGTTAAAGAACGGTTTTCCCAAAGTACCGCGATAAGTATCGTCAATTTGACGGTACGCCATGCTACAGAGTCAGCCTGTCTGAGGCAACAAAACCCCCCTCCATTCTTTGGTGTCATTGGTCAGGTTCAGCATCCCCATAAACCTCCGGTCAAGGATAGGCTGGGCGGACTCACTGGGTCGCAAGCGATCTGTGACATTGACTGCTTGAACGACAGCTTCGGGGTTAGCTCAAAACTCTGTCCGTTTTGCACACCACCTGAATGGTTCGGAATCGCTTCAGGTCTTATTAATGGCCATTAGAATGCGCAAATGATGTCTCCCCCGAGTCCCTCTGTTCACGCTGCATCGCCGACCGTTGACGGTGCCATCGACATGCACGCGCACTGGACGCCGCGTGGCCTGCTTCGGCAAAACGCTGCCGGCAGGGATTGGTACGGGTGGAAGGTCTACAGCGACGCCAAGGGCGGTGAACATGCGGCACTGGGTGAACGTGTGTTGTCCTTTGGTGTATCACGTTCGATGCTGGCCGATCCGATGGCGCGCGCCGCAAGGCGACTTGAACACGAGGGCATCAGCATGGAAGCACTGATCCTCACTGGCATTTTTTGGAATTACCACTTAGATGAAGAGCGTGCCCGTAGTTTTACGCGCGAAGTCAATCTGGAATTGGCTGAACTCCAAAACGCCTTTCCTGACCGTTTCCGTGGGCTGGCCTTGTTGCCAATGCAGCATCCCCGTCTCGCCTTAGAAGAACTTGACTATGCGGTCAACCATCTGGGATTGACCACCGTGCTGATCGCATCCAACGTGCGCGGCATGAATCTCGACGAACCATCGGTGCTACCGGTGCTCGAAGCCGCAGCCGCGATGGATATCTCGATCGTGGTGCACCCGGTGTTCTGGGGCAAACCTGGAGAGGAGCGTTTCCCCCGATACCACTTTGAAAATTCTTTTGGTGCCCCCTTGGAGTCAAGTCTCGCAGCCATGTCCGTTGTCTACAGTGGATTGCTCGATCGCTACCCGAACCTGCGCATCATGTTCACCCAAGGCGGGGGCTGGATTCATTTCGGAATCGGCAGGCTCAACCTGCGCTACGTTCAACGACCTGAGGCCAGCCCGATGAAGAGGGCTCCAGTGGACTATCTTTCACAGATGTACTTCGACTGCCTGGTGCACGACGATGATTCGCTTGAACTGCTGAAAAAGCGCGCCGGTGCCAGCCGCATCATGATCGGCACCGATCATCCGGGCAGCGGCAACATTGTTGGCGGCGCCGTCCCTTGGATTCGCAACAGCAGCCTTTTCACGACCGAAGAAAAGCAACTCATATTGCGGAAAAACGCTGAAACATTTTTAGGCTTGTCGCCAAAACTCTAGATGCCGCATGGAGATGCCCATGAAATTGAGACGTCGAAAAACCCCGTCCATCAAGGCGCTAGCCGCACTGCTGATGTTGACAGGCCTGAGCTTTTGCCTATTCCCGGTTGCAGCGCAGGACTTTCCTAACCGACCCGTGCGCTTTGTCGTGCCCTTTGCACCAGGGGGATCAACCGATACCATTGCACGCGTGATAGGGCAAAAATTACAGGAGCGCTGGGGGCAGCCTGTGTTGATCGACAACAAACCCGGCGCGGCTACCCTGATCGGCACTGACTTTGTCGCCAAGTCACGGCCAGATGGCCACACTATTTTGCTGACGCCAGCGGCTTTCGTTGTCGCGCCCTATGCTTCTTCGAAGCTGCCTTACGACACGAAGCGCGATTTCGCACCGATCACCTTATTGCTCAAAATTCCTTTGGTCGTGGTTGTCAATCCGACCGTGATGAGTGCGCGTTCGATGCCGATGCTGGTGGCCGAGCTACGCAACCAACCCGGTAAGTTTTCATACGGATCGCCGGGCAACGGTAGTTTGTCGCATCTAGCCGTTGAATTGTTCCGTTTGCAAACTGCGACAGACACGGTACATGTGCCCTACAAAGGCGCTGCAGCGGTTGTCAGCGACTTGCTGGGCGGTCAAATTGGCATGACATTCACAAGTCCGATTGAGGTCGGTCCGCACGTCAAGGCAGGCAAACTGCTGATGCTCGGCGTCGCCGCCCCTCAGCGGCTTGCCGACTGGCCGGAGGTGCCCACACTGATCGAAGTCGGCATGGCGGATTTCGAAGCCTCATTCTGGTTTGGCGTGACCGCTGCTGCGGGGACGCCCCGCGACGTGATCGACAAAATTAATGCTGGACTCCTTGCCGCGATCAGGTCTCCTGATGTCTCCGAAAAGTTACACGCGCAAGGTGCCGTCGTTGTGGGTACCACGCCCCAAGCCTTCGGCCAGTTCTTAGAGTCCGAGCACACCCGCTGGTCGGCCGCCGTGAAGGCCGCCCAGCTCAAAATGAATTAAACCGCTGGCTCAATATGCTGCGAACACAACCTGACTGATTCGACCCTCTCATGCATCCCTGTCAGCTTCCACCCGAAATTGTCGAGCGCATGATCGCGCGCCGGGGACATTTGCATCTGTTCCGCACATTGCAGCCTCAGCGAACTGCGCTGGTGGTGATCGACATGCAGAATGCTTTTTTGCAGCCTGGGGCGCCTTCTGAAACACCCGTCGCGCGTGACATCGTTCCACAGATTAACAAGCTGGCGCAGGCCGTGCGCGCCGGCGGTGGCGTGGTGGCGTTTGTGCAAGGTTCCTTTCAGCCCCAAGGGCCTGATGCTTGGCCCTTGTTCTTTGACTACATGGTGAGCCCGGTCTTTTCTGCGGCGATTCTGCAGGCCCTGACACCGGGCGAGCCTGGTCATGAACTATGGCATGCGTTGGATGTACAACCTCAGGACGTGCGGGTTCGCAAGAACCGTTACAGCGCGTTCTTTCCTGGCGCCTGTGAGTTGCCTGACGTGTTGCGCACGCGCGGCGTAGACACGGTGTTGATCGTCGGCACGTTGACCAATGTGTGCTGTGACGCATCGGCACGCGACGCCATGATGGGCGGTTTCAAGACTGTGATGGTGAGCGATGCAAACGCAGCACGCTCCGACGCCGAGCACGTCGCAGCGCTGGCGACGCTGGTGCAGTTTTTTGCCGACGTGCGGACCACCGACGAGGTGCTGGGCATGCTATCGGCAACCATGGTCTGATCGCATTGCCGCCTATATGTTGCTGAAGCGCCGTCAGGCGCAAATAACATTGACGAGTGCTTGGCGACCGTTGACTTGGACCTCGTGAATGGCTTGTTCAAGGACCTTGGACAGGTCGCTAAACTTTTCCACCCGTGCACCCCAGCCACCACAGGCCGATACGACGTCCTCATAGCGCGGCATGGGCTCCAGTGACACCAGCGACATGCCCTGGCTTACCGCTTGGCCCTGCGGGTACATGGCGCGCGTGGCTCGATCCACTGCACCGTAACCAGCGTTGTTCATCACTATGGTGAGAATTGGCACTCCATGCATCGCTGCGGCATGATGGCAGGCCAGCGGATTAGCGAAGGTGTAGCTGCCGTCGCCGACAGTGGCGACAACCAGTGATGTGGGTCGCGCCAGTTTCACGCCTAGAGCTGCGGGCACGCCCCATCCCAAGCCGCCAACAGGACTTGAGCCAAAGTAGCTTCCGGGTTGCGTGAGTCTGAGCGCCGCGGGCGTGAGCGAATACTCGTTCACAACCACCGCATCGTCACCAAAGCGAGAAAGGGCATCGCCCACGGCTGCACTCACGGCGGCCATGCTCATGGTCGATGCGGATTGCCCCGCCAGCACCTGCTGCTGAAGGGCCTGAAGCCGTTGCTGGGCGGCTTGCGCCACGCGGTTGCGCCTGAGTGTCATGCCACCAATATCTGGCTGCTGTGTTGCCAGTTCAGCCGCCAGCGATTCCAGAAAGCGCAGAGGGCTGGCCGCAATCGTCTGGTCGGCGCGAAAGCCCCGAATGGGGTACCGTGCAAAAAGCGGGTCGCTGCCCACATGGACCACGCGTGCTAACGGGCTGGGCACTTTTTGCTGCGGAATCCAAGGTACATCGCAGTCCAGCACCAAGATGAAATCAGCCTCGTCAAGCCAGGGGTTCACTTCGTAGCCGCCATGCATTTCATGGGTATTGGGCAGTGAGAGGTAACGGGGACGGAACTCGACCACCGGCAACGCCCAGGTTCGCGAAAGTGCCGCTAGCTGCGCTACAGCCTGCGGCTGTTTGCCGGCACGCGATGTGATGATGAGCGGGTTGCGTGCGCGCACTAAGTCCCGGGCTACTTGCGCGATGGATGCGTGATCAGGCACTGCAGGAGGTGCGGCTGATTGGGTGGTGTGAGGCTGGGAGGGCATTGACTCCTGCGCCAGCACCTCGCGCGGCAGTGACAAATAAACAGGACCCTGCGGCTCGGTGCGGGCAATGGCTAAGGCGCGGTCAACCACCGATTCAAGTTGGGCGCCACTGCGCAATTCGTGGTCCCATTTGACGTGCTCGCGCACCATACCCGCTTGGTCGAACATATCCTGCGCCCAATGAATATTGAGCGATCGGCTGGCATTGGACCCCTGCTCAAACCAAGGTGTTCGGCCTGCGGCCATGAGCATTGGAATGTTTTCGCGGGAGGCATTGATCAGTCCGCACAGCGCGTTAGCCGTGCCCACATTGACGTGAACCATGATCGCCTGCGGCTGCCCCGTGACCAAAGTGACGCCATACGCCATTCCGACCGCAACGTTTTCATGTGGAACGAGCAGGGTTTTGGGTATTGCAAAACCTTCCACTCGAGCGCGTGCCAGCGCCTCCACCATCGACGGAAAATCCGTTCCAGAATTAACGAGGAAAAACTCGACTCCCCGGCTCGCTAGGATGCGAAGAAATTCTTCTGCTGTATTGCGCAAGTCAATCTCTTGTTGCATGTTATTCTTTCTCAGCCATGTCTCAATAAGCCGGAATCATTTTATATGTCACACCGAATTAAGGTCATCGATTGCGTTGTCAACCCGATCACGCCAGAGATCATGCGCTTGCGACCAGCTTGGTCTAGGGCGTTCTGGCAAGACAAGATCGGACGCGATGCAACGGTGGGTGAAGGGGTCACACTCCACCAGATGTTGGGCCTGATGGACAGTGCCAACATAGAACGCGCCTTGCTGATTGCCACCAAGACGGGCCAACTTGGCATACCGGGCAGCTGGCACCTGCCTTACGCCATGGTGGCTGAAGCCGTGCAACAGCACCCCGACCGTTTCAGTGGCCTGGCCGGTCTAGACCCGACCCAAGGCATGGCTGGCGTGCGTGCGCTAGAGCGGGCTGTCAAAGACGATGGATTTGTGGGTGCGCATTTTTATCCGCACTGGTTTGAACTCGCGCCTGACCATGCGCGCTGGTATCCGTTCTATGCCAAGTGCGTGGAGTTGGACATACCGGTACAACTTCAAGTGGGCCAGTCACTTGTCTATGACGCGAACCGACCACTTAAGAGCGTAGGACGCCCCATTGCGCTTGACGCCGTGGCCTGCGATTTTCCTGAACTCAAGCTGGTGGGCATTCATGTGGGGATTCCGTGGACTGACGAAATGATCGCTATGTCCTGGAAGCACCCCAACGTCTACATCGGCTGCGATGCTCATAGCCCTAAATACTGGCCGGAATCGTTTATCAACTACATCAATTCGTATGGGCAGGACAAAGTTATCTTTGGTACCGACTATCCGGTCTTGGACTTTGAGCGCACCTTGAAAGAAATTGAGGCGCTGGGCCTGAAGGAAGGCGTGATGCAAAAGCTGCTGCGGGACAACGCACGGCAACTTTATCGATTGCCCTGAGTTTGCCAGCATGCAAAATACTCGCTTGTATTGACGCCATCGAACCGGCTTGGTGACCCTCACAACTCTCAAAGGATATTTGCTATGGCAAGAAAATTATTGGCAGTGTTCGGTCTTATCGCGGGCTTGACTTTGGGCGTAGCGCCTCAGGTTATGGCCCAAAATAAAGTGCAGTTGGGCATAGTCACTGCGCTGACCGGATCCATGGCGGCGCCGGGCGTCTTCCAGATGAACGGTTTCAAACTGGCGGTGGACGAGCTCAACGCATCAGGCGGCATCTCCGTTGCGGGGCGCAAGTACATCGTAGAACTCAAGGTGTACGACACGAGAGCCTCACCGACTGAGGGTGCCTCAGCGATGCAGCGCTTAGCCACTGTTGACAAGGTGCCGGTGGTGCTGGGCGAGTTGTCGTCTGGTGTGGCCGCGGCCATCGCGCCCATTGCTCAGGACTTTTCAATACCGCTGATCTTGACGGTGCCAACTGGGCCGAACCTGACCGAACAAAACAACCCGTTTGTATTTCGCGTCAATGCGCACAATCAGCAGCTCAATGTGGCATTGGCTGATTTCTTATCCAAGCAAGGTTGGTCGCCTATTTCTTTCATCGCCTGGAACAACGATGCGGGTCGCGGTGGCGTTTCCGGACTGAAGGAGTTGCTGCCAGCAGCCAAAGATGGCTACGTTGGTTATTTCAATGTCGGTGAGGTGGACTTTGCCAGCCACATCACCAACCTGCGCAAAAATCAGTCGAAGGCAGTGATGCTGTTCATGGACGAAGAACCTGGCAGCTTGGCCATCAAGCAGATTCGTGATGCCGGCTTGAAGATCAATTTGGTTGGAACGCTGGCCATGGGCTCAGATCGCTTTGTGAAGAGGCTGGATGCCCAGAAGCTGGAAGGCATGGTGCAGTACAACGCATTTCCACCCAATTCGGAGCAGCCGCGCATCAAGAATTTTAGCCAGCGCTACAAAGCCAAATATGGCGAAGAAGCGCACGGCTTTGCAGCCCAGTCGTATGACGGCATCATGGTGGCCATAGCCGCCATCCAGGCTGCCGGGAGCGTCTCAGATGGCAAGGCCATTCGAGATGCACTGACCAAAATAGATTATCAGGGTGTGATCGGGCCTATCAAGTTTGACAAAAAGGGGCAGGCCAGTCCGAATGTGTATGTGACCCAGTGGTGCGCCAATGGCACAAGACGCATCCTTTACCCGGAAAATGCACGTGCTGGTTGTGGTGCTGGCTGATAAAACATGGCTGAAGCGCTGACGGAACAGCTGATTCATGGCCTGATGATGGGCTCCATTTATGTGCTGGTGGCACTTGGGATGGTCCTGATTTATGGCGTGATGCATGTGGTGAACTTTGCCCACGGTGTGCTGTTCACCTTGGGCGGATATTTCGCACATTTCTTCTATGCTCATTTCATAGACAGCTATCTTCTAGCCACACTTCTGTCCATGCTCACGCTTGGCCTGATCGGTGTGATGCTTGAGCGTGGCGTTTTCCGACCGCTGCAGGGCAACCTGCGCAATCAAGTGATCGCCTCACTGGGGCTGATTCTGGTGCTTGAAAATCTGATCGTCGCCTTGTGGGGGCCCAATGCCCTGCAGTGGCGCCTTGAGGGATTTGTTCAACAACAGATCCAGATCGGTGAACTGCGGATCAGTCTGCACCATCTGGGGATCATTGCCGTCACCTTTGTTTTAGTCACTGCCTTGGGCCTGTACCTGAAATTCACTCGCTTTGGCACAGCTATCCGTGCCACCAGCCAAAACCAAGAAGCGGCCCGAGTGGTGGGCATACCAGTCCAACGCGTTCAGTGGTCGACATTTGCCATCGGCTGCATGTTGGCCGCCATAGGTGGCGCACTGGTTGGCCCCTTGTTTCTGGTCTTTCCGCAGATGGGCGAGGTACCGCTTGTCAAAGGGTTGGCCGGCATTCTGCTTGGCGGCATGGGCAGTGTGCCGGGTGCTGTGGTGGGCTGCCTGATACTCGGCGTGACGGAGTCCATGTCGACCCTGTTTCTACCCACTGACTACAGGGACTCGATTGCGTTCATGGTGATGATCGGCATCCTGATGCTGCGTCCGCAAGGTCTGTTTGGGATCCGAATGCGGGGCGAGGACTGAACAGATGCGCAGATGCCTCCCCCATTTATTGTTGGCGCTGTGTCTCGTGGTGCTTCTTGCGGCGCCGCAATGGGCATCGAACCAGCCCTATTTGCTGCACATGTTGGTGCTGGTGTGCGTGATGGCAGTCCCTGCCGTTGGGCTGAACCTGATGCTGGGCTACAGCGGCCTGGTGTCGTTAGGTCATATGGGCTTTGCAGGCATCGGCGCCTATGTGGCGGCAGTCCTGATGGTGGATGCTCACTGGGATTTCTGGAGTTCTCTGACTGCAGCCACCGTGGCAGCAGGCTTGGCCGGTGCACTGATTGGGATAGTCTGCTTCCGATTTCGCGGGCATTTCTTCATGATTGTGACGCTCGCATTTGGCCTGATGCTGCATGCCGTCATGAACAACTGGGATGCCGTAACCCGGGGCGCCGCTGGCTTCGCCGGCATACCGCGCCCTAGTCCGATTCACTGGGGCGACAGCATCTTCAGCTTTGGGCCGCTTAACCACTTTTATTATGTTGCGCTCGGCCTAGCCTGTTTAGCCTTCGTTGTGCAGTACGGTGTGGTGAACTCTCACCTAGGTCGTGTTCTTGGCGCCATCCGTCAAGACGAACCCTTGGCGCGCTCTCGCGGCGTCAACACGCTGCTTTACAAAACAGTCATCTTTGCCTTGGGCACAGGACTGGCCGGCATGGGTGGCGTGCTACAGGTGTGCTTTCTACGGGTTGCCGCTCCAGCGAGTTTTACGATGCAAGAAAGCATCAACATGGTGCTGATCGTGATCATTGGCGGCGCCGGATCCCTGGTGGGACCCGCGCTAGGCGCCCTGCTGTACGTGGGGTTGCCAGAACTTCTGCGAATGGCCAATGAATGGCGGTTGGTCGTCTTCGGTTTTTTACTGGTTTTGATCACCCTGTATGCACCCACAGGACTAGCCGGTATCCTGAGCACAGGTTGGCAAAAACTGTCGCACCGCAAAGATAAGGCACCGACTCCGTGACGACCTTGCAAGTGCAATCTTTGGGTAAACGCTACGGCGGCGTGGTGGCACTCGACAGTGCCAGTTTCAACATCAGCGCCCCTGGTATTTATGGACTTATCGGACCCAACGGCGCGGGCAAGACGACCTTGTTTGATGCTATTGCCGGTCACATCACCGCTGACAGTGGTGCGGTCATGCTCGACGGTCGGGATGTGACCGGCTTGCCCGCGCACCGCATGTCTGCACTAGGCATTGCGCGTACGTTCCAAGAGTGCCGTATCCTGCCGGAAGAAACCTGTCTGGACAATGTGCTTTTTGCCGCACAGCCCAAGGGCTTGGGTGCCTCTCTGGGGCAACTGGTGACACGCCGCGCCGGACATCGAGTGAAGTTAAAGGATGAGGCCATGCGCTTGCTGGCACTGGTGCGACTGGAAGGCTACGCAACTACTCCGGCATCCCAGTTGTCGTTTGGCCAGCGGCGCTTGCTGGAGATTGTCTCGACCTTTATCACCAAACCAAGAATTTTCTTGTTGGACGAACCGGCATCGGGCGTCAACCCATCCTTGCTGACCGTTCTGGCTGATTTTGTTCGCATCATGTATGCGGAGCGTCCAAGCATTTTTTTGCTGGTAGAGCACAACATGGAGTTTGTGATGGAGATGGCCCACGAAATTATTGTGATGCACCAAGGCCGGGTGCTGGAGCGCGGGACGCCTGAGCAGGTGCAGGTCAGCCCCAAGGTTTTGGACGCGTATCTGGGATGACAACCGTACTGTACGTTCAAGAACTGTGCGCCAGCTACGGCGCACGGCGCATTCTGGAGGGGGTCAACCTACAGGTGCGCGCCGGAGAAATTGTCACAGTGATCGGCCACAACGGCGCCGGTAAATCGACGCTGCTGCGAGCGATCTTCAACTTGGTGCCCTGGCGCAGTGGCAAGATTGAACTGCTGGGGCATGACGTCACGCGTCTTAACTCAGACCGACTGTTGGGCGCTGGCATGGCGTATGTGCCTCAACATAGAAGCGTGTTTCCGCGTCTGACAATTGAAGAGAACCTGCAAATGGGAGGTTATCTGGTGTCTGATCGCCAGCTCTTAGCCGAGCGAATTGAACGGGTACTTGGGCTGTTTCCCATCCTAAAGTCTCGCAGCGGCCAAATGGCCGGCTCAATGTCGGGTGGCGAGCAACGCATGCTGGAAATTGCACGCACGCTGCTGCAAGACCCGCAGCTCATCATGCTGGATGAACCGTCGATTGGCCTGGCCCCCAGAATGGTGGATGCGGTATTTGACAACGTACAGTTGCTACGCAGCGAGGGCAAGGCCATCTTGATGGTCGAACAAAACGTGAAGAAGGCGCTTTCAATATCGGACCGCGGTTGCGTGATGGAACTGGGCGCCATTCACATGCAAGGCCAAGCTGGAGAGCTCATTGGCAATGAACAAGTGGCACGACTTTATTTGGGCAAGCGTTAATGCACAGCCTCTGAATCAGTGAGGGCGCAGGTCGACAAACTTACGCGCCTTCCAAGCAGCACCTTGCGTCATTAAAGTTTGTGACGGCACCCAGACGACCTCAGGCGTGATGCCACACGCTTGCTTGACGCATTGAAGCAGTGCAGCGCTTGGCACGCCAACGACCCCAGCCTCAACCTGCAGCCGGAGCACGTCGCCAGCCAGGCCTTGCGTTGGCTCAGCGGGCACAACGCTGACCTTATAGGGTGTCGCGCCCAGCAAAGCATCCAGCGCCTGCGTTACCACACTCGGGTTGACAAGCATGCCTTTGATTTTGAGAAGCGCGTCCACCCTTTGCGGCATCTGAATCAGCCGGTCCGTCACCGCGCCGCAGTGCGGACAAGGCTCGCGGGTCAGCGCAGACATATCGCCCAATGCATAGCGCAATAACACGGTCCCGCGCCGGTGCAAATGGCTCAGCACGACCCACCCTGGTTGGCCATCGGGCACTGGTTGGTGCGTGATGGGGTCAACCACCTCAAACAGCATCTGCGCCGGCAAGGGGTTGTGGTATCCCGAGCCGGGCACGCATTCCACCAGCCCGCCTTGCAGTTCGGTGGCCCCGTATGAAACGCTGATGTGGGCTTGCAACGCACCCGCCCGAATGAGGGCCTGTTGCATGTCTTGTCGGGCAATTTCGCCAAGTGCCTCACCCGTGACAAACACCAAGCGAACGGCACTGAAGTCTGCGCCAAGTTCTGCCGCCCGTTGCAAAACCCGATACACATAACTGGGGACGCCCCAGAGGATGGTGGCTCGGTGTAAGGCTACCAACTCCACCACACGGTCAAGACCGTTGCCAAGCGTGAATTCAGCCGATGGGTTGCCCGGCATGGTCGCGATAACCGGCACATTGAGGCTGGCTGCTGCGTGGAGAACCCGGATCCATGCGCCATGCGGCACCTGTGTCAGCGGAAAGAGATTGGCGATGACATCGCGCTCCGTCACACCGCGTAGCTGCAGCATGTTGCGCTGCAAAGTAAGGATGTTGAAAAAATCGAAGCTGGTCGAAACAAACGGCGTTGGCTGCCCTGACGAGGAACCGGTGGTGTACATCGTGTCCCAGACCATGCGCGACTCGATGTCCAGATCCTCTGTGGCCAGTACAAAACGTGCAGGTGACGCCATGTAATCGGACTTGAGCGTGAGTGGCAACCGGCTGAGGTCTGACAAACAAGAGAAGCTACTGCGATGCAGACCTGCTTGACCAATCCGTTCGCGATAAAAATCATGGCGGTCGCACACCAAGTCCATCGTCGAGTGAAACGCCCGTTCCCGGGCCGCTTGCAAAGACGACAAATCTTTAAAAATATAGTCTGGCTCCAGAGCTTGACTCGCCACAAATGTCGCGTTAAGTGCCATATTCCCTCTTGGATTTGTTGGTTTCTAGCGTGCCCTTTTGAGGTTTTCGCCATGTACCAACAGATATGTCAACAAAATGTTGGTGTGTCATGCTATCCCGTGAAACCGCGTGAGGCAACAAAAAACCCGCTAGGCCAATAGGACTGCGGGTTCTGAGGGTTCCTGACACTGTCTGAAACCTAAAAATGGTGGTGATAGGTGGACTTGAACCACCGACATCAGCATTATGAATGCTGCGCTCTAACCAACTGAGCTATATCACCGCGCGTCCAAGATTATAGCGGGTTCAAGTTCGGTTTCAGCGGTGTGTGAACACGGGCTTGCGTTTAGCCAAGAAAGCTTGCATGCCTTCCTTTTGATCGCTGGTGGAGAACATGGCGTGGAACATGCGGCGCTCAAACATCAAACCGTCCGACAAAGTGCTTTCAAAGGCCCGGTTCACGGACTCTTTGGTGGCTATGACGCTGAGTTGCCCGTAATCACAAATCATCAGCGCGGCGCCCAGTGCCTCGTCCATCAGCTTGTCGAGCGGCACCACACGACTGACCAAGCCGGCGCGTTCGGCCTCGGCGGCGTCCATCATGCGGCCGGTCAGCGCCACGTCCATGGCTTTGGCCTTGCCCACCGCGCGCGGCAAACGCTGCGTGCCGCCAGCGCCGGCAATGATGCCGAGCTTGATTTCTGGTTGGCCGAAGCGCGCGTTGTCTGCCGCAATGATGAAGTCGCACATCATGGCCAGCTCACAGCCTCCGCCCAGCGCAAAACCGCTCACTGCCGCAATCACGGGTTTGCGCACCAGGCGAATTTTTTCCCAGTTGCGGGTGATGAAGTCTTTGCCGTAGACATCGGCAAAATCAAGTTCGGCCATGGCGCTGATGTCTGCGCCCGCTGCAAACGCTTTCTCACTACCGGTCAAGATGATGCAGCCGATGTGCTCGTCAGCGTCAAACGCCGTGAGCGCAGCGCCCAGTTCGTCCATCAACTGGTCATTCAGCGCGTTGAGTTGCTTGGGCCGGTTCAGCGTGATGATGCCGACTTGGCGGTTGTCTGGACCTTGGCGGCTGACTAAAATTGTTTCGTAGCTCATGCGTTTCCTTTTTAGGTTTTGTCTCAGTTGGGATTTGTCGCGTTATTTTGAACCAAAGCGGTTTCAGTCCCTCGGGTTCAGCCATTGGTTCACCCGGATGGTGTCCTGGATGGCCAGGCGCCAAGTGGTGACGGTTGTCGGCAATGTCAGTGGCAGTTGCAGCAAGCGTTTGTCGCGAGCTACCAGTGCTTGCAATTTATGTCTGCTGCCGGCGTAGAGCAGCAGGTCGTCGAGTTTGCTCATGCGCCAGCCGCTCTTGCCGGCTTTGATGCCCAGCCATTCGTCACCGGGCGCAAAGCCGGCGCGCTCTGCCGCACCACCGCGCAGCACGGTCTTGACCACGACGCCTTGCGACTCGGTCACACGCAAGCCCAAACGTTGGGCGAGTTGCGCGGGGTCTTCAAACACTGCCAGACCGTGTTGCTCTAACAATCCTTTCAGTGGCAAATCGGTTTTGCCATGCACCCAGTTGGCCAGCTCGACGTTAAAGTGTCGGCCGCTGGCGCTTAACAGGGCTGCTGCAAAATCGTCCTCAGTCATGGGGCCGGCTTCGCAGCGCGCCCACAGAGATCGCATCACTTCGTCAAGCGTGCTGCTTTTGCTGGGGCCCGTACCTTCTTCGCTTTGCCCGGTAGGTGCGCGCAGACTGAGATCAAAGCACAGTGCCACCAGCGCACCTTTGGTGTAGTAGCTGATGGTCGCGTTGGGCGTGTTGTCGTCTTGCCGGTAGTACTTGATCCAAGCATCAAAACTGGCCTCGGCCACCGACTGCACCAACCTGCCCGGCGACTGCATCACTTGGTTGATGGTTTTGTTCAGCAACTTGAGGTAGCCGGCGTTGTCGAGCAGGCCGCAGCGGCGCAGAAGCAGGTCGTCGTAGTAGCTGGTGAAGCCTTCAAAAAACCACAGCAGCTGCGTGTAGTTTTCGCGGGAGTAGTCGTAGTGGGTGAACTCGGCGGGGCGCAGACGTTTGACGTTCCAAGTGTGGAAATATTCGTGGCTGATGAGGCCGCGCAGCGTGGTGTAGCCCTCTGATATTTTCTTTTCGCCAAGCCGTGGCAAGTCGCGCCGGTTGCAGATCAGTGCGGTCGAATTGCGGTGCTCCAGTCCACCATAACCATCGTCAACGGCGTTGAGCATGAAGAGGTAATGTTTGAACGGCGGTTTCTTGCTGCCGTGCCAAAAACGAATTTCGGCCTCACAGATTTTTTGCGTATCGGCCAGCAGTTGTTCGCCGTCAAAACTTGGCGCGGCACCGGCCACGACAAAGCGGTGTGGCACACCGCAGGCCTTGAAGCTGCCGCTCCAAAAAGCGCCTATCTCGACCGGGCTGTCAACCAGTTCGTCGTAGTCGGCGGCGCGGTAGCGGCCGAAGCCGTTCTTGCTGATTTTGTGCGGAGGCAGGCCTGTCGCCAGCGCCCAGTCTGGCTTGGCTTTCGGGGCCACGATGTCCAGCTCATGCACGCTGTGTTCCTGGCCTTCGACGCGCAGGCACAGGCTGGTGCCGTTGAAAAATCCGCGCGCATCGCCGAGTGTGGCGGTGCGCACCGAGTGGTCGTTGGCATACACCTCGTACACCAGCACCAAAGGGCGGGCCGGGGCACAGCGAATCTGCCAGCTGCATTTGTCGATCTGTGCGATCTGACCCGGGACCAGCGTACGGCTGCCTTGTTTGGCCTTGAGTTGTTGCAAATGGCCTGCGAAGTCACGCACCAAATAGCTGCCGGGAATCCACACCGGCAATGAGACTTTTTGCAGTTCTGCCGGTTTTTCCACAGTCAGCGTGACTTTGAAAAGATGCGCCTGGAGGTCGGCGATTTCAACGCGGTAGTGGATGGCGGGGCTGGTCGAAGAGCGGGCGGGAGTTGATTTGGGCGCTGGCATATAGGTGACGATCCGTGGCCTGGTTACTGCGCTTTGGTTTCAACCAAATATTTCTCAACTTGCTGCGCGCTGATGGCGCCTGGGACGCGGGTGCCGTCGGCAAAAATCACAGTGGGTGTGCCGGTGATCCGGTATTTCTTGCCGAACTCGACGTTGCGCGCTAAGGCTGACGTGTCGCAGCTCCCGGCGGCGGGGCTCTTGTCCCGCAGCATCATGTCGGCCCAAGCTTTGGCCTTGTCTTTAGTGCACCAAACAGCCTTGGATTTTTCAGTGGAGTCAGCGCTGAGGATGGGGAATAAAAACAGATGAATCGTCACGTCGTTGACCTTTTGCAGGTCGCGCTCAAAACGTTTGCAATAACCGCAGTTCGGGTCTTCAAAGATCGCCATTTTTCGTTTGCCGTTGCCGCGCACGATGGTGAAGGCGTCTTTCAAAGGCAGCGCGTCAAAGGCCACCGCGTTGAGTTTTTCAGTGCGCTCGTCTGTCAGATTTTTCTTGGCTTTGGTGTCTATCAGACTGCCCTGAATTAAAAAGCTGCCGTCTGCATCGGTGTAAAAAAGATCGTTGCCAATGACGCGGACTTCAAACAGGCCGTTCATCGGTGTTTTAGTGACTTCTTCGATCTTTGGCAACGCTGGCAGACGCTCGCTCAGGTTTTTACGAATCGCGGCTTCTTGGGCCCAAGCCGATGTGCCTGCGAGCAAGCTCAAGGCCAGGCCAAACGCGATGAAGCCAGACCGGTGAGTCTTAAAGGAAAGGCGTGAAAAAAAAGTGTTCATCCAAATATCCTGTGGTCAGTGGTGTGGTTGTCGTTCGAGCATATGTGGCGATCCTTGCTCATCCCGTCATGGCGAGCGCAGCGTGGCCATCCATGTTGGCGGTGCGCGGTGATGGACTGCCGCGCTTTTCTCGCAGTGACGGAAATATGTGGCTCGTAGAGGCGGCAACATTTTCTCCAATGATGTCATGTTTACTTGTCATTTCTAGTGTCATCAGCCGGTGGCTTGCCGCGTCAGCCAGGCCTTGAGCGGGCCGCTGCGCGCCACGCCCGTCATGCCCCAGTTGCGCAGCGCTTGCCAGCGGGCATCGGTGTGGGCAAAGAGGCCGTGCAGGCCGTCGGTCACGGTGGCCATGGCCAGCACATCGGCTTTGCGTGCACGCTCATAGCGGCGCAGCAGTTTTTCGTCGCCCAACGAGCGCCAGTACTCGCGAGCCTTCAACACGTCAGCCAGTGTTTTGACATCTGCCAAGCCCAAGTTCAAACCTTGTCCTGCCATGGGATGCACGGTGTGCGCGGCGTCGCCAGCCAGCGCCCAGCCGGGGCCAACCCAGCGTTCTGCGTTGGACAAATTCAGCGGCCAGCTGGCCACCGGGCTGCTCAGCGTTAACTGACCGGCTTCGTCGCCACAGACTTGCTGCACGGCTGCTGTTAATTCTTCGGGCAACATTTTTTGCAGGGCGTCGGCCCGCGCCACCGTCACCGACCAGACCATCGCCAGCGCGTTGGCCCCGGCGCCGGCCACCGGCAACAAGCCCAGCACGTCGCCTTGGCCGAACCATTGCCTGGCCACGCCGCCATGCGGCTGGTCTGATTCAAAGCGTGCTGCCACTGCTTTTTGGTCGTAGGGTTTCACTGTCCAGCCTGCGCCAAACTCGTGCCGGCTGCTGCTTTTCTGGCCTTCGCAGACCACGGTGAGCTTGGCTGCGGTATCTTCTGGCGAGGCGACATAGTCGACTTCAGGTGCAAAGCGCAAGGCTTCGGCGAGTTGCTGTTCAAGCGCCGGCACATCAACGATCCAAGCCAGCGCTTCTGAGGGCTCGGTGCCAGGAGAGGCCGCTGAGCTTGTTGGCAGCGTGAAGTCGAGCCGTCCGCCGCTGTCGCCCCAAACGCGCATCTCGCTGACGGGCGTGACGGCTGGCATGGCCGGCCAAGCGCGCAGCTGCATCAGCAGAGCACGCGAGACACCGTTGAGCGCATAAGCGCGCACGTCTTCGACCACGGGTGTGGGCGTGGGTTGGGCCACCAGCGCCACCCGCAGCCGCTCGCGCGCCAGCAGCAGTGCCAGCGTGCGTCCGACAATCCCGTCACCACGAATACACACATCAAAATTCTTGGGCATGGGGCATTTTAGGAGGCAGTGCAAAATCAGCGCTGACAGCCGTGTTTGGAAGACCCTGCGTGGCCGTTCCTGACGCCTCTTGTACCGATCTTCGAAGGACTCACTTTTGACCGACACCACTCGCCCCCAGAACGCCCCGGACTTCAGCGCCGTCATTGCGCAGTTGTATGTTTACCCCGTCAAGTCCTGCGCCGGCGTGGCTGTCAAAGAAGCGTATTTGACCGAAACCGGCCTGGACTTGGACCGCGCCTGGATGGTGGTCGACGAGAACAACGCCTTTTTGACGCAACGTCAGTTGCCGCGCATGGCGTTGATTCAGCCGCAGCTGCGCACCGACGACATCGTGCTGCGTGCGCCCGGCATGCTGGCGTTGCACTTGGCGATTGACAAGGTGGAAACGGCTGTGCAAGTGAGCGTGTGGGGCCAAGAAGTCGCGGCCTACGACATGGGCGCAACAGCGGCGCAGTGGTTCAGTGACTTTCTGGGCGTGAAAGCCCGACTGGTGCGTTTTGACCCGGAGCACAAACGCGCCTCGAGCCTGAGCTGGACGGGTGGCGTTGAGGCACTGAATCAATTCAGCGACGGTTACCCGCTGCTTGTCACCAGCGAAGCTTCGCTCAACGGCCTCAACGACAAGCTGCGTGCGGCCGGCCAAGAAGCCGTGACCATGGCGCGCTTTCGGCCGAATATCGTGTTGGGAAATGCACCCGGTGCCGTGGACTTGATGTCCGCGCACGACGAAGACCGTTTGCAACAGTTGGATATCGTGACAGCAGAAGGCATGGTGCGCTTGCAGCCGGTGAAACCGTGCCCGCGGTGCCCGATCGTCAATATCGACCCGCTGGTCGCCAGCAGCACACCGGCGGTTAACGACATGTTGCAGACCTACCGACAAGATGCGCGGCTGAACGGCGCGCTGTCATTTGGCATGAACACCATCACCCTTGAAGGCGTGGATCAGTTGCTCAAAGTGGGGCAGGTCGTCACAGCGACGTATCAGTTTTAAGAGTGCGACGGCGCAAGCCTCTGGCCAGTAGAAAACCCAGTGCCATGATGCCGCCGCCGCCCAAAGCGATCACCGCGCCGGAACCGACCAGCGCAATCAAATTGGCGGCCAGCAAAACACCTGCGGCCTGACCAATGAAAAGGCAGGATGCAAACAGCGACACCGCTGTGCCGCGAGCTGCCGGTGCCATTTGGGTGGCGTGCAGTTGCATGGTGTTGTGGAACATGAAAAAACCAAAGCCGGCGCTCAGGCAGACCAGCGGCGTCAAGGGCCACCAAGTGGCAAACCCGAGTATCAAAAACGACACACCCATCAAGCTGCCGCCCCATTGGGCCAATCCGGTTTCACCAAAGCGGCGAATCAAATGCTTCGCGAGCGCCATGTAAACCACGCCGCCGATGCCAAACATCGCCACGGTGGCGCCCGACGCGGTCAGCGATAGCCCCAGTTCTTGATGCAGGTGCGAAGCAATGATGGCCACCACGCCGAAGCCGGCAGCGCCTTCCACGCAGGCAATCGTCAGCACGTAACGCGACCACGGATCGGACAAAATCCGCAAAGCTTGACCCAGGAAAGCCGGCCGATTCCGTCCATCTGGTCCAGTGCTTGCCGGGGCTGGCTGTCGTTTGTAGTCTTGGTACAGCATTGCTCCTATCACTGCAAACAGCAGCGTCAACAGCACAAAAGCCCAGCGCCAGCCCAAGGTGTCGGTCAGCAAGCCACCCATCAGTTGCCCGCCTACCAGTCCGACCGTGGTGCCAAGCCCGACCTTGGCCAGCGTTTCCTGACGTTGCTCGTAAGGCACAGCGTCGCCGATCCAGGCCATCGACAGCGGAATGATGGCGGCTGCGCACAATCCCGTGATGACCCGGGCCAGCACCAGCGCGTTCAGGCTGCCGGCAAACACCGCCAGCAAGCTGGCCAAGCTGCAGCCGATGGTGGCGTAAGTGACGATACGGAACTTGCCCAAACGGTCACCTAACGGACCGTAAAAAAGCTGTGATGCGCCGTAGAACACCGCAAACATCCAGACCACCCGCGCGGCTTCAGTGATGCTGACGTTGAAAACCCGCGACAGCTCTGGCAGCATGGCGTCGCAAATGCGCTGAATCGCCATACTGCCAAAAGTGGCAAAGGACAACAGTAAAGCGGAACGTTGGGTGGAGGCAGAAAGAGTGGTCAAGCGGCGGCAGAAAAAATAGGACCCCAGTCGGGCAACGTGATGTTAACCCCACAGTAGAAACCCCTGCTCCTGCTTTTGGATGGACGGTTTGACGCAGACTTTCCTGCGGGAGTCGGCGGGGAATTTCCTTGAAATATGAGTCTTAATGAATTATTGGATTGGACTCTGCTAGGAACGAAGGTTATATAAAAATGCCATGATGGAACGCAACCTCCAGGAGACATTCCAGTCATGACCTTACGCAACAAGATTCAGTTGATCGCCTATCCCGACCGCATGGGGAACAACCTCACCGATTTGTACAACACGATTGACAAGCATTTTGCGCGCGTGATTGGCGGTATTCACATCTTGCCGCCTTACCCATCAAACGCTGATGGCGGGTTCTCGCCACTGACGCACAAAGAGATTGACCCGAAGTACGGTACATGGGAAGACATCGAGAAAATTTCCAGCCGCTTTGACCTGTGCCTTGACCTGACGCTGAACCATATTTCGGACGAATCCGAAGAGTTCAAAGACTTTGTGACCAAGGGCTACGCCTCTGAGCATGCCGACCTGTTTGTGCACGTCGACCGGCTTGGCCCGATTTCCGCGGATGACCTAGCGCGAATTCACATTCGCAAAGAGAAAGAGCCGTTTCGCGAAATCACCTTTGCAGACGGCAGCACCGGACGCGTGTGGTGCACCTTCACCGAAAACCAGATCGATCTGAATTACCGCTCGCCCAAAACCTATGCGCTGATGGAGGACTACATGGCCTTCTTGGCGGAACGTGGGGTCAAGCTGTTTCGGCTGGATGCGTTTGGCTACACCACCAAGGAAATCGGCACCAGCTGTTTTCTGGTCGAGCCGGATGTCTATGACATTCTCAAATGGGTCGATGGCGTGGCTCGTGAAAACGGCGCAGAAACCGTCCCAGAGGTGCACGACCACTCCAGTTTTCAGTACGCCATTGCGCTGCATGGCATGCACCCTTACGGTTTCGCGCTGGCGCCGTTGCTGCTTTTTTCGCTGCTCGAATGCAACAGTGTCTACCTCAAGCAGTGGTTGCGCATGTGCCCGCGCAATCAGCTCACGGTGCTGGACACACACGACGGCATTTGCATTCCGGACGTTGAAGGCATCTTGCCCAAGGCCGAAATTCAGGCGGTGATTGACAACGTCAGCCAACGCAGTGCCGACCCAATCTTGCGCCGCTCAGCCGCCAACGTGCACAGCGTAGGCGCGATTTATCAGCTGACCTGCACTTACTACGACGCGCTCAAGAGAAACGACGATGCCTACATTGCTGCGCGTGCCGTTCAGTTCTTTGCGCCCGGGATTCCGCAGGTCTACTACGTCGGTTTATTGGCCGGTAGCAACGACCTTGAGCTGATGGAATCCACCGGTGAAATGCGTGACATCAACCGGCACCATTACACGCTGGACGAAGTCGACGAGGCGGTCAAGACACCAGTGGTTCGGCGTCTGCTCAAGCTGATGGAATTTCGCTGTACTTACCCGGCCTTCGACGGTGTTTTCCACCTGAAATACTCCAACGAAACCAGCGTCTCCATGTGCTGGCGTCATGGCGAGTTTTACTGCGATTTGTTCGTTGATTTGAAATTCAAAAAGTCGACGATTGGCTATCTGGATGTCAAGTCAAGACGCCGGCTGACGATGAACTGCTGAGTCACCTCAGCCGTCGCATCAAGGTTTGACAAACTTCAGGACAAACCCGTCTTTGGGTTGCGCTGGCACCGGTGTGTTTTTGTCACGGGGATCTGCCGGGTTGCGCGCAAACGTTCCTTCGGCAGCCAGTTTGAAGCCTGCGGATTCGACCTCTTGGCGCAGGAAGGCTTCTTCAACACGGTGCAGCGTCCCCGCTTCTGAAATACCCGTGCCCGGGCGACCTGCGTGGTCGGCAATCACATAGATTCCGCCCGGCTTGAGTGCCGCAAACAAAGCGTTGTTCATGCGTGCGCGATCCACGCCCATGTGGCCCAGATCGTGATAGTTGAAGATCAGCGTCACCAGGTCAAGCCCACCTGACGCCGCTTCCAGAGGGGCTGGGTCTTCAAATGTCCGCACAACCGGGATGATGTTGGCGACAAGCGGTTTTTTCGCGCGTTCCGCCAAGGCTTGAGGTGAGGTGAGCCGCACTGTCGGTTGCGCTGCCATGGGTGCAGCGCCGTCTTCCGGTACAACCTGCTGCCGTTGCGGGCTGACGGGAACGCGCGGTGCACTTTGACCATAGACCCGTCCAGTCGGTCCAACCGCACGCGCTAAAAGTTCAGTGGTGTAGCCGCCACCAGCACTCAAGTCCAAGGCGACCATGCCTGGGCGCACGCTAATGAGCGCCAGCAATTGCTCGGGCTTGCGCCTAGCATCGCTCACACGGTCCACAGCACTGCGATCCGGACTGGTAACGATCTCGGCAATTCGTTCAGCGCTCAGTGCGTGCGCCTTCGTTGCTGCCGACGACATGAAACTTGGGCTTGTGCAAGCGCTCAGTGTGAGCGCGGCAGAAATGAGCAACGCTGCGGAAAGACCTGCATTCCAATGGGCTCGGTTGACGATAGATTTCATGGCGATCTGCTACCTCTAAGCTTGTGACGAACCAGTGTAGCGAATAGTCACCTCGGTGCGATTAAGAATCGCTGACGAATGAATCTGTCTATGAACCTAAGCCAATTGGGGCCGGTGCTCGCATGACGATCTTGGTGAACAAGCGGTCATAAATGGGATCTCGGGGAATACTGTTTGACATTGGATCTTTGTTTTCTCCGAAGCCAGTGTCAATGTCATTCCAATCTTCTGCGCTCAAAACTTTCAACGCTTCAGGAAGAATGATCGACTCTTCAATGCGCATGTGATGACTGTAAAAGTCAATATATCGAAGCGTGGCTTCTTCAAAAACTTGACGCCGAGATTCCCCTAGCATTTCCCACGCCATTAAAAGGTGCTGCAGTTCACGCACGGCAGACTCGCCTTTGGCGTGTTCGTTTTCTAGCTGCGTGATGATTTCTGCGCAATGCGGTGACCGCTTTGCTACCTGTGGAAACAGCAGCTCAGTCTCCTTGGTGTGATGTTGCTTTTCAGGAACTTCATCAATATAAAAAAGCATGGCCCGCATGACACTGAAAAAGTTCTCGGCCTCATCTTCAGGCCCTTTTCGTAACATCATTCTCAGAGACTGAAGAATCGCTGACAAAGACGCGTGTTCCTCATGGATGACTCGAATGCTGGCATGTTCCATCTTTATCGCCTTGAAATAAAGTCACCATTTTTTAATTTTCTGGATTTGCGTCGTTGATGTAAGTCAACCCTTTGTTATTTATCGAGCCTACGGGTTACGGGACTCAAAAGCCTTGAATGGTCTTAATAGACGCTCAGCAAATCGCACAGTTCCTGGGTGGCTGTGAGCATGGCGTTGTGGCCGGTTTTGAGTTCGATGCGCGTCATTTTTTGCTGCCGCACCCAATCGCGGGTGGGTCCCAAGCTGCGAATCGGGGGTTCTGTGCAGTCGATGTAAACACTGGGCAGGCCGTTGCCAACAGGATGGCGCAGCACGATGGGCGACATATACGTGCTGAACGGCTGGGGTGTCAGCCGTTCTTGAACCCACAGCGCCTGCGCTTCCTCAGTGATGCCGAAATAAGCCGCCGGCGGTGCTGGAATCGACAAGCCACCGCTGGCCCGTGTGGCCTCCTTGCGCTCCGCCAAGATATCCGGTGGCAATTCTCCAAACGTACTGCAGCCGTTTTCCAAGATCAGAGAGTCCAAGAAAACCAGCTGCCGAATGCGTTCGGGAATACGGTCAGCGCAGCCGGAAATCGACAAACCACCGAAACTGTGGCCGACCAAAATGACATCGTGCAAATCGTTCTCTGTGAACACCTGCATCACATCCTTCACAAAGGTGTCTATCGTGATGTGCGGGGACAGCAAGTCTGCGCGCTCACCGCAACCCGTGAGCGTCGGCGTGAACACCCGGTGGCCTCGGGCACGCATTTCAAGCGCCAAGGTATCCCAGACCCAGCCACCATGAAAAGCGCCGTGGACCAAGACATAGGTTTTTGCAGTGGGCATGCTATTGACTCCAAATTTTTTTGAAAATGAGCGGTGAGATTCAGTCGAGTATTGCGACTGCGCGCGTCCACCCCGCAGAAGCGCCGCGGATCTTCACTGGAAAACACGAGACCTGAAAGCCAGTCGACGGCAGCGCCTCAAGATTGTGCAGCTTCTCCAGATGGCAATAACCAATGTCGCGTCCCGCTTTGTGACCTTGCCAAATCAGGCTGGCGTCCTGCGTCTCTTTGTAGCGCTCGGCGGTGTGAACGAAAGGTGCATCCCAACTCCACGAGTCAATGCCCGTGAGGCGAACGCCGCGCTCAAGCAGGTACATCGTGGCCTCGTAGCCCATGCCACAACCAGCCGACACATAGTCATCGTGCCCGTAGCGTGAGCCTGCACGGGTGTTGACCACCACGATCTCCAAGGGTGACAGCGTGTGGCCGATGCGCGCCAGTTCTTCTTCGACGTCCTTTGCGGTCACGACATAGCCGTCGGAGAAATGGCGGAAATCGAGTTTCACGCCGGGCTGAAAGCACCACTCAAGATCAACCTCGTCGATCGTGATGGCGCGTTCGCCGTGGTTCATCGTGGAGGCAAAGTGGTAGGGCGCATCGAGGTGCGTGCCGTTGTGAGTGACCAGTTCGATTTTCTCGATCGACCAGGCTTCGCCATCCGGAAGATCCGCGGCCTGCAGGCCGGGGAAAAACGGCAGCATCTGCGGCAGGGTGGCCTTGTGATCAAAGTAGGAGATCTTCGGCTTGAAGGCCGGCGGATCAGAGATCACGTCGTTCTCCAGAAAGATGGAGATGTCAATTATTTTGCGCATGTGCAGGCTCCGAATCGGTGGCTAGAAATGTACCTTGCTTGAATCCTTGCTACCCATTGTCAGCGCCGCACATGGACGCCACGCTCAAAATTTTGTCGTTGCCAGCAACTAACTTTCGTCGCTGCGCTCCCCATGACGCATTTCTGTCACTGCGAGCGAAGCGCGGCAGTCCATGGCTTTGTCACTGCGAGCGAAGCGTGGCAGTCCATCACCGCGTACCTCGAAGATGGATGACCGCGCTGTGTTCGCCATGACACCCTTCGCTCACCATGCGAGGCAATGGGTAGCGTCCCCCTTTCCGGGATTTTGCAGAAGGTTTCTTTGCAAGGAATCAAAAAGCTGCAACAACAGTAGACCGGATTCAGTCTTCAAAAAATTGACTGCTGTTAAACAATAAGTATTAACTATATTAATTTAATGTCTACTAATGTACAAACTAGTAATTTTTGTAACCAGCAGAAATGTTGGCAATTTCTTTGACGAATGCCGCACAAGCGGACGTTGAGAATTATTCGTACATCAGTCTTTTTTTATGAAACCCCCAGTAGTTCTTGCCCCTGTGTACGGAGCCTCGTTGCAACGCCACTTCCCTATCACCCGGAAATACAGCACGGCGTTAATCCTCTTTTCAATGCTTCGCATAGCGCTGGTCGCTGCTGGCTTCACCTTGGCCATGGGCAGTGTTATGGCGGCAGGCGTGCCTGCCATCGACCCAGCTGCACGCATGCAGGACGAACTCAGGCGCGCCGACAGGGCTGCCCCGCTGATGCCCGAGCTGCCCCGCGCAGCACCTGCAGAGCCTCTGCAGATTCCGGAAGCGCCCATGCTTGCGGGGACGGTCCTGCTCACTGAAGTGTTGTTCTCCCCCAGTGAGTTGCTTGACGACGCGGAGTTACGCGCGCTGGCCCAGCCCTACCTGGGGCGCGAAGTCACCAGCCAGGATCTCAACGCTTTCCTTCGCGCCATTCAGGCGCTGTACCTGGACAAGGGCGTGCAAACCGCCGTGCCGGTGCTGCCTCAGCAGGACTTGCGCAGCGGCACCATGCGAGTCCTGTTGGTCGAAGGCAAGCTCGGAGCGGTCAAGATCGACGGTGCGTCTGGCGTCGACCCCGCTTGGGTCGGCCAGTGGTTTGATTTGGCGGCCGCCTCGCGTACCTCAACATCACGCAGGCCTGCTTGCAGCACCAGGCTCAAGCCGGAACGGAAAATAGCATGATCGTCAAAAATAAGAATTCAAATGTTTTCCATGCTGGAATTAAATCACCTAAAAACCCAGCTGAAAGCAGTTAATTTTAACTATATTCAGAGTGGGGTCAGCGCTTGGCGCGCGCCCTGATGTTGAGTGCCTCAACCCCCAGGGAAAACAGCATGGCGACATAAACGTAAGCTTTTGGAACGTGCACATCAAAAGCTTCGGCGACCAGTAGCGTGCCCACCATGATCAGAAAAGCCAAGGCCAGCAACTTGATGGACGGGTGCTTGTCGACGAATTCACCGATCGGCTTGATCGCAAACATCATGACGGCGACGGATGCCACTACGGCGGCCACCATCACGCTGATGTTGTCCACCATGCCGACGGCCGTGATCACCGAGTCCAGCGAAAAGATGATGTCGACGAGGCCGATTTGCAGAATCGTTCCCCAGAACAAGGTGGCGCCGGTTTTGACTGTCCTGACGGTTTTGACCTTTGCGCTGGCTTCTTTGGGCTGCTGTGGCTCGACCTCCATAAAAATTTCGTGCGAAGCTTTGTACAGCAGGAAGAGTCCACCACCCAGCAGGATCAGGTCCCGGCCGCTGATTTCCTGCGCCAGCACCGTCAAAATGGGTGTGGTCAGCGTCATGACCCACGTGAGGCTGAACAACAGCGCGATGCGGGAGAACATCGCCAGTCCCAGCCCCAGACGACGTGCCATGTTCCGCTTTTCGGGGGGCAAACGCCCAACCATGATGCTGATAAAAATGATGTTGTCGATGCCCAAAACGATCTCAAGAGCCGCGAGCATGAAGAAAGCGATCCAGATATTCGGGTCGGTGAGTAGTTCCATAGGGTTTTCAGCAGAAGCGAAGCTATTAAGTCTACGAGGTGAACCAATTTGTTTTTATGGACCTTTTAAATAACACCTAAAGACGTACTTTTTCGAAGGTTTATCGAGTTTGGCCATTCAACACGCACTTCAGTCACTGAAAGCGAAACGTTGCAGTCGATGTCTGTCACTGCGAGCGAAGCGCGGCAGTCCATGACCGCGTGCCTCCAAGATGGATGGCCGCGCTGCGCTCGCCATGACGGGGCAATGGATGGCCACGCTACGCTCGCCATGACACCCCTTCGTCACTGCGAGCGAAGCGCGGCAGTCCATCTCCGCGCACCTCCAAGATGGATGGCCACGCTGCGCTCGCCATGACGGGGCAATGGATGGCCACGCTACGCTCGCCATGACACATTTCCGTCACTGCGAGCGAAGCGCGGCAGTCCATGACCGCGTGCCTCCAAGATGGATGGCCGCGCTGCGCTCGCCATGACGGGGCAATGGATGGCCACGCTACGCTC
>CANFJF010000014.1 GCA_947447355.1 Comamonadaceae bacterium
CATCCGTACACGCAGACCTTGTTGTCCGCCAACTTGCCGGCCGACCCTGAAGCGTCATTGCACCGGCATGTTGCGCACGGGGAAATTCCCAGTCCTATCAATTTGCCGCCGGGTTGTTTGTTTGCGTCCCGGTGTCCGTTGGCGCTGGCTGACTGCGGTGTCCGTGCCCCGGCTTTGTTGCAAGTACATGCTCCGGACGGTGATCTGAAGCAACATGCTGCGGCGTGCATCCGCATGGCCGATGGCTCGAACTGGCTCGCGCCGGTGTAATTTATTTTGACTCACTTACTTTGACCTGAAAGCTCCTTCTTATGGTGACCCCAGCTGCTCCCTCCGTGACCCACGCCTATCCCTTTGACCCGCTGAAAACGCGGCTCGGTTATGGAGCGATCGACATCGTCGTCAACCTGTACACCCCCGAGGCGATTGCCGAAAAACGCATCCCGACCGACGATGATTTTCGCAGCAAGGTGCGACTCAAGTCGCCGTACAGCAACGGCCTGACGATGGAGCAATACCTCGAAAAGATGGACCGCGCCGGCATCGAACGTTCCCTGCTGGTCGCGACGCGCTGCGGTGACTTGCGGGTGCGCGGTTCGACCGAAATTCCCTACCATTGGGTGGCAGAAATTTGTGCCAAGTACCCCGATCGCTTTTCCGGCTTGGCCGGGCTCGACCCCACGCGCGGCATCGCCGGTTTGAAAGAACTCGATGTGGCGGTGAAGGAATACGGTTTTGTGGGCGCACATTTCTATCCGCACTGGTTTGACGAAGCGCCCGACAGCGCGGTTTGGTACCCGTACTACGCCCGTTGCGCCGAACTCGACATCCCGGTGATGATGCAGGTGGGCCATTGTCTTGTGTACCAAAAAGACAGAAGGTTGCCGAATGTCGCGCGGCCGATGACCTTGGACCGGGTCGCCATCCATTTTCCTGAACTCAACCTGATTGGTATTCACCTCGGTTACCCCTGGACAGACGAGATGATTTCAGTTTGCTGGAAACACCCCAACGTTTTCATGGCCGGCGATGCGTATGCCCCGAAGCACTGGCCGGAAGCGGCGGTCCACTATGCCAATACCTATGGACAAGATAAGTTTCTGTTTGGTACGGATTGGACGGTGATTGATCCTGAGCGTGCCATGGATGACATCGAAGGACTGAATTTCCGGCCTGAGCCCTTGCGCAAAATTTTGCGTGACAACGCCATCAAGTTGTTCAAGTTCAAGTGAGCGCCGTGCTTCACAGTGCTCTGATCGACGAGTTGGTGAACATCGTCGGGCCTGCGAATGTCTGTTGCGATGAACCCACGCGCGAGTTAGCGTCCTCCGACCTTTTCCTGTGGTCAGGGGCAGTGCTAGCCGATGCTGTCGTTCGGCCCGGATCGACTGGGGAATTGGCGCAGGTCGTCGCAGTGCTGGCGCGTAACGGAACGGCCATCGTGCCGCGCGGCGCAGGCTTGTCGTACACGGCTGGCGCTGTTCCGCACAGGGCTGCGGTGGTCATTGACAGTCTGCGGCTGAATCAGGTCATTGTGCATGCGGACGACCTGTATGCCGTTGTGGGTGCAGGCACCAACTGGCAAGCACTGGCCGAAGCACTCAAGCCGCATGGCCTTCGCGCAGCACAGATCAGCCCTATATCAGGCAGCCACAGCACTGTTGGTGGCACTGCATCGCAAAACATCCCTGGCGGACTTGACAACATCCTTGGGCTGACCGTGGTGCTGGCCGATGGCTCGGTTGTGCACACCGGTTCGGCGGCCAGAGTGGGTGCATCGGCTTTTGCGCGTTATGCCGGGCCTGACCTGACCGGCCTGTTCCTTGGCGACTGTGGCGCTTTTGGCTTCAAAGCGGAAGTGGTGGTGCGCCTGACCGTCGAACGCGAAGCGGCCTTTGCCTCGTTCTCATTTCAAACTGCAGACGCCATGATGGCTGCGCTGGTCTGCCTGCGCCGCCGTGAGTTGGTAACGCGTGCCATGTCCATGGACTCATTAAAAGCCCAATCGGCGACGCGCGTGGATGTGGCCGAAGCGGCCAGCGTCGTCAAAGCGGTGGTCAAAGAAGCGGGTTCGATAGGCCGCGCCTTGAAAGATCTGGCGCAACTGGCAACTGGGCGAAGCGCTGTCAAGGACGCAGGTTGGTCGCTGCACCTGACCGTCGAAGCCGTCACAGAATCCTTGGCGCAGGGCCAGATGGACTTAGCACGGGCCGTTTGTTGTGTCGATGGACAAGAAATCAACAACTTGATTCCCAAGACCCTGCGTGCCAAGCCTTACTCCATTCGGGGTCTGGTCGGCCCCGATGGCGAGCGCTGGGTTCCGGTGCACGCCATCCTGCCGTTGTCACGCGCTGAGGCCTGCATGCGCGCGTTGCAAGCGAAACTCACCAGTGAGGCTGCGGCAATGGCCACGGTCGGAATCAAACACTCATGGATCATCTCCACGATAGGCGCTTACGTCACGATCGAACCAATGTTTTACTGGCAAGACCAGCTCGATGCAATTCATCTGGCGCATTTATCTGAACGTAATCAAACGCGTTTTGGTCAAGGCAGCGTCAACGCCGGCGCACGCGAATTACTGACGCGGCTGCGTGCCGAGTTGCGTGATGTGATGCGCGAGCACGATGCAGTGCACGGACAAATGGGGCGCTTCTATCCTTATTTACCGCTGCTTGACAGCGCGACGCAGACGCTGGTGTCGCGTATCAAACATGCTCTTGATCCCGCACGCACGATGAATCCAGGTGTGCTCGGTTTAATTTGAAAGTCGACGGTATGCCCGCACACATTACCAAGCATTTCGTCACGGTTGGCAGTCGCCGTCTGCATTACCACCGCGCCGGTGACGGCCCGGTGCTGGTGCTGCTGCATGCGTCAGCCTGCTCCGCCAAGGTGATGCGCAGCCACATCGACCTGTTGTCCGAAAGCTTCACTGTGATCGCGCCAGACACGCCTGGCTTCGGTCTGTCAGATTTGCTACCGGTGCAGCAGGTGACCACCGAAGACCTGGCTGATGCCCTTGCCGACACGCTGGATGCGCTGGGCATTGACCAAGTATCTGTCTACGGCCGGCATACGGGGGCGCAGATTGCGGTTGAATTCGCCGCCCGCCATCCCGCCCGCTGTGCCATGGCGCTGACTGATGGCTTTCCGGTTTACACCATTGAAGAACGCATCAAACGTTTGGCCGGTTACTTGCCGCCCATCGTGCCGGAGTTCGACGGCTCGCACCTGCTCTGGATCTGGTTCCGTTACCGCGAGCAGCATGTGTTCTGGCCGTGGAATGCGCAAGACTTAGCGCACCGCGCCGACACCGACGTGCCGGACCTCGATTTCTTGCATCGGGGTGTCATTGAGTTGTTGGAGGCCGGAGATGGCTACCGTATTGGTTATGCCACGGCCTACCGCCATCGGGGCCTGGAGGTGGTTGCCGATCTGACCGTTCCGGTGTGCTTCGGCGGTCGTCCGGGCGATAGCCAAGGACACACCCCCGACATGATGCCCGCCGGCACCTGGACGCAGCAACTGCCGCGGGATAAACAAGAGGCCCTGCAGGTTGAACACCAGCTTTTACGGCAACACCCTGCGAGAGGAACTGCGCCAATAGCCCCTGCATGCAGTGCAGTGAACGGACGTTCGACCACCAATTACCTGGACATTGACGGCCGTATGGTGTTGGTGCGCAGCATCGGTGACCTTCATGCAGCACCGCCATTGCTGATCTTCCATCGCTTGCCCGGCTCCTCTGCCTTGTATGACCCCTTAATCTGCGCAATCGGCAAGTCTCGGCCAGTCCTGGCCCTCGACCTGCCGGGTCATGGGGAATCGGATGCACTTGCCGATGCCGCACAGAGCGTTGAAGCATGGCTCAATTCGGTGCTGTCTATTCTTGATCGTCTAAGCATTTCGACCTGCCACGTGTACGCACACAACGGCGGCGCAACGGTGGCCGTTGAGTTGGCCCTTCGGCACCCAAAGCGCGTTGTCAGCTTGTTGCTTGATGCACCGGTTTGCCTCGCGCCCAACGAACAGGACTCGATAGGTTCATCCTGGCTCCAGGGTGTGGAGCCGGTGACCCCCACTTGGGATGGGAGCCACCTGCTGCGCGTCTGGCACATGCGGCGAGACATGGCCCTGTGGTGGCCATGGTTTGATAAAAAAAGACAACGCGCACGGACAGTGACCCCGCGCATTGACCCCGCTGAACTGACGCTGGAGGTTCGCGAAATCATGAAGCAACCTGGCAGTTTTGCACCCGCATGGCGCGCCGTGATGGACTACCCGATGCAAGCGCAGTTGGCACAGACCACGCAACCCTGTTTGCTGATCAGTGCGAAGGCGGATGTGTTTGAGCCCTGCCTGCAGCAGGCTGCTGTGGCCAGACCAGGTCTGCTCCCCGTGAGGGTTGACGATGACTGGGCAGCCCGTGCCCAAGCGATGGTTGATTTCATTGGCAAGATCGAGTGACGCACACACGAACTGGCCATTGGCACACCTCAGGCGGTGGCGGTCTCTATTTGATCGGTCAGCTCTAACCAACGTTCTTCGAGTTGCTGTAGCTCAGCGTCAACGGCTTTGAGACGCTTGCCGGCTTGTGCCATGTCGGCGACAACTGTAGTGGCTGCCAACTTGGCTTCCAATGGCAGTCGTTCAGCGCTCAGGGCCTTCATCTGTTGGTCAACTTTGTCGAGTTCCTTTTTCAAGGGCTTGACGGTGTCCGAACTTTTAGGTGCGGCGGCAGCGGCTTTGACGCTGGTTGCCGCTTGCGTGGCCGCCACGTTGGCTGACTTTTTAGCGACTTCGCGTTGGCGCTTGGCTTCGTCGAGCAGGTAGCGCTGGTAGTCGTCGAGGTCGCCGTCGAATGGTGCAACACCACCGTGCGAGACCATCCAGAATTCGTCGCAGACCGCGCGTAACAATGCCCGGTCGTGGCTGACCAGCATGACAGTGCCCTCAAACTCGTTGAGCGCCATCGACAAGGCTTCGCGGGTGGCCAAATCCAAGTGATTGGTTGGTTCATCCAGCAGCAACAGGTTAGGGCGCTGCCAGACGATCATGCACAGCACCAAACGGGCTTTTTCGCCGCCGCTCATGCTGCCGACGGTCTGCTTGACCATGTCGCCACCAAAATTGAACTGGCCCAGGAAGCTGCGCAGGTCTTGTTCGCGGGTTTGCTGACCGCTGATCTTGCCGGCTGCCGTGACTTCTTTCACGAGGCGGATCATGTGCTCAAGCGGGTTGTCAGCCGGCCGCAGCACGTCGAGTTCTTGCTGTGCAAAGTAGCCGATGTTCAGGCCTTTGCCTTCTAACATCTCGCCTTCAATCGGTGCCAGCGCCCGCGCCACGGTTTTCACCAGGGTTGATTTGCCTTGGCCGTTGGCGCCCAAAATACCAATACGCTGACCGGCCAGCACAGACTTGCTGACGTTTTGCACGATGACCGTCGGCGGTGTGCCTTCCGGCGCGTCTTCAGGGGCAGGGTAGCCAAAATAGGCGTTCTGCATTGACAGCATCGGGTTGGGCAGGTTGGCCGGCTCTTTGAACTCAAAGGTGAAGTCAGCCTCGGCCAGCAGCGGCGCGATTTTCTCCATGCGGTCCAGGGCTTTGACGCGACTTTGCGCTTGCTTGGCTTTGCTGGCCTTGGCCTTGAAGCGGGCAATGAACTTTTGCAAGTGGGCAATTTTGTCTTGCTGCTTGTTGAAAGCGCCTTGTTGCAGGGCCATTTGCTCGGCGCGCAGGTCTTCAAACTTGCTGTAGTTGCCGCCGTAGCGTGTGAGCTTGGAACTTTCAATATGCACGGTGACGTCGGTCACGGCGTCCAAGAATTCGCGGTCATGGCTGATGACCAGCATGGTGCCTTGGTAACGTTTGAGCCAAGCCTCTAGCCAGACCAAGGCGTCCAAGTCCAAGTGGTTGGTCGGCTCGTCGAGCAGCAGCAAGTCTGAGGGGCACATCAGCGCGCGGGCCAATTGCAGGCGCATGCGCCAGCCGCCTGAGAAGCTGTTGACCGGGTTGTCGATTTCGCTGAGCTTGAAGCCGAGGCCGAGTATCAAAGCTTGGGCGCGTGCAGGAGCGTCGAGCGCGCCGGAGTCGTACAAGTTCATGTATGCGTTGGCCATGCGGTCGCCGTCGCCGCTGGCATCTGCGGCATCGACCTCTGCCTGTGCCGCGAGCAACACGATGTCGCCTTCGATCACGTAGCTGGTGGCGCTTTGCTCGGTCTCGGGCATGTCCTGAGCGACCTGCGCCATGCGCCATTGCGCCGGAATATAGTATTCGCCGCCGTCTTCGTGCAGGGTGCCGTTGAGCATCGCAAACAGCGAGGACTTGCCCGCGCCATTGCGACCGACCAAGCCGATTTTTTCGCTAGGGTTCAGGCTGATCGACGCACTGTCGAGAATCACTTTGGCGCCACGGCGAAGCACCACATTTTTAAGGGTAATCATTGAAGAACAGACAAAAGATAAGGGAAAGGCGCTTCCACCGTGAGATGTTGGCGCTGCCGTCAAAGCCTGTTGGCCTCCCGAAGACGGCGATTCAAAAAATTCAAGCCAGTTGCTGGCGGGTGATCAACATCACCTGGTCACTGCCTGCGCTGGTCTCAAACCAGAGCGGCTGCAACTGTGGAAAGGTGCGTTCAAAATTTTCGCGCTCGTTGCCTATTTCCAGCACCAACACAGCATTTTCGCTCAAATGCTGCACTGCGTCATTAAACAATGCGCGGATGAAGTCCATACCGTCCTCACCACCGGCCAACGCCAGTGATGGTTCGGCCTTGAATTCGGCCGGTAAAGTAGCCATGCTGCCAGCGTTGACATAGGGCGGATTGCACAAAATCAGGTCGTAGAGGCCTTGGCAGGCTGCCAATCCATCGGACTCAATGAGCGTGATGCGGTCTGTCAGCGCATGGCGCTCGACGTTGATGCGGGCCACGGCCAAGGCATCCGTGCTGATGTCGGCCGCGTCAACGGCCACGTCCGGGTAAGTCATGGCGGCGAGCACGGCCAGGCTGCCGTTGCCGGTGCACAGGTCTAGCACCCGGGCGGTGTCTTCGCTCAGCCAAGGGTCGATGCTGCCATCGGCCAACAACTCGGCAATGAAGCTGCGCGGAATAATGACGCGCTCGTCAACATAAAACGGCACGCCTTGCAGCCAAGCTTCTTGGGTCAGATAAGCGGCGGGTTTTCGGGTGCTGATGCGCTGTTCGATCAAGGCTTCGACTTGGGTGGTTTCGTCGGTAGTGACGATGCGTTCGGCGACGCTGTCGAGGTCATCCAGCGGCAAGCCCAAGCGCCACAAAACCAACCAAGCGGCTTCGTCAAAAGCGCTTTGCGTGCCGTGGCCAAACCCGTCGAGGGCCGTCAAACCGGCGGCCTTAAGTCGATCTGCCATCTGACCGATGAGAGTTTCTACGTGGACAGAACTCATGCTGCGGACAGACGTTCCAGCACGCCTTTGTAGATGTTTTTCAACGGGTCGAGTGAGCTCACCAACACGTGTTCGTCGATCTTGTGGATGGACGCGTTGATGGGGCCAAACTCGATCAGCTGAGAACAGATTTTGGAAATGAAGCGTCCGTCAGAGGTGCCGCCGGTGGTGGAGAGTTCGGTTTGCAGGCCGGTTTCGGCTTGAATCGCGTCGCGCACGGCTTGCACCAATTCGCCGGGCGTGGTCAAAAACGGCTCACCGTTCAAGGTCCATTGCAGGCTGTAGTCAAGCTCGAACTTTTTGAGCACGGCTTCGAGGCGCTGCTTCAAGCCTTCAGCGGTTGATTCCGTTGAGAAGCGAAAGTTGAAGTCCACCACCAACTCACCGGGAATGATGTTGGTCGCTCCGGTGCCGCCGTGAATGTTAGAGACTTGCCAGCTGGTGGCCGGGAAGAATTCGTTGCCTTGGTCCCATTCGGTGGCGACCAGTTCAGCCAGTGCCGGCGCAAATAGATGCACCGGGTTTTTGGCCAAATGCGGGTAGGCGATATGGCCTTGCAGGCCTTTGATGTTGAGCTTGCCGCCCAGCGTACCGCGGCGACCGTTCTTGATCATGTCACCGAGTTGGGCTACGGACGTCGGCTCACCGACGATGCAGTAGTCCAGCACTTCACCGCGTGCTTTGAGTTGATTGCAGACCACCAGTGTGCCGTCGCGTGACGGACCTTCTTCGTCGCTGGTGACGAGAAAAGCAATCGACAGCGACGGATTCGGGTTGGCCGCTAAAAACTCTTCAACCGCGACCACCATGGCGGCGATTGAGCCTTTCATGTCGGCCGCGCCGCGTCCGTACAGCACGCCGTTGCGGTGGCTGGGGATGAACGGCGGTGTGGTCCACTGGTCTAGCGGGCCGGTCGGCACCACGTCGGTGTGGCCTGCGAAGACCAGCGTTGGCGCAGCGCCTTGAGCGCTGGCTTGGCCGGTGAACTTGGCCCACAGATTGGTCACACGAAAGTCGTCCGGGCCGCTGACGATGGTTTCGCAGACGAAACCCAGCGGCTGCAAGTGCGCCGCAAGCAGAGCCTGACAGCCCGCGTCCTCAGGGGTGACCGAGGCGCGGGAAATCAGTTGCTCTGTCAGGTACAGGGTGGCGCTCATGCGGGTTCCAGTGGGGTGTCGGGTCAGTCGCGCAGCAAGTCGTTCAGGCTGGTGGTGGCGCGGGTTTTGGCGTCTACTTTCTTGACGATCACGGCGCAGTACAGGCTGTACTTGCCGCCGGCTTTGGGCATGTTGCCGGAGATCACCACCGAACCCGCCGGGATACGGCCGTAGGTCACGGTGTCGGCTTCGCGGTCATAAATCGGGGTGCTTTGGCCTAGGTAAACGCCCATCGAAATGACCGAGTTTTCTTCAACAATGACGCCTTCAACCACTTCAGAGCGGGCGCCGATAAAGCAGTTATCTTCAATGATGGTTGGGTTCGCTTGCAAAGGTTCCAGCACGCCGCCCAGGCCGACACCGCCGGACAAATGAACGTTGTTACCGACTTGGGCGCAGCTGCCGACGGTTGCCCAGGTGTCAACCATCGTGCCTTCGCCAACCCAAGCGCCGATGTTGACGTAGCTGGGCATCAAAATAGCGCCTTTGGCAATAAAGCTGCCGCGACGTGCCACAGCTGGTGGCACCACGCGCACACCGGTGGCGCGCATTTCGTCTTCGCTCAGGTGTGAAAATTTGGTTTGTACTTTGTCAAAAAAGCCAAGGTCGCCTGCGCGCATCATTTCGTTGTCTTTCAAGCGAAAGCTCAGCAAAACCGCCTTTTTGATCCACTGGTGCGTGGTCCAGACGCCGACGCTTTCGCGGGTGGCGACGCGCAAGCTGCCGTTGTTCAGCTGGGAGATGGTGTGTTCGACGGCTTCCAGCACTTCTTTCGATGCCGATTTTGGCGACAGGTTGGCGCGGTCTTCCCAAGCGGTGTCGATGGTGCTTTGCAGGTTATCTTGTGTCATGTTGGTTTTTATTTCAGGAGAAGTTTAAAAAGAATCGGAGAAAAAGAAGCCCAATCCGTTTCATGCCGTTTTTGCGCCGAAAGACCGGCAAAACTGTACGATACGTTCTGCCGCTTCGCGGCATTCGGCGGTCTCTGCCACCAAGGCCATGCGGATCCGGCCAGCGCCAGGGTTGAAAAGTTTGCCGTCAGCCCCTAGCGCTTCGCGCGCCAAGTAGCTGCCGGGCAAAACCACCACATTGTATTGAGCCAGCAATTGGCTGGAAAAATCGGTGTCAGAACCGGCAAAGTTGGCCGGAATTTCAGCCCACAAATAAAATCCAGCGTCCGGCAAAGCGACATTCAACACACTGGCCAGCAGCGGAGTGACTTCAGCGAATTTTTTCCGGTAAAGCTCGCGATTCAGCACCACATGCGCTTCGTCGTCCCAGGCTGCGCGGCTGGCGGCTTGCACCACCGGGCTCATGGCGCTGCCGTGGTAGGTGCGGTAGAGCAAAAACGCTTTCATGATGTCAGCGTCACCGGCGACAAAACCGCTGCGTAGGCCCGGCACATTGCTGCGCTTGGACAGGCTGGTGAGCGCCACCAGGTTTTTGAAGTCGTGCCGTCCCAATGCGATGGCCGCCTCAAGGCAGCCAAGAGGCGCTTCTTCGCGGAAGTAAATCTCGCTGTAACACTCGTCCGAGGCGATCACGAAGCCGTATTGGTCGCTCAGCGCAAACAACTGTTTCCATTCGGACAGACCGATCACCGAGCCGGTCGGGTTGCCCGGTGAACAGACAATGAGTAACTGCGTTTTGGCCCAGACCGTAGCCGGCACCGCCGACCAGTCAATGCCAAAGTTACGGGCCGGGTCGCTGGGGGCATAAAAAACGTCAGCGCCAGCCAACAAAGCCGCACCTTCGTAAATTTGATAAAACGGATTCGGTGACACGACTGTGGCCCCAACCTGCGTCGGGTCAATGATGGTTTGCGTCAGCGCAAACAGCGCCTCACGCGAGCCATTCACAGGCAGCAACTGCTTGGCGGGATCGACCGCCACGCCATAGCGACGCTGCAACCAGTTGGCCATGGATTGCCGCAGTACCGGCTCGCCCAGCGTGCCGGGGTAACTGGCCAAACCCGCCAAGCTGGCCGTCAGCGCAGTTTTGATCAGCTCCGGCGTGGCGTGGCGCGGCTCGCCGATGCCCAGACTGATCGGGCGGTAAGCCGGATTTGGTGTGACCGTGGCGTGAAGCTGGCGCAGCCGTTCAAAAGGGTAGGGCTGCAGACGTGAGAGCAGTGGATTCATCCGAGCATTATCGAGGATGAAGCGCGCTCTGTTGAACAGCGCGCTGATCTCAGACGCTTGAATCTGATGGGCTGGGCTGGCTCAAACCAGGTCTTTGCCTTCACGCTTGGCTTTGCGGATGTCACGAAACAGGCTGACGCACAGCACCGCCATCACTGTGGCGGCAATCACTGGCCAGATCAGCACATAAAGTGTCAAATAAAAATGGGACATTGCTTTTCTCCTGTGGACAGGTTGTTGGGTTGCTTAACCAGTCTTTGTTAGCGGTTATCGGGCCTTGGTTTGAAAGGCCACCACACGCTCGCCGATGGTGTCGAAATCAAAGCGGTTTTGGCTGCGCAGACTGACCGCCACACAGACCATGGTGCTGACACCGTAAGCCGTCAATGAGCTGAGCAACACCGTGTAGTCCCGCAGGAAGCCGACAGCAAACGGTGCCAATGCGGCGAAGGCCAAGAAGCCGACGACCAAGCCAGCCTTGCGGCCAAAGAAGCCGAAGGCCATCATGCCAATCACCACACCGCCGCCGACGGAGGCGCAGAGCTCAAAAAACACCGCCACAGCGCCTTGCATCGGCAGCAGCTCAAAGCGTGTCACGACAAACATGGCAAAGCCAACAACAACCGCGCTGGTGAAGGCCTTGTTGTTGACGCGCTCCCAAAATAGGCTGGCAATCACCGGGAACACGATCGTGCCCCACAAGGCACCGACAAAGATCAGCATGGTCAAAATGTCTAATTTCAAGCTGGCGAAAATCACGCCCACCGCAGTCGCAACAATCATCGTGATGCGGCCGACCCACAACATGGTCGTCGGGTTCGGCTTGCCTTTGGCGATGTTTTTCCCGTAAACGTCGGTCATGACCAGCGCCGACAGCGCCGACAGATCGGAGTCCGCCGTCGATGACAGCGCGCCGATGACCATGATAAACAGCAAACCAATCACGAAGGGCGGCAAATAGGTGGCGGCCATTTGCGGAATCAGGTTGTTCAAATCGCCGTTTAAGGGCTGCACGCCAGCCAGCAGGGCTAGGAAGCCGAGCATCCCTAGACCGATGACGATGGCGCCGTAACCGATGGTAGCGGTGATGAAGGTCGGCTTGATCAGGTCTTCTCGCACCGCAAACAAGCGCTGTGCAATGGTTTGGTTGCCAATCGCGTAGGCCAGCACCGCGACAAAAAATGGTGCGCCTTGTTCCAAAATGGCCGACTCCGAGAAAAAATTCGATTGCTCAGGCGTCAGCCGCGCCATGCCTTCGGTGAAAAGCTCAGGGCCGCCCAGCTGAAAGAAGATCATGGGGATGATGACGACCGCCGCGATGATCATCGCCAGCAATTGGCCAAAGTCGGTCATGACGGAGGAGCGAAAGCCCGACCAGAGCGTATAAGACAAGACGCCTACCCCCGCAATCAGCACACCGTGTGTGAAGGTCAAAGGTGACAGCACGTCGACCAACGCGCCGGCGGCGGTGAAGTTCACCATCAGACTGATGCCGCTGCCCAAGATGTTGGAGCCGGCCAGAATCATCTGGCTAGAACGGCCATGCCGCGCGTGCATGATCTCGGCCAGTGTGTGCGCCTTGGGTGCCAATTCTCGAAAGCGTTTACCAAAGGGATAGATGAACAGAATCATCAAGGCGCCCCACAAACCATAGTGCAAGGCACCAGAGATGCCATATTTGTAGCCCGAGCTGGCGGCCGCATAAAAGGACGCGGCCCAGATCCAAGTGGCTGTCATGCTGGCGGCAGACATGCCAAAGCCGATCGAATTGTTCGACACCATGTAGCTGTCGACATTCTCTTTTTTCTTGCCAATTCTCAGGGACACCAAAAATGTCAAGCCGTAGAAACCCAGCAACAACAGGAGGACGGTGGAGATGGAAAGCTGAAACATGAATCTTCCTCGAAGCGCGAAAAATGACCGACAAGCGATCAAACGCTCAGGGGCAAAAAATTAAAAAATGACAAGTTGTTAGGTTCGAGAGGGTTAGCTCGAATAAATACTTTTAAAGTATAAGTTGCAACTTTAAAGACCATTTTATGAGTATCTTTATATCCATTGCAAGTCTCTGGAAGTGACTTGCGAATTGCCTGGCATCGATCTTCCGTGGCTTTCGCCCGGCTGAATCGATGATATTTTTGGGTCTAGGTTGCTGGTGTTCTGTGCTTTGCTCGTTGCCCATCCGACCCTTAGCGTTTGCGTCACTGCCCAGCCACTTTGGCGGATCTGTGCTCGGGTAATAATCAGGTTCGTTACTTCTTCTTGGATTTGTAGTGCGCCTTAATTCCATCAAGCTCTCAGGCTTCAAGTCATTTGCAGAGCCCACCAACTTCGTGCTGCCCGGTCAGCTCGTTGGCGTGGTCGGGCCCAACGGTTGCGGTAAATCCAACATCATGGACGCCGTGCGTTGGGTGCTGGGCGAAAGCAAAGCCTCTGAGTTGCGCGGCGAGTCGATGCAGGACGTGATCTTCAGCGGCACCACCACCCGCAAGTCGGCCAGCCGCGCCAGCGTTGAGCTGGTGTTTGACAATGCTGACCACCGCGCGGGTGGTCAGTGGGGCCAGTTTGCGGAAATCGCGGTCAAGCGCGTCCTGACCCGCGATGGCACCTCCAGTTATTACATCAACAACCAGCCGGTGCGTCGTCGTGACGTGCAGGACGTGTTCCTTGGCACGGGCCTCGGCCCACGCGCTTACGCCATCATTGGCCAAGGCACGATCAGTCGCATCATCGAGTCAAAACCGGAAGAGTTGCGCCTGTTTCTCGAAGAAGCTGCCGGCGTCTCGAAGTACAAAGAGCGCCGCCGCGAGACCGCCAACCGCCTGTCGGACACGCGCGAAAACCTGACCCGCGTCGACGACATCTTGCGGGAGTTGAATGCCAACCTCGAGAAGCTCGAAAAGCAGGCCGAAGTCGCCATGCGTTACAACACGCTGCAGGCCGATGGCACGCTCAAGCAGCATCAGCTGTGGTTCATGAAGCGCACCGAGAGCGAGGCCGATCAGTCCAAGGTCAAGGCCGACGCTGAAAAAGCCGTCAATGATCTGGAGAGCCGCGTGGCAGATTTACGCCACATCGAAGCCGACCTGGAAACCGTCCGGCAGGCGCACTACACCGCCGGCGACCAAGTCAATCAGGCCCAGGGCAAGCTGTACGAAGCCAGCGCCGAAGTTGGCCGTCTTGAAGCCGAAATCCGCTTTGTGGTCGATGGCCGCATGCGCGTCGAGCAACGCTTGGCTCAGCTCAAAGAACAAACCGCTCAATGGGCGACAAGGCAAGAAGACGCGGCCGTTGAAACCGAAAGCCTGGCCGGCCAAGCGGTTGACGCGGAAGAAAAAGCCGAGTTGCTGGCGGCCCAAACTGAAGACCGTGTCGGTCAATTGCCGGCGCTTGAAGAAGCCTTGCGCAACGCTCAGACCCAAGCCAACGAGCAGCGTAGTGGTGTCGCACAAGTGCAGCAACAAATTCAGGTCTTAGCTGCCGATCAACGCAATATTGAAGAGCAAAGCCGTGCTTTCGAAGTTCGACGTGAACGTTTATTGGCTGACCGCAACGCGCTGAATGCGCCCGACGAAGCCCGCTTGGTCAACCTCAACGATCAGTTCCAAGCCGCGCAAGAAAGTCAGGAAATGGTCGAGGCGGTGCTGCACCAGCTGACCGACAGCGTGCCGCAACTAGACCAAGACCGGCGAGAAAAGCAGCAAACTGTCAACAGTGAATCTGCCCGGCAAGCTGACTTGTCAGCGCGTATGGAAGCCCTAAAGGCGCTGCAAGAAAAAGTCAAAACTGACGGCAAGCTCAAGCCTTGGCTGGCCAAGCATGGATTGGATTCTTTGCAGGCCCTGTGGAGCCGCATCCATGTGGAGCAAGGTTGGGAAAACGCACTTGAAGCTGCGTTGCGCGAGCGCCTCGGTGCGCTGGAAGTCAGCCGTCTGGACATGGTCCGCGGCTTTGCCGGCACCGATGGCCGCGACGCTCCGCCAGCAAAACTGTCTTTTTACGCGCCCCCTGTGGCTGGTTCCTCTGTTCGGGCCGGCACGGCAGGCTTGAGGCCACTGGCTGACTTTCTGCGTTTGTCGGACGCAGGCCAAAGCGCATTGTTGGCTGATTGGTTGCAGGGTTCCTACACTGCTGGCAACTTGGACGAAGCGTTGAGCGCCCGCAGCAAGTTGCAGGCTGGGGAAGTGATTTACGTCCAAGCTGGCCACGCAGTGACGCAACACAGTGTGAGTTTTTATGCGCAAGACTCAGAGCAAGCCGGCCTGTTGGCCCGTGCCCAGGAAATTGAAAACTTAGCCAAACAGTTGCGCGCACAAGCGTTGATTGGCGATGAGGCTCGCAGTGCACTGATGCGCGCCGAAGCGGTCTATGCCGACGCGGCCCAACGTTTGGTGTCGGCTCGACGCGATGCCGCAGAAGGCCAGAGCCGCACGCACGGTTTGCAGGTTGAAGTGCTGCGCTTGACGCAGTTGGCTGAGCAAACCCGGGCCCGTAGCGAACAAATACAAGGTGATTTGCAAGAAATTGACGCGCAAATGGACGAACTTCAAGAGCGTCGCGTCACCGCCGAAGGGCGCTTTGAAGAGCTCGACATGCAACTGGCTGACAGCCAGGAACGGCATGCCCAATTAGACGATCGCGTGATCGAGATCGCGCGCAAGCTCAATGAATCGCGCGAACAACAACGCACGCTGGAGCGGCAAGCGCAAGAAGCACAATTCGCCTTGCGCAGCTTGGCCTCGCGTCGAGACGAATTAGCCCGCTCAATTCAAATCGCAGCGCAGCAAGCAGCGTCCCTGGCCGACGAAGAGCAACGCGCCAAAGAAGAACTCTCGCGCTTGACCGATGCGGCCGCGCAAGCCGGTCTGCAAAACGCGCTGAGCGTCAAGTTGGAACGTGAAGCCGACCTCGGTGCCAAGCGCAGCCAGTACGACGACCTCAGTGCCAAGCTGCGCGCCAGCGATGAACGCCGCTTGCAACTGGAACGCGAGCTAGACCCGCTGCGCCAGCGCATCACTGAATTTCAGCTCAAAGAGCAAGCGGCACGTCTGGGCTTCGAGCAATATGCGCAGCTGCTGACAGATGCTCAGGCAGATTTGACCGCGGTCCAGCTGTCGATCGAAGCTGGCAACGTTCGTCTGACCGGCCTGCAAGGTGAGATCGACCGCATCAACCGTGAGATTCAATCGCTCGGTGCCGTCAATTTGGCCGCGCTGGATGAACTCAGTGCGGCACGTGAACGCAAGGGATTTCTGGACTCGCAGATGGCTGACTTGACCGAAGCCATGACGACGTTGGAAGACGCCATCAAGAAGATCGATGTTGAAACGCGTGAGCTTTTGTCGAGCACGTTTGAAGTTGTGAACGGCCACTTTGGCAAGATGTTCCCCGAGCTTTTTGGCGGCGGCAATGCGCGGCTGGTCATGACTGGCGAAGAAATTCTGGACGCCGGTGTGCAGGTTATGGCGCAGCCGCCTGGCAAGAAAAACCAAACCATTCACTTGCTCTCCGGCGGTGAAAAAGCCCTGACGGCGATCGCTCTCGTTTTTGCTATTTTTCAACTCAACCCGGCACCGTTTTGCTTGCTCGACGAGGTCGACGCACCGCTCGACGATGCCAACACCGAGCGCTACGCCAAGCTGGTCGCCAGCATGAGCAAGTCGACTCAATTCCTGTTCATCAGCCACAACAAGATTGCCATGGAAATGGCTGAACAATTGATCGGCGTGACGATGCAAGAGCAGGGAGTTTCGCGCATTGTGGCGGTCGACATGGAAGCGGCGCTTGGCTTTTCAGAAACACTGATCGCATGAGTACACTTCAATTTAGTTTGGCGATTGCGGGCTTGGTCATCATGGCCGCTGTGCTGGTTCACGGCGTCTGGTCATCACGCAAAAATTTTCCAAAGCAAGCCAGTCAAGCGCTAGACGGCGGTGTCGCTGCAGCCCCTGATAAACCCAGCCGCAGCGACTCACTGGAGCGGCAGGAACCCGAGTTTGACAGCAGCCTCGAAGCGCTGAAAACGCTGACACTACTTGAGAAAAAAGCTGGGCTTGACGCTTTGATTGACGTGATTACACCCATCACCGTCGACGCTCAAGTCTCTGGCGAGGCGGCGCTGGCAGCTATGCCCGCAACCCGCAGGGCAGGGAGCAAGCCTTTCGCTGTTGAAGGTCTGAGTGTTGAAACTGGTGAGTGGGAACTGCCCACTGCGGGTCAACGTTACAGTGCCTTTCAGGCGGGTGTGCAGCTGGCCAACCGCACCGGTGCCCTGAATCAGATTGAATACTCAGAGTTTGTGATGAAGGCGCAAGCCTTTGCCGACGCCGTGACTGGCGAGCCTGAATTTCCGGAGATGCGGGATGAAGTGGCACGCGCCCGTGAACTGGACCAATTTGCCAGCGACCATGACGCTCAGCTGAGTTTCACTTTGCGTGCCGCGAGTATCGCTTGGAGTCCTGGCTATGTGCAGCAAAACGCGGCTCGTCTTGGCTTTGTCGCCGGCGCTATTCCAGGCCGCATGGTGCTGCCCGGTGCGCAAGCTCAGGCCCCTATCTTGGGTTTGTCGTTTGATTCGCAAGCCGCCATGGCTGAAGACCCGGAGCAGACGGCTCTGCGCGAAGTGACCTTGTCGCTGGATGTGCCGCAAGTCGCCCGCAGTGAGCAGCCTTTTGCGCGGATGTGCGAAGCTGCCTTGGCGCTTGCCTCGAGCATGGACGGCATCATCATGGATGACAACGGCAGCCGCATTCGGGCAGAAGCCATGGAGGTGATCAACGCCGATCTGGAGAAGCTTTATGACACGCTCGATGCACGTGAACTGTCTGCCGGCTCGCTGCTGGGCAGACGCCTTTTTTCTTGAACGCCTCCGACCTTGACTTCAAATACGGTTGATCTTTTTTCCGACTCGGTCCCGGCTGAGCGCGTGAACACACTTCGCTCCCAACTGCAACACCACGGCCATCGTTACTACGTGCTCGATGAGCCGGAGATTCCGGACGCTGAATACGACCGCTTATTCGCGGAATTACAGGCGCTTGAGCTAGCGCACCCCGAGCTGAGCAGTCCAGATTCACCCACCCGCCGAGTCGGTGGTGCGCCTTTGGGGCAATTCGACAGCGTGCGTCATGCCGTGCCGATGCTGAGTATTCGCACTGAGACAGACACACTCGCCACGGGTGCTGAAAACTTTGATGGGCGCGTGCGTCGTGAATTGGGCTTGACACCGAATGATCCACCCGTCGAGTATGTGGCCGAACTGAAGTTCGATGGCTTGGCCATGAGCCTGCGCTACGAAAATGGCGTGTTGGTGCAAGCTGCTACGCGCGGCGACGGTGAGGTCGGCGAAGACGTGACGCAAAACATCCGCACGATTCGTCAAATTCCACTGCGCTTGAATGCCGCAGCAGCCTTTGATATGCCTGCCATCCTTGAAGTGCGCGGCGAGGTCTACATGCGGCGTGATGAGTTCGAAGCCCTCAACGATCGTCAACGTGAAAAAATCGCACAAGGCGCCAAGGGTGAAAAAACGTTCGTCAATCCACGCAATGCGGCTGCCGGTGGCGTGCGCCAGCTGGACCCTGCGATTGCCGCCCAAAGACGGCTGAGTTTCTTTGCCTACGGGTTGGGCGAGGTCACGCCTGCAGCGCAAGGCGGGCCAGCTTTCCAGACGCATTTCGACTTGCTGATGACACTCAAGTCTTGGGGCTTCCCCGTGGCGGAGCAAACCAAAGTCGTGCGCGGTGCTGCCGAGCTGGTGGCGTTTCATCAGCACATGGGTGAGACCCGCGACCAACTGCCTTACGACATTGATGGTGTGGTCTACAAGGTCAACAGCTTAGCTTTGCAACGCCAGCTGGGTTTTGTCACGCGCGAACCGCGCTGGGCCGTGGCGCACAAATACCCGGCGCAAGAGCAACTCACCACCATTCTCGGCATTGACGTGCAAGTCGGCCGCACGGGTAAGTTGACGCCGGTGGCCAAGCTGGCACCGGTGTTTGTCGGCGGCGTGACCGTCACCAACGCGACCCTGCACAATGAAGACGAAGCGCGTCGCAAGGACGTTCGCATTGGCGACACAGTGATCGTCAGACGTGCTGGCGACGTCATACCCGAAGTCGTCAGCGTGGTGCTTGAGAAACGTCAGGGGCAAGCCGAACAATTCACCATGCCACGCCAATGCCCCGTTTGTGGATCGGCTGCTGTGCGCGAAGAAGGTGAGGCCGATTACCGTTGCACGGGCGGACTGTTCTGCGGTGCACAGCGCAAAGAAGCGATCCTGCATTACGCGCATCGCCGCGCGGTCGAGGTCGATGGTTTGGGCGATAAGTTGGTTGAGGTGCTGGTCGACGCCAACATCATCCGCACCTTGCCCGACCTGTACCGGCTGGGTTTGACCTCTTTGGCAGGGCTCGATCGGATGGCCGATAAGTCTGCCAATAACTTGCTCGAAGCGATCGAAAACTCCAAACAAACGACGCTGCCTCGTTTCATGTTTGGTCTGGGTATTCGCCACGTGGGTGAAGCCACAGCCAAGGCGTTGGCACGTTATTTCGGCAACCTCGATGCGATCATGCGTGCCAGCGAGGAGGAGCTGCTCGCGGTGGATGATGTCGGGCCGGTGGTGGCTCAAAGCATCCGCACCTTCTTTGACCAAGCGCACAACCGCGAAGTGGTCGAGCAGTTGCGTGCCTGTGGCGTGACTTGGGAAGAGGGCGAACCGGCAGAGCGCGCACCGCAGCCCCTGTCTGGCAAAACGTTTGTCATCACCGGCACGCTGCCAACGCTGGGTCGTGACGAAGCCAAAGACAAAGTTGAAGCTGCCGGCGGCAAAGTGGCTGGCTCGGTCAGCAAGAAAACCGACTACGTGGTGGCTGGTACTGAGGCCGGCAGCAAGCTGACCAAGGCGTTGGAACTTGGCGTTAAAGTGATCGACGAAAGCCAACTGATGGAGTTACTCAATGGCAGTGCATGAAATTCTCAAAATGGGCGATCCGCGCTTGCTGCGCATCGCTGAACCTGTGACTGCGTTCGACACAGACGAGTTGCATTTGTTGGTGGCCGACATGTTCGACACCATGGCCGCCGCAGATGGCGCGGGCTTGGCCGCACCTCAAATTGGCGTTGACTTGCAGCTGGTTATTTTTGGCACGGATGAGATCAATCCGCGCTACCCAGACGCACCGCTGATTCCGCGCACCGTGTTGCTAAACCCGGTCATCACCCCCTTGAGTGATGAAGAAGAAAACGGTTGGGAAGGTTGTTTGTCGGTGCCCGGCTTGCGGGGCGTGGTGCCGCGCTTTTCAAAAATTCGCTACACCGGCTTTGATCTGTATGGCGATCCGATTGACCGCACCGTCGAGGGTTTTCACGCCCGCGTGGTGCAGCACGAATGCGATCATTTGATCGGCAAGTTGTACCCGATGCGCGTCAAGGATTTCACGCAGTTTGGTTACACCGAGGTGTTGTTTCCAGGGCTGGATGCGACACAAGACGACTGACCCGCTTGGCTCAGCGGCTTAGTCGATGCGCTGCAGCCAAGGTGTCTGCAGCGCCACTTTTTGCTCATGGGCCATGAGGGCATCGGCGTAGCGAAGTGTGCGGGTGATGTCATCTTCACCAGACAACAGTTGCGCCAAGTGGCCGCGCGCCAGTTCAAATTTGATCTTCAAACCGTCAGGCGTGACCGCCACACAGTTGGCAATGTCCATGTCGAGCACGGCGCCATCGACTTTGAGGCTTTCAGTCAGCGCCAAGTGGTCTGCGGCTGACACCGTTGCCGTGACGATGCCATTTTTGACCGTGTTATTTCGGAAAATATCCCCAAAAGACAGCGCCACAATCGCCTGAATGCCGTAGTCCGCCAGAGCCCATACTGCATGCTCCCGCGACGAACCGCAGCCAAAATTGCGCCCGGCAATCAAGATGCGGGTGGCACTGCCTGCCGTGACAAAAGCGGCATCCGGGTTCTTCGAAGCGACCCAGTCGGCAAACAAGTGAACCCCCATCCCCTGACGAACCGTGGTCTTGAGGAATTGAGCCGGGAAGAGGGCATCGGTGTCAATATCGTCGCGCTGCAGTAGGGCTACGGGACCTTGAACGCGTGTGATGGCTGGTCTCATGACAGAAACTCCCGCGGATCAGTGAGCGCACCGCGCAAGGCCGAAGCCGCCACAGCGGCAGGGCTCATCAAATGGGTCCGCCCACCTTGACCCTGTCGATTTTCAAAATTACGGTTGGAGGTTGACGCGCTGCGCTGCCCTGGCTTCAGGTTGTCGCCATTCATGCCGACGCACATGGAGCAGCCAGACTCACGCCATTCAAATCCTGCGTCGACAAAGATCTGCGCCAAACCTTCAGCCTCTGCCTGATGCTTGACCATGGTCGATCCAGGAACCACCAGTCCGCGCACACCCTTGGCAATGCGCCGGCCTTGTGTCACGCTGGCTGCTGCGCGCAGGTCCTCAATGCGGGCATTGGTACAGGAACCGATAAAGGCCACGTCGATCGGAATGCTGGCGACAGCTTGTCCGGCGTGCAGACCCATGTATGTCAGCGCAGCCTCAAACCGATGTTGTTCGGCGATGCTGTCGTCTGAGCCAAAGGAGTACGGAACGTTTTGGTCAAAGCCGGCGCTGTCTGCAGGCGTCGTACCCCACGTCACCAAAGGCTGAATGCGACTGGCATCCACCGCCTCAAGCCTGTCAAAGTCGGCTTTGATTCCATTGACGCCGTAATTGTCGGTCTGAAGGCTGCGCCATGCGTTCAAGGCATGATCAAAGTGCGTCTTGGCGAGGCCAGAGACACGCGGTCGCAGATAGGCCACGGTTGTGTCATCAGGCGCCACCAAGCCAAAGCGCGACCCCGCTTCGATGGTCATGTTGCAGAGCGTCATCCGGGCTTCCATGGACAGTGCGCTGACAGTTGGACCGAAATATTCGATGGCAAACCCAACACCCCCACTGGTCCCCAACTGGCGAATGATGGCAAGCGCCAGGTCTTTGGCGTAAACACCTAGACCGAGCTGGCCGTCAACCCGCAGCCCAAGGGTCGCGAGTTTGCGTAGCCACAGGCTTTGCGTGCTCATGACATGTTCGGCTTCTGACGTCCCGATGCCCCAAGCCAGCGCCCCCAACGCCCCCAGCGTGGCAGTGTGAGAGTCACCGCAGACGACCGTCGCACCGGGCAGGATGTAACCCTGCTCAGGCCCGACCACATGAACAATCCCTTGCCGCTTGTCGTCGAGGTCAATGAGACGCATCCCAGTGCGTTTTGCATTGGCCCGCAAGGTGGCTATCTGCGCGGCACTCTCCGCATTGGGGATGTGCGTGTTGCGGTCGGGTGTTGTCGGGACGTTGTGGTCCTGGATCGCTATGTGGCGCTCACTCGAGCGCAAGACACGCCCCGACAAGGCCAGCCCGGCAAAGGCCTGCGGGCTGGAGACTTCTTGCACAAGATGTCGGTCGATATAGACAAGGTCTTCGCCGTCTTCATTGCTGGCCACCACATGGGATTGCCAGATTTTGTCAAACAAGGTGGTCACAGAAGATGGAACCTGATCAATAGTGGGACAACAACTTGCCCAAGCCTTGCACTTTGTCCGTGATACCAACGGCACGCAAGGCATGCCAGTAGGTGGCCGTGTTGATGGCGATCACGGGTTTTCCCAAGTACAGCTCGGCAGCGGCGGCAAACCGAACCATCGACAGATTGGTGCCAACCTGGACGATAGCGTCGACGTCGTCGCCATCGAGTTGCTTGAGCGCGTCACGGCACATTTCGTCGGTGGTGTGGGCGATCTGCACCGGACCAGGCCGCTGCAAGCATAGATCACGGACGACGGTGAAACCGCAGTCTTCATAGAACCGGCGGACTTGCTCATTGGCCACAGGGAAGTAGGGCGACAGGAAGGCAATCCGTTTTACTTTGTAGGCATTGAGTGCGGCTTCGGTGGCGAAGGAACCGCAGGAAACGTCGACCCCGGCGCGTTCCCGCATCATGGTGAGGAAGCTTTCAGCGCCTTTGCGGCCATCCCAGAATGTCGCTGCCGACATGCCCATCACCAGGTACTGCATCTCGCAACTTTTGAGAACATCTGCGGCCTGCAAGGTGTTTCCCTGAATGCTCTTGACCAACTTCAGGAACTCTTCGTTGTTGCTGACAGGATCATTGGGGATGACGATCCGGCTGTAGTGGTTGGTCACGCCTACTGGACGCATATCGTCAAAATCAGGTTGAACAATGGTGTTGGTGGACGGTCCAAGCACTCCAAATTTCATGCGGTAACCAAGATGATCCATGATTAAACTTTCAAAAGTTGTTGAAGAAAAGTATCGCGAGGCATCACATCGGCATATTTTTGCCGCATATCAAACAGGTTAGCGTCGTGGGGTTCGATGGCCCGGTCGCCAACGCAGTCCTCGATCACGATGGTGCGAAAGTTGAACTGCATAGCGTCCACAACGGTTGCACGGATGCAGCCACTGGTGGTGCAGCCGACGACCACGGCGGTGTCAACACCCCGCAAACGCAGCCACTCTGACAGACCGGTTGAAAAGAACGCTGAGGCTGAAGTCTTGCGCAGGACCCATTCGCCCTTGACCGGTGTCAATTCAGGAACGATTTGCGAGGCATGCGCTTGTTCCGTTAATTGCAGCAGCGGTGGAACTTTCAGACAGAACACGTTTTGATTGGCGTCATCGGGTGCAAAAACAACGCGCGTGTGGACCACCGGAAGCTGCGCATTACGAAAGGCCGCCAGCAGGGGCACTGTCGCCTTGACAGCCTCAACGATGTGAGGCCCCCCAAATTGCGTCTCGTCGACAAATCCGTTGACGAAGTCCACGAGGATCAGGCCGCATCGTGAGCCCATGCCGGAGGCATGGCCCATGTTCTGATTGCGGTAGATCTCTTCCTTGCTCAAGATTTCACCGATTCAGCGGCATGCGACTTGTCGAACTCTGAGACCCAGTCAAAGCCCATCAGTTTGGAGAAATCCTGGAAATCATGCAGCGGCTGATCCAAGTTTGCGCTTGAACCCGTCGCCTTGATGTGGCTGTAAACATTTTTAAAGGCGGCGCCCGCCGACAAAAATGCCGCCGACGGAAAGATGACAAGGCCAAAACCGATGCGCTGTAATTCTTCTTTTGTCAGCACCGGGGTACGTCCCGTTTCAACCATGTTGGCCACCAACGGCAGGTCAAAGGCCTTGCCGATGATTTCCATTTCTTCAATCGACTCCGGACTTTCGACAAAGAGGATGTCAGCACCGGCACGGGCGTATTGCTCCATGCGGCGCAGGGCTTCGTCGAGACCATGAACCGTGCGCGCATCCGTACGGGCGATGATCTGGAAGTTCTTGTCGGTGCGGGTTTCTGCCGCCACCTTGATCTTGGCCACCATGTCTTGCATGGGCACCACCCGGCGGCCCAGCATGTGACCGCATTTTTTCGGGAATTCCTGGTCTTCAAGTTGGATCGCGCAGGCACCGGCCGTTTCATAGCCGCGCACGGTGTGCATGACATTGAGCAAGCCGCCGTAACCCGTGTCGCCATCGCAAATCAGGGGCGTGTCGGTGATGCTGACGAATTGGCTGACACGGTTGACCATGTCGGTGTAGCTGGCCAGACCGGCGTCAGGCAAGCCCAAGTAGGAGGCCACAGTGCCGTAGCCCGTCATGTACAAGGCTTCAAAGCCCATCTGGTCTGCGATCTTGGCCGAGACCATCTCGAAAACACCGGGTGCAACGACGAGGTGTCCTTGGGTGAAATGGGCTTTGAGTTCTGCGCGTTTTTGCGCGCCGGTTTTGGTGCTGAGACCTTGTTTCATGCGATGGACTCCGCGCGTTCTAGCGCATCAATCATGGATGTTTTGCGAAGGTAATCCTTCGCAGCGGTTGGGTTCGCTGCCATGATACGCAGTTCGCCTTGGGTTTTCCGGCGTGCGTCGGGATCGCGCTCCTCAATGTTCTTTTTGTTGCGCGCCGTGTTGGCATTGATGTACTCGATGGCCACCGCCCGCCGCTGGCGCTCATAACGGTCGAGGAGGTCTGGTGATGCGCCGGACGTCAGAATTTCAACCAGTTTGTCCGACAGATTGAAGGCGTCCTGCACACCGCCGTTCATGCCCATGCCACCGATTGGATTGTTGATGTGCGCGGCATCTCCGGCAAGAACCACACGGCCCCGGCGGAACTCCTTGGCAACACGCTGGTGAACTTTGTAGAGGGTGCGATGCACAATGTTGTAAGCAGTCTCTTTGGGCAGGAGATTTTGCAGCCGCGCTTGAATCGACGCATCGGTCATGACTTCTTCATCTGACTCTTCGAGGCGAGTGGGGAAAAGAACGCGCCACAAGGTCGGAACACGCAACAGAACACACCATTCGTCGGGATCCGAAACGTAATTGACATACGATAATTTCGGTAAATGGTCAGCGTATTCAAAATCGGTCGACACCGACAGAAAACGCTCAGGGTAAGTGAACCCCTCAAACTCAATGCCCAGGGACTGACGCACCGCGCTCGATGCGCCATCTGCACCAATGAGGTAGTTGCCGGTGAAGGTTTCGATTTTGCCGTCTATTTTGACTTTCGCTGTGACGCTGTTGTCATCTTGCTCAACCGACTGCAGTTCAGCCCCCATCAGAATAGTGACGTGTGGCAGCTTGGCCAGTCGTTCTACCAGCAATATGCTGAGTTTCCATTGCTCACACTGCAACCGAAAAGGGTGTTGTGTGTCGCCTTCTAGCAAGGCCATGTCGAATTCTGCAATGAGGCCTTCTTTGCGGTCGCGCTGTTGGGTGTAGCGCGCAACCAAGCCTTGCGATACGAGTTCCTCAGTCAGCCCGAATCGGGCCAACAGGTCTAACGTTGGCGGGTGGAAAGTGGAGGCGCGAAGGTCCTCTTGTGGCTCAGCCCGACGTTCAAAGACTGTCACTGAAATGCCGGCCGTGGCCAAGGTCAATGCGCTGACCAGACCCACTGGGCCTGCCCCGGCAATCAATACATGGGAAGAAGTCATTAGAGGAATCTGTTCAAGTGAAGAAGTGGCGGATGATCGGCCACAACTTGTTTTTGTACAAGCGGTAAATAATCCAGCCATATCAAAAATTTAGTTATCCATACAAATTAGAGGATGGCTGTGGATTGATTTTGTATTGAACGCGGCGGCGGAGACGGTCAAACGTCTGCACATTGGTGCACCTTCGCTGCGCTTCGTTAGATGGCGATCTAGGGAAAACCCGCATTGGCACAACAAAAGTGCGATTTGTCCTAAAAGGTTCGACCGTGGTGCGCAACGTGAGATGGATGCCGATCAGTCGCATTGAAGTTGTAGCAACTTTCAATGCGTGGGTTTGCAAATGCCCATGTTCAGGCCCCGGCATGCCGGCGCAAGCCGTCCATAAAAGCTTTTAACAAGGGAGACTCGTTGGCTTCACGCCGCCGAATAACGCCAACGCTGCCTTCCCGCAAGTAGGGCAGTGGCAGCGGAACCACCTGTTTGAGCCCCTGAAAGTAGTGCATTAACCGTGCAGACATAGGCGCCACAAGATCACCGTCCTGAAGCAAGGTGACGATGAGCAGTGTGGAGCCCGTCTCAACACGATAACGTGGCGGAGGTTGGCCTGCGAGGGCTAATTCGTGTTCTAACTCGCGTCTCAGTGGGCTGACCTTGGGCGGGATGATCCAAGGGTAGCGAAGGACATCGGGCCAGTCGACTTTTCGTTTTTTGGCCAATGGGTGATTGGCACCCACCACGATGCGGATCTGCTCTGGGTAGAGGATGTCGCAGCGGACACCGGCATCGAGTCGGGCCTGGTCGGTACGGGTGATCACCAGATCCACCCTTCCTTCTTCAAGTTGCGGCAGCAAGGTGTCCAGCCGGTTTTCAATGATGTTGAGATAGGCATCCGGAAATTTTTTCCTGAAATACCCGACAGCGAGCGGCAACAATTGTGTGGCGACAGTTGGTGTGGTGCCCACCACCAAATTGCCAGACGCTCCAATCGACATCAAACTGATGGTCGCCTGAGTGCGGTCCAGTTCGCCGATGATGGCCTTGGCATGCGTGACCAGCGCAGTACAAAATTCAGTGGGTGTGAGCCCACGCGAGTTGCGCTTGAATAGTTTGACGTTCAGGTCTTCTTCAAGCTCGCTCAAAAATTTTGACAGGCCAGGCTGGGTCACACCCATCTGGGTTGCCGTGTGGCTGATATTACGGGTCTCGTAAAGTGCCACCAGCAAGTACAACTGACGCATCCGCAGCCGTTGTGTCCACTCCATTTTGATATGTCCGTGAAGTTATGGAATGAGAAAATAATATCATATGAAGGAAATACTGCTGGCGTCCAAAATGTCGCTTCAGTCGATTGCCGTTCAGTGCAACACGATGACGCTGTTTCCCCTCTGTCGGGCTCCTTTCTTTGGACTGTGAGCCAAAGTGATTGGCTCATCGGGCACGTTAAGTGCTTAGTGTGAGTCATTCATTTTTTCACCGGAGTCTCCATGCGCCGTCGTTTGTTGTTTGCTTTTGCACCCCTTTGTATTGCTTCGCTTTTTCCACCGTTTGCAGTAGCGCAGTCATACCCTGTCAAGCCCGTCCGCATCATCGTGCCTGCAACACCGGGTGGCACCTCTGATATTTTCGCGCGAGCCATTGCCCTCAAGCTGCAAGATGCATTGGGTAAACCGGTCATCATCGAATACAAACCCGGCGCGAGCACCAATATAGGAACCGACTATGTTGCCAAGTCTGCGGCAGATGGCTACACCTTGCTGATCAACGGCATCACGCTGTCTGTCAATCCACTCCTGTTTTCCAACTTGCCTTTCAACCCCTCGAAAGACTTCACCCCGATCATCGAAGTCGCCGAGATGTTGAATGTCGTGACGGTACACCCTAGTGTTCCTGTCAATTCAATGAAGGAGTTGGTGCAGTTGATTAAAAAGGAGCCGGGTACATTCAACTACGGCACAACGGGTGTGGGAAGTTCCGGCTATTTTTCCGCCGAATTGTTGGGGCTTAAAACCGGGGCCAAAATCACCCACATTGCGTACCAAGGCAACGCACAGGCCACCACGGATCACATTGGCGGCACATTGCAAGTTGGGTTTGTCAATCTGCCGGTGGCATTGCAGTTCGTCAAAGGCGGCAAGCTCAAGGCGCTTGCCGTCACGTCTGCGAAAAGATCGCCTTTGTTGCCTGATGTGCCCACCGTCGCGGAAGCCTTGGGCATTCCAGACTATGTGATGAATGGTTGGTTCGGCCTGGTGGCCCCTGCCAAAACGCCACCAGAGATCGTGGCCCGCTTGCAGGAGGAAGTCAGCAAGGCGTTGAAAGATCCCGCGCTGATAGAGCTCATCAAAGCGGCTGGCGGTGATGTGATTGGCGGCACCAGTGCGCAGTTCGATGCACGCATCAAAAAAGACACGGATCGTCTCACCGAAGTCATTCGGCTTGCAGGCTCTACGGCTAAATAGTCGTGGGGCGTATTGCTTTTTTTCATAGGAGCCGAGCCCTCGCTGCGATGCTTTGCAAGGAACGCTGTGTCTGTCAGCGAAAAAATCGGCCAGGGGCTGGCCTCCTACGGAAGCGGCTGGCATGATGCTCGTGTTCATAGGAGCCGAGCCCTCGCGGCGATACTTTGCTAGGAACGCTGTGTCCGTCAGCGAAAAATCGGCCAGGGGCTGGCCTCCTACGGAAGCGGCTGGCATGATGCTTTGTGTTCGTAGGAGCCGAGCCCTCTCGGCGATACTTTGCTAGGAACGCTGTGTCCATCAGCGAAAAATCGGCCAGGGGCTGGCCTCCTACGGAAGCGGCTGGCATGATGCTTTGTGTTCGTAGGAGCCGAGCCCTCTCGGCGATGCTTGTTCGGCACGTTTCTGCCGTCTTCAAAAGGCGCCGGTGTTCGTGCTGAATGGTTATTTGTATGACGCTTAAATTTTTTTGACCGACTGGGAGTACTTGTGCACCACCATTTCCTGCTTTCAATTGCCGCCATATTGCTGACCGCTAGCTTGCAAAGTATCAGTTTTGCACAGCAGTACCCGACCAAGCCGGTGAAAATTATTGTTGCCGCAACTCCCGGAGGAACTGGCGATATTTTTGCGCGCGCCATCGCCCTGAAGCTGCAGGACGCGCTCGGCAAGCCGGTGCTTGTCGAATACAAGCCCGGCGCGGCCACGAACATTGGCAGTGACTTTGTCGCGAAGTCGGCACCGGATGGCTACACCATCCTGATCAATGGCTTGCCCCTTGCTGTGAACCCTGCGCTTTTCGCCAACATGTCTTTCAGTCCTTCCAAGGATTTGACGCCGATCATCGAGGTCGCCCAGATGCTGAACGTGATCACCGTGAACCCGGCGGTTGGCGTGAAATCTCTCAAGGAACTTGTTGAGCTTGCTAAAAAAGAACCTGGAAAATTAAACTACGGCAGTCCTGGTGCAGGTAGTTCCAGTTATCTGGCGGCTGAGCTGCTTGGCGTCAAAACTGGCGCTAAGTTCACGCATGTTGCCTACCAGGGCAATGCTCAAGCCACCACCGACCATATCGGCGGCACTTTGCAGGTCGGATTTGTCAATCTCCCCGTGGCGTTGCAGTTTGTCAAAAACGGCCGACTCATGCCGCTGGCTGTGACCTCGGCTAAACGTTCGCCGCTGCTGCCTGATGTACCGACTGTCGCCGAGGCATTGGGTATTCCGGACTATGAGTTGACTGGCTGGTTTGGTCTATTGGCCCCTGCGCACACTCCGCCCGAGATTGTGGCCCGACTGCAGGAAGAAACCAGTCGCGCACTCAAGGATCCAGCGCTGATTGAGATCATCAAGCTGGCCGGTGGGGACGTGGTGGGTGGCAGTTCTGCGCAGTTTGACGCGCAACTCAAAAAGGATACCGAACGTTTGACAAAAGTCATTCGCATGTCGGGGGCTTCAATCAACTAGCGACCTCATCATCACTGACCTCCTGAATGCACCTGTGCTGGATTCGGTTCTCTGGATGCCTGTTCTTGCCAGTCCACCAACCCATAAAATTGAAATTTTAGAATGCCGGATGACAATCATGCCTCTCTGGTCAATCGAGTGATTGTCGTTACCGGCCATGTCGCGTGTCTGGGCTCTCATGCGTCCAATGGGCACAGCGGCGGTCGATATATCAGGCGCCTTTGGGATGCGCATTGACACTTGGACAACGTGTGCAACGGCCAGCGCACCGGGGCGTTTCCCGCCGGCCTGACGTAGGCTGTGGGTGGCCCTTGAATGCGGGTTAGTCTTGGTATAAAGCGTTGTTGCGGCCCTGTACGATTGATAAATCAAGGTTTAGATTTTTCATCCTGTTTTTTTATTCATCGACGATGGGTCGTACCGCCCTGAACCCAACAAACTGAGCCCACTATGTCCGTACAAGATTTATACAGAAGCAAACGTTGTAGCGCAGCTGATGCTTTGGCGCACCTTAAAGATGGCGACTTCATCATCGTTCCCACTGGCGTCGGCGAGCCACCAACGTTGTTGACAGAGTTGTCTGATCAACGGCGACGCTTTCACGACATCAAAATCGGGCAGATTCTGGCGGTCCGTAAATTCGGCTACTTTGACGCCGAAACGGCAGATCATGTTCGGCATGTTGCTTTTTTCTTTGGTGCTGCTTCGCGCGCTGGCGGTATGGGGGGGTGGGTTGATTTCATACCCAGCTATTTTTCGGAAATGCCGAGCTTGATCGACCGCGGTCTGATGGCGGCAGATGTGGTCATGGCCATGGCTTCGCCGATGGACAACCACGGTTATTTCTCGCTCAGTTTGGGGACTGACTACACCATGGCGGCTATCAAGAAAGCGCGTGCGGTGGTGCTGGAAGTTAACCCGAATGTTCCTTATGCAATGGGCAATTGCCACGTGCACATCTCTCAAGTGACTGCCTTGGTTGAGAGCAATGACGCGGTCATGGAAGTTGGGTTGCCAAAGATCGGTCCGGTGCAAGAAGCTATTGGTAAATATGTGGCGGACATGATTGAGGACGGCTCGACGCTACAGATTGGTTACGGCGGTATTCCAGATGCCGTGGTGATGCAGTTGACCGCCAAGCACGACCTGGGTATCCACACTGAAATGATCGGCGATGGCATCCTGACCTTGATTGAAAGCGGTGCGGTGACCAACCGCAAAAAGAACTATCAACCGGGTAAAACGATTGCCACTTTTGCGCTCGGCTCGCAAAAACTTTACCGTTACATGGACCGCAATCCGGGCCTCGAAATGCACCCGGTTGACTTCACCAACGACCCTTATCTCGCCGCACAAAACGACAATCTGGTCACTATCAACGCCTCACTGCAAATTGATTTACTCGGCCAGTGTGGTTCCGAAAGTCTGGCGCATTTGCCTTATTCCGGCACCGGTGGTCAATCTGATTTCGTCCGCGCCGCCAACCGGTCAAGGGGGGGGAAGTCCTTCATCGTCTTGCCGTCGACTGCTAAAAACGACACTATCAGCCGCATCGTGCCAGCACTGTCGCCCGGCACGCATATGAGCACCAGCAAGAACGATATCAACTATGTCGTGTCAGAGTTTGGTGTGGCTCAGCTGCGTGGCAAGTCGGCAAAACAACGCGCTGGCGAGTTGATTGCCATTGCCCACCCAGACTTCCGGGCTGAGCTTTTGAGACAGGCCGAGCGCATGAATTTGATGTGATGGCTTCAGGTTTTCAAGGCCTCAAGCAGCTCAGTCTCGATCGCAATTTGCGCCCTGTTTTGCTGTAATTCAGGACCTTCAATCAAGAAGGTGTCTTCAACGCGTTCGCCCAGTGTGGTGACTTTGGCGAGTTGCAGGTTGATGCGGTGGCGAGCCAGCACGCGGGCGATGGAGTAGAGCAGCCCAACCCTGTCGCTGGCGGAGACGCTGAGCAACCAGCGTTGGCCTTTTTCATCAGGTCGCAGATCGACACGCGGTGCAATCGGGAAGCTTTTGACACGCCTAGAAACCCGACCTTTACCCGCTGGCAGCAGCGGGCCGACAACGGCAATCGCACGCACCAGTTCGGCCTCAACCATGGCCACCAGCTCGCGGTAGTGCTCCGTCAAAATCGGGCTGATGACCTGAAATGTATCGAGTGCATAGCCGTTGTTCGCCGTGTGAATTTTGGCGTCCAGAATGCTCAGGCCTGCTTCTTCGAAATAGCCACAAATACGGGCAAATAAATCGGGGGCATCGGGGGTGTAGACCAACACTTGCATGCCTTCACCGGCAGACGAACGCCGAGCCCTGACCACCGACTTACCAGCGCCGACATGGCGTGACAGTTGCCTCGCATGCCAGGCAATATCGGCAGCCTCGTGGCGCATGAAGTAGCTCACGTCCAACGTCGCCCAAAGCAATTTGTGCGACTCAAAAGGCTCGGCATGCAGAGCCAACAGCGTCAAGGCTTCGCGCTTGCGCGATTCGACTTCAGCGCGCGGGTCTGGCGCGCCACCACCAAGAACGCGCAAGGTGTAGCGGTAAAGATCTTCTAAGAGTTTGCCTTTCCAAGCGTTCCAGACTTTGGGGCTGGTGCCTCGAATGTCCGCCACAGTCAGCAGATACAGAGCGGTGAGATAACGCTCGTTGCCCACGCGCTTGGCAAAAGCTTCGATCACTTCCGGGTTGCTCAGGTCTTCTTTTTGGGCGATGCGGCTCATACCCAGATGCTCGCGCACCAGAAACTCGATGAGTTGAGCGTCTTTCGTGGCGATGCCGTGTTGACGACAAAACGTGCGAACGTCTTTGCAGCCAAGCTCAGAGTGGTCGCCGCCTCGGCCTTTTGCGATGTCATGAAACAGCGCGCCCACGTACAGAATCCAAGGCCGGTCCCAACCCGCGGCCAATTGAGAGCACATTGGGTATTCATGCGAATGCTCAGCCATGAAAAAGCGCCGCACATTGCGCAGCACCATCAAGATGTGCTGGTCGACCGTGTAGACATGGAAAAGGTCATGCTGCATTTGACCGACGATTTTCCGGAAAACCCACAGGTAGCGGCCCAGTACCGAGGTCTGGTTCATCAGACGCATGGCGTGTGTGATGCCTTGGTTTTGCTGCAGTATCTGCAGGAACATCTGGCGGTTAACGGGATCACTTCGGAACTTCGTGTCCATCACCCCTCGGGCGTTGTACAAGGCCCGCAACGTTCGGGCTGACAGACCATTGACGCCAGGCGTGGTCTGAAAAATCAAAAAAGTTTCAAGAATAGCGTGCGGTTCGCGTACGTACAAGTCATCGCTGGCAACTTCAATTCGACCGGCTTTTTCAAAAAAATGATCGTTGAGCGGCCGCAGGGGTTGGGTGTTGGGGTTCAGCCGTTCTTCAATGTTAAGCAGCAAAATCTGGTTTAACTGGGTCACAGCCTTGGCCGCCCAGTAGTAGCGGCGCATCAGGGATTCGCTGGCGCGTCGTGGCAGTCTGGAACCGTCAGGTGCTTGGCTCATATAGCCAAATGACTCCGCAACCACCGTTTGCAAATCGAAGACCAGTCGGTCCTCACGCCGGCCGGCCAATACATGCAGTCGCGCTCGAATCAAACTCAGCAAAGACTCATTGCTTTTTATTTGCCGAACTTCGAAAGCGGTCGCCAAACCATTGCGCGCTAGCTCATCCCATGACCTGCCCAAGCCTGCCGCACGTGCCACCCACAGAACCACTTGCAGGTCGCGCAGGCCACCGGGTGATTCCTTGCAATTCGGTTCGAGTGCGTAGGGAGTGTCTTCGAACTTGTTGTGGCGCTGGCGCAATTCAAGTGTCTTGGCGACAAAAAATGCTTTCGGGTTGAGCGCCGCATCCAGTTGCGCGCGCAAGACAGTGAAGTGGTCTTTTGAACCTGCCAACCATCGGGCTTCCAGCAGTGAGGTTTGTACCGTCACATCCTTGGCAGATTCTTCAATGCATTCAGCCAGTGTGCGAACACTGGAACCTATTTCCAGGCCACTGTCCCAGCAGCTGCCGATGAAGTTTTCAATTCGCGCTTTCAGGTTGTCACCAACTGCTGGCGAATCACCGGCTAGGTTGATGTCAGTCTGAGTGGTGTCTGGCAGCAGCAGCAACACATCGACATCGGAGTTTGGAAAGAGTTGGCCTCGGCCATAACCCCCCACGGCGACCAGCGTGCAGTTCGCAGGAAAATCGGCGCGTTGCCAAAGTTTCTGGAGTGTTGTGTCTGCGTGTCGGGCGAGCTTTTGCAGCAAACTGCGGATACCACGGCTGGACGGTCCGCTTTGTGCCAACGAAGACAGCAAGGCGGTTTTACCTGAACGGTAATCCACCCGGATTTGCACCAGTTCGCCAGGGTCGTCCGCTACAGGGTTTAAAGCAAAAGGACTCGGCATGTTCATCCGGAGACTGGAACTGAGGATGCCTGACGCTCAGGCGCTGACGGGTATGCCTGCAACCGTGGCTTCGGCCGCATGGTAGGCGGAAACAAACTCAGGTGTTGCCGGGGTGCCTGCCGACAGGGTCAGTACCTCGTAGCCTGTCTCCGTCACCAAAATGGTGTGCTCCCACTGCGCGGAGAGCGAGTGGTCACGTGTCACGATACTCCAGCCGTCTTTTTCAGGGCCGTCTTTGATGTCTCGCTTGCCGATGTTGATCATCGGCTCGATGGTGAAAGTCATACCGGGCTTGAGGACATCGAGCGTTCCGGGCCGGCCGTAATGCAACACTTGCGGATCTTCATGAAAGCGCTGACCTATGCCATGACCGCAGAATTCACGAACGATCGAAAAGCCCTGTTTTTCAGCGAAAGTCTGGATGGCGTGGCCGATATCACCCAGGCGAATGCCGGGCTTGACGCGCATGATGCCTTGCCACATGGCGTCGTAGGTGATCTGGCACAGTCGCTTGGCCGCAATGGAGGTTTCACCGACGAGGAACATGCGGCTCGAATCACCGTGCCAAGTGTCCTTGATCACGGTCACATCGATATTGACAATGTCGCCTTTTTTCAGAGGCTTGTCGTTCGGGATGCCATGGCAAACCTGATGATTCACCGAGGTGCAAAGGGACTTCGGATAAGCACCGTAACCGGGCGGCTGATAACCCAGCGTGGCCGGTATGGTGTGTTGCACCTCCGTCATGTAAACGTGGGCCAAACGATCAATTTCGTTGGTTGTGATGCCGGGTTTGACGAAGGGCGTCAGGTAGTCCAACAACTCTGAAGCGAGCTTGCCAGCCACTCGCATGCCTTCGATTCCGGCGGCGTCTTTGTACGTAATACTCATACTCTTGATTATCCCACCAGCTTTGAGACCGTGTCCGGCCAGGGCTTCAACAGAGCTCATCGAGGCCTGCTGAGCACTGATAAAATGCGCGGTTATCGCCAACCTTGCGGCGTATTTGGCCTTCATTGGCCGCCCAACCCCGGACCAGGCTCCAGCCGACCCCGACAACCACAAGGCCGCTGCCACCGTGACCCTGCATCTGACGACTTTCGAGGGCGAATCCCGCGGGATCAATGCCCTGAGCGACTTCCGCGCCCAGCAACTCCTTCCCCGCCTGCAAGCCATCCACGACAAGATCACCGGCATCAGCGCCCGGTTTGTGCACTTGGTGGCCACCGATGCACCGCCCACCGAAGCCATGAAAATCCAGCTTGAAGCGTTGCTCAGCTACGGTGAGCCTTGCGGCTCTTGGCCAGCCAACACGCCGGGGGCGTCGTTTTTCATTGTCACGCCACGCTTTGGCACGGTCTCACCTTGGGCTTCCAAGGCCACCGACATCGCCCACAGTTGCGGCTTGGCGGTCAAGCGCATTGAACGCTTCACCGAATACTGCGTTTCGATCAAGTCCGGGCTGCTGGGTAAAACCTATTTGAGCGTGTCGCACCGCGAAGCCATCATTGCCTTGCTGCATGACCGCATGACCGAAAGCGTCATGACCGACCGGGCGCAAGCCGCTTCACTGTTTGCTGAACTGCAAGCCGCACCGTTGCAATCGATTGACGTGCTCGGTGGCGGCAAGGCCGCGCTGGAGGCCGCCAACATCGAATTTGGCCTGGCCTTGGCGGGTGACGAAATCGAGTATTTGGTGCAGGCTTTCACGCAGCTTCAGCGGAATCCGACCGACGTCGAGTTGATGATGTTTGCGCAGGCCAACAGCGAGCATTGCCGCCACAAGATTTTCAACGCTGAGTTCACGATTGATGGCGTGTCGCAAGACAAGAGCCTGTTCGGCATGATCCGCAACACCGAGCAGCTGAACCCACAGCACACGGTGGTGGCTTACTCTGACAACGCATCGGTGATGGAGGGCGGCAAGGTTCAGCGTTTTTATGCGCAAGCTACCGCCTCCAAAGCAGCGACAGCTTCAACCCTGCAGCCCTACAGCGCTCATGAGGAAGTCATGACGCATGTGCTGATGAAAGTCGAAACGCACAACCACCCCACTGCGATTTCACCATTCCCTGGCGCCTCGACGGGTGCGGGCGGCGAAATCCGTGATGAAGGCGCTACCGGCCGTGGCTCCAAGCCCAAAGCCGGTCTGACGGGCTTCACAGTGTCGCGGCTGTTCGACACTTCGTTCGGCAAGCCGGACCACATCGCCAGCGCCTTGCAAATCATGACCGAAGGCCCTCTGGGGGGTGCGGCTTTCAACAACGAATTTGGCCGACCCAACCTGGCCGGTTACTTCCGCGAATACGAGCAAACTGTCAACGGTCAGCGCTGGGGTTACCACAAGCCGATCATGATTGCCGGCGGCCTCGGGACGATTGACGCAGGCCTGACCAAGAAAATTTTGTTCCCTGCCGGCACGCTGCTGATTCAGCTCGGCGGCCCCGGTATGCGCATCGGCATGGGCGGCAGCGCGGCCAGCTCTATGGCCACTGGAACTAACGCTGCAGCACTGGATTTTGATTCTGTGCAACGCGGCAACCCTGAGATTGAACGGCGCGCGCAAGAAGTCATCAACCAGTGCGCGCAACTCGGCATTGCCAATCCGATTTTGGCGATTCATGACGTCGGTGCGGGCGGTTTGTCGAACGCCTTTCCGGAACTCGTCAACGACGCCGGTCGCGGTGCACGCTTTGACCTGCGCGCCGTGCCGCTGGAAGAAAGCGGCTTGAGCCCGAAAGAGATCTGGAGCAACGAAAGCCAGGAGCGCTACGTGATGGCGATTGCGCCAGAGTCGCTGCCGCAATTTCAAGCCTTCTGCGAACGCGAACGTTGCCCGTTCTCGGTGGTCGGTGTGGCGACTGAAGAAAAAGACCTCGTCTTATTTGACAATGAAGCGACAAGCGTGGGGGCCACATCGCCAGTCCAGATGCCGATGAATGTGCTGCTTGGCAAACCGCCGAAGATGCACCGCGATGTGCAGAGTCTTCCAATAGCCGTGACACCGCTGGACTTGACCGGCGTCGATCTGCAGAAAAGCGTGATCGATGTGCTGAGCCACCCGACCGTGGCTTCCAAACGCTTTCTCATCACCATTGGCGACCGGACGGTGGGCGGACTCACGCACCGTGACCAAATGGTCGGCCCGTGGCAGGTGCCGGTGGCCGACTGCGCCGTGACCTTGGCCGATTACCAAGGCTTTGCCGGTGAGGCCATGAGCATGGGCGAGCGCACGCCGTTGGCCACCACCGACGCCGCCGCCTCGGGTCGCATGGCCGTGGCTGAAGCCATCACCAACTTGTTGGCCGCCCCAATCGAGTTGCCTCGCGTCAAGCTGTCGGCGAATTGGATGGCCGCTTGCGGTGAACCCGGTCAAGACGCTGCCCTGTTTGAGACCGTCAAAGCCGTCGGCATGGAACTCTGCCCAGCACTCGGCGTGTCGATTCCAGTCGGCAAAGATTCACTGTCGATGCGCACGGTCTGGGACGACAAAAAAGTCACCTCACCGGTCTCGCTCATCGTCACCGCTTTTGCCACGCTGGCCGATGTGCGTGGCACGCTGTCCCCGCAGCTGAGCACCGAAGAAGCCGACACCACGCTGATTCTGATTGACCTTGGCAAGGGCCAAAGCCGCATGGGTGCATCGATCCTGGCGCAAACGCTGGAGCGAGGCGAGGGCGCGGTGCCCGACCTCGACGATGCGCAAGACTTGGTCAAGCTTGTCAACGCCATCAATGCCTTGCGCGCGCAAGGCGAGATCTTGGCGTACCACGACCGCAGCGACGGCGGTCTGTTGGCGGCCGTCTGCGAAATGGCTTTTGCCGGACAAGTCGGCGTCTCGCTGAACATCGACATGCTGCTGGTCGAAGGCGATGGCATTTCAGACAGCCGCATGGACACGGGTGACAGTAAAAACTGGGCCACGCAGGTCAGCGCGCGCCGCGACGAACTCACGCTCAAAGCCCTCTTCAATGAAGAGCTGGGCGTGGTGATTCAGGTCCGCACTGCGGCCCGCAACGAGGTGATGCAGGTGCTGCGTCAGCACGGCCTGTCCAAGTTCAGCCACTTCGTTGGCAAGACCCGACCGCAACACGCTGCACTTGAAGTTGGCAAAGGTCACATTCAAGTTTGGCGCGACACCAAAGCCGTCTTCAGCGCCAAGCTGCAAGACCTGCATCAAGTCTGGGACGCTGTCAGCTGGAAAATTTGCCAGCAGCGCGACAACCCGGCTGGCGCCGATGCAGAGCATGCGTCTGTCGGTGACCCGCAAAACGCCGGCTTGCATGTTTATCTGCCGGCCTCATTCACGCCAACATTCAGCGCTCCAGCGTTGAATTTGTCGCGCCCGCGCGTGGCGATTCTGCGCGAGCAAGGTGTCAACTCTCACGTTGAAATGGCTTACGCCTTCACGCTCGCCGGTTTTGAAGCCTGCGACGTTCACATGACTGATTTACAAAGCGGCCGCGCCAAACTGAAAGACTTCCAAGGCGTCGTGGCTTGCGGTGGTTTCAGCTACGGTGACACGCTGGGCGCCGGCATCGGCTGGGCCCGTTCGATCTTGTTTAACGCGGTATTAGCGGAAGAGTTCAAAGCTTTCTTTGCACGCCCCGACACCTTCGGTCTCGGCGTTTGCAACGGCTGTCAGATGTTCGCTGAACTGGCCAGCACCATTCCCGGCGCAGACGCCTGGCCGCGATTCACCACCAACCTCAGCGAGCGCTTTGAAGCCCGCTTGGGTCAGGTCGAAGTGCTTGACTCTCCGAGCCTCTTCTTGCAAGGCATGGCCGGTGTTCGTCTACCGATTGCTGTGGCTCATGGCGAAGGCTTTGCCAACTTTTCCCGTCGAGGCAATGCTGCCCAAGCGATTGCTGCGATGCGTTTCACCGACCACCTCGGCCAAGCGACCGAAGCCTATCCTGCAAACCCGAACGGCAGCCCCGGCGGACTCACGGCCGTGACCACGGCAGACGGTCGCTTCACCGCGATGATGCCGCACCCGGAGCGGGTTTTCCGCAATGTTCAGCTGAGCTGGACGGACGCCGACGTGAACGACTACAGCCCGTGGATGCAGATCTGGCACAACGCCCGAAAGTGGGTGGGTTGAGGCGTTAACGCAACCCTAGTTCGGTCGGCATCACATGCCGACCGGATAGCCGTCCTTGCGGTGATCTGACGCGGCAATGTAGCCGTGTTCTACCTTCATAGCCATCTGGGCGCAGCCAAACTCTGTGTTGAAACGTGGTGCCACTTGAACCACGTGGCCGCGCGCGATCAAGCCATCAATCGCGTCTTGCGGAAAGTTCCACTCCACGGCGATGGTGACGTTGTCGTCCATAACGCGCCAGCGCGGTGCATCGCTCGCAGCTTGCGGATTTTGTCCATGGTCTGCGACACGAGCGGCGACTTGCAAATGCCCCTGTGCCTGCATGGAACCACCCATCACGCCAAAGCTCATGAGCGGTTCACCGTCACGGGTTAAAAAGCCTGGGATGATGGTGTGGAATGGTCGTTTGCCGGGTGCGACCTGATTCGGGTGGCCTGGTTTGAGGCTGAAGCCCCAGCCACGGTTGTGCAGTGCGATACCTGTACCAGGGACCACGACGCCCGACCCAAAACCCTTGAAGTTGGACTGAATGAACGAGACCATCATGCCGTTTTCGTCAGCGGCGGTCAGATAAACAGTTCCGCCGTTGTGAGGCGAACCAGGCCGTGCCGGTGCAGCGCGCTGCGGGTCAATCAAGCCGGCGCGCTGTTTCAAGTAAGCCGGTTTGAGCAAGTCGGCTGCAGTCACGTCTCCCATTGCGGCAGGGTCTGCCACGTATTCGTGCAGGTCAGCAAAGGCCAGTTTCATGGCTTCGATTTGCAGATGCTGCGTCAGCGCTGAATCAAGGCCGGCGGATTTGAGGTCAAAGTGCTCGAGCATACCCAGCGCCATGAGCGCACCAATGCCCTGACCACTGGGTCCGATTTCGTGCAATTCGACGTCACGGTAATGCACCGATATCGGGTCGACCCAGTCGGCTTGGTGCGCAGTCAGATCCGCTTCGTCGAGCAAGCCGCCGGTGTTGCGCGCGTGGTCGGCAATGGCTTTGGCCAATTCACCGTGGTAGAAATCATCGCCCTTGCTGGCGGCAATGCGTTCAAGGGTTTTGTCTTGACCTGGGCTGCGGAACAACTCGCCGGGCAACGGCGCACGGCCTTGCGGTGCGAAGGCTTCCCGGTAGCCGGGTTGCGGCAGCAACTCCTCAACCTGAGCTTGCCACTGGCGGTGAACCGTGTGCGAGACCATGAAGCCATCCCGAGCATGGCGCAGGGCGGGTTCAAATAAATCGGCAAATGGCAACTTGCCGAAGCGGTCAGACAAGGCGCGCCAAGCCGACACCGTGCCGGGCACCGTGACCGAGTCCCAGCCGCGCAAAGGCACGGTGTCGTACTTAGAAAAGTGCTCAGGCGTCCAGCGCTGGGGTGCGCGACCAGAGGCGTTCAGCCCATGCATTCGTTTGCCGTCCCAGATGATGGCGAAGGCATCGCCGCCAATGCCGTTCATGCAGGGTTCAACCACCGTCAGCGTGATGGCCGTGGCCAAGGCGGCGTCAACCGCGTTACCCCCGCGAGCCAGCATCAACAAGCCGGCAGCAGACGCCAACGGCTGCGAGGTGCTAACCACATTACGCGCCAACAGCGGCATGCGTTGTGAGGTGTAGGGGAATTGCCAGAAAGCGAAATCGTCTTTGGACATTCTGAAGATCTTGTTTGAAGTCGGGATGAGCAGTCTAGCTTGCCCTTCATGTCGAAAGAACTCAGCGCAGCCTGAATGACTTCGGCCAGCTGGGCCAGCACAGGAGCAGGCGTGCCCTTGAACGCCGAAACACCCGACAAGTTAGTGGCTTCAAAGCCTGTGAAACCACTTTTTCCGACCCTCGGTACGTGACGACAATGCCACCCACACCGGGTTTGTGTTCAACGATGAATGTCGATGTGAACTTTCACGCGATTAACACGACAGTTCGTTCTTCACGTGTTGGGTCAACATATGGGATTCACCCGGCAGCAGGTTGATGACGTCCGAACCTGCATTCGTGGCTTCAATGCACATGAAATCTGGCCAACCGGCATCTGGCAGGTCAACCATATGACGGGCTGTTGCCTGCCCGGGATTCCAAACCACCACGGAGCGACTGCCCTCGACCTCAAGGACGATGCGGCGCTGCCAGTTTTCGTCTATCAGCGTGTATCGACGGCTCTGCGGTTCGAGGGGCTTGACCGCGTGTTCATAAGTGCGGTCGCAGGCTTGCAAAAGTACAAAGGGGGTGCTCTGAATGTCCTGCGACAAGTCTTTCAGTCGGTCGGTGTAGCGCAGACCTTGAATGCCTTCAATCGACACACTCTGGGCATGACTGACAGCGTAGTAGCTGTGCAGGGCTTGCGACAAAACAAAAGGGGCATGGCCCAGATTTTGGGTCTGCAGGGTTTGAGTCAAGGTCTGCCCCAGCGTTACGCGAAGGCTGACCAGCAGACCGGCAGGAACACCAACGGCAGTTAAATGCAGGTGCGATGGATCAACTGGCTCAAAAGTTAAAGAAATTGCTTCTTCGCTGCAGGCGTGAATGGTGACGACTCGCCATGCAAGATTGCGAACTGGGCCGTGTTGTAACGCCGTACTGGATTGCCCTTGCTTGGCAAACCATGGCCAACACACAGGAACACCGCCTCGGATGGCTGCAGGCTCCGGTAGAGACGCGGGGGACAACCAAAAAACGTCTCGTTGCCCAGTCGGCACCCAAGACAAAAGATGTGCGCCATGCAAGGCAATCACAGCCTTGCCATGGCGGGTAGTCAACGCCAAGGCGCGGTGACCCGCATGCTGAACCGCGACGATCTGCGGCGGCAATAACAAGTCGACTTACTCGATCTTGGCTTTGCTGCGCAGATTTTGCTGGAATGCACCCAGTTTTTCTTGCTGCATTTGCTGTGAAATTTGTGGTTTGACTTCTTCGAAGGCCGGTAATTTGACATCACGCACATCATCAACGCGGATGATATGGAAACCAAACTGGGTCTTGACGGGTTCCTGTGTCAATTGGCCTTTGTTCAACTTGAGCAACGCGGCACTGAACTCTGGCACGTAGCTGTTCGGATTGGCCCAATCAAGATCACCACCCTTGGCACCGGAGCCAGTGTCTTTGGACTGTTTCTTGGCGATGTCTTCAAATTTACCGCCTTTTTTCAGGCTCGCAATGATGGTTTTTGCGTCGGTTTCTTTTTCGACCAAAATGTGGTGGGCTTTGTATTCTTTGCCGCCGTTGGCAGCGACAAATTTGTCGTATTCGGCTTTCAAATCTGCATCAGTGATCGGATTTTTCTTTTGATAGTCATTGAAAAGCTGACGAATCAAAATAGTCTGGCGCGCCAACTCCATCTGAACTTTGAAGTCATCCGTGGCGGACAAACCCATCTTGTCAGCCTCTTGCATGAAAACTTCGCGAGCAATCACTTCTTCACGCAATTGGCCCTGCATTTCAGGGGTCACTGGGCGGCCGCTGTTTTCAATTTGCTGAGCCAACGAATCTAGACGTGCTTTAGGAACGGCTTTACCGTTAACGATGGCAATGTTTTGCGCCATGACAGCCGTTGTACCCAAGGTCATCAGGCAGGTCAAAGTAGTAGCCAAAAGAAGATTTTTTTTCATGCGGAATCCTTGCGGTCGTGAAAGATGAAATGAGAGAAAAAGAAAGGAGGAGAAAATAGAAAAAGGGGAAACTAGAGGTGTCACGTCATGCGTATTTAACGCACCAGACGGCGCTTGAATTTTGTCATCCTGAATCAGGGCTTGTCGATGATCTCTATCGCTAAGGCGTGCAGACCTTGGTCAATGAAATTTTGCATTGCATCATACACAAGACGATGCCGTGCGACTCGGCTCTTACCGTCAAATAACGGGCTGGCAATACAGATCCGGAAATGGGTGCCAAAACCAGCGGCATTGGCTCCTGCATGACCGGCATGGTCGCCACTTTCGTCGATGACTTGCAACGCTGTCGGTTGCAAAACAGCCCGCAGTTGAGCTTCTATGGCCGCGACCGTAGGCAGTGCAGATGAAGGCGCAATCGCTTGGCTCATGGGGCCGAATCCGGTTTGATGAATTTGTTCAAGTACACCGCTTGAACGGCGACAAAGACAAACATCAGTCCGAGGCCGCCGAACAGCTTGAAGTTGACCCACGTACTGGTTGAGAAGTTGAAAGCCACCCAGAGATTGAGAAAGCCCATGACGGCAAAAAATCCAACCCAACTGAGGTTGACGCGGAGCCAAATGGTCTCCGGCAGGGTCATTTGAGCGCCCATCATGGACTTGATGCCGTTCTTTTTAAAGACCAGTTGGCCTATGAGCAAGGCACCGCCCATGACCCAATACAGCACCGTCGGCTTCCATTTAATGAAGCTTTCGCTGTGAAAGTAAATGGTCGCGCCGCCCAGCAACGTGACCAGTCCAAGGCTGACCCAGAGCATCGTGTCCACTTTTTTACCTGCTATTTTGAGCCACAAGATTTGTCCCAGCGTGGCGACAATAACGACCACTGTCGCCAGCAACACTGGTGCCTCGGAAGGGCCAACCACGCCCCCTGCAACGATGAATCCAAGCCAGTCTGTTGCCACTGCAGCGGCCCATTCACGGTTGCCCTCAGCGTACTTGAACATGCCGAAAAACAGCGCAATCGGCAAAAAGTCGAACAATATTTTCATGGCGTGATTATGGCTGGCGCTGGTAAATAGTTGGCGCTAGTGTGTAAAGTTATTTCGCAGTGCTCTTGCCTTTTCTCTTTAATTTACTTAGGCGTGAAGTCCAGCGATGCCGAGTTCATGCAGTAACGCAAGCCGGTGGGCGCCGGACCGTCTTCAAACACATGACCCAAGTGAGATCCGCAGTCTGGGCAGTGCGCTTCGACACGTTCCCCAAAAAGCGAGCGATCGACTTTGGTTTCAACGGCGTCGTTGGCCAGCGGGGCAAAGTAACTGGGCCAGCCTGAGCCGGATTCGTATTTGGTTGCAGAGTCAAACAAAGGCTTGCCGCAGCAGATGCAGGTGTAGGTGCCTGCGGTCTTGTTACCTTCGTATTTGCCCGTGAAGGCCCGTTCAGTCGATTCATGGCGTGTGATGTCAAATGCGGCCGGTTCTGCGCCTTTTTCGGCCAGCAGGGCCTTCCATTCTGCTTCGGTTTTTTCAATTTTATAGGTCATGAGAATTCCTCTTTGAGGTGATTTTACGAACTGCAACTGATCTCAATACCCGCTGCCCAGTCAGGCGGGAAATCAGCCAGCGCTTGGTGCCCATCGATATCTGCATGCTCGTCAAACGGCGATTGGAGCACATGCAATAGTTTCTCAACTTCTGAATAGTCTTGAACGCCCGCAGCGCGAATAGCCTGTTCGCCCAAGTGGTTTCGCAAGACGTACTTGGGGTTGCTGTGGCGCATCAGTGCATTGCTGCGATTGATGTCTTGTTGAGCAAGACGTGCCGCGAAGGGCGCAGCCCAAGTCTCAAAAGCTGCACGATCCAAAAAGAGGTCACGCACAGATTCCCGTCCGGCAGTTGATGAAAAAACGCACAGCCGGCGCCAAAAAATGGTGTGGTCGATTTGATGCGCCGCCAGTAATTTCAGCGTGCTTTCGATCAGCGCTTTGTCGTCGTTTTGCGCGGCATCGTCGTTCAACCCTAGCTTGGCGCGCATGCGGCTTTCCAAGGCATTCGGAAAGACGGTTTTGTAGGACTCCAGCGCCGCCAAGGCGTGCTCTTGCTCTTCAATCAAGGGCAGCAGTGCCTGACCCAGACAAAAGAGATTCCAGTAGGCGATGTTGGGCTGCTTGTTGTAGGCGTAGCGGCCCTGTGTGTCCGAGTGGTTGCAAATATGGCCGGGGTCAAAGGTATCTAAGAATTGGAACGGACCGTAGTCAATCGTCAGCCCAAGGATGCTCATGTTGTCGGTGTTCATCACCCCATGGCAAAAGCCCACGGCCTGCCATGCGGCCATGAGCTCTGCGGTGCGTTCACTGACGGCTTGGAGCAAGGCGGCATAAGGCTGGGCTGCATCGCGGCAGGCGGGGTAATGGTGCTCAATAACAAAGTCTGCAAGTGTTTTGAGTTGGTCGTGCTGATTGGCGTGGCTGAAGTGCTCAAAATGTCCAAACCTGATGAAGCTAGGGGAGGTACGCGCCACCACGGCGGCGGTTTCAATTTCTTCCCTGCGCACGCGGTCATCCGAGCCTGTGATGCACAGGGCGCGCGTGGTTGGAATGCCGAGGCCGTGCATGGCTTCTGAGCAAAGGTATTCGCGGATGGAGCTGCGCAGGACCGCACGGCCATCGCCGCCGCGGGAGTAGGGCGTCAGTCCCGCGCCCTTGAGCTGCAGTTCCATACCGCCATGCTGCGTGTGCAACTCACCCAGCAGTGTGGCACGACCATCGCCCAGTTGACCGGCCCATTGGCCGAACTGGTGTCCGCTGTAAACGCTGGCCAACGGCTCAGTTCCACGCAAAACACGGTTGCCGGCAAAGGTCTCTAACGCCTCTTGCGAAGCCAACCAAGACGCATCGAGGCCCAACTCACGTGCAAGCGCCGCGTTGCGACTGACCCAGTAGGGCTCACTGAGGGGACGCAAGGGTTGGGGCGTCGAAAAATCGCTGCCTAACTGGGAGAAGCGGTTTCGCCAGATCAGCGGTGTGGTCGGAGGCATATGCAAAGTCATCTTGAGATTGTCTATGACTTGACAAAAAACTACGCTGAGCGCGGGCAATCCCGCATCCAAGGGCTTGTTTGCTGCGGCATGATGTCGAAGTAATCAAGACAATACATCCGAACAAATACATGGAGTTTCACGATGCTCGGCTTAATGCAAGACCAACCGCTGCTGATTTCAAATCTGATTGATTTTGCCGAGCGCCATCACGCCGACGTTGAAATCGTCTCGCGCAGAGTTGAGGGTGATATTCACCGCTACACCTACAAAGACGCGGCACAGCGCTCACGCAAGGTGGCCCACGCGCTCGACGGTATGGGGCTGCAGTTCAGCGACCGTGTCGCTACGCTGGCTTGGAATGGTTATCGACATTTTGAGCTGTATTACGGTGTCAGCGGTTCGGGTCGCGTGCTGCACACCATCAACCCGCGCCTGCACCCAGACCAAATCGCCTGGATTGCGAACCACGCCGAAGACCAAGTGCTGTGCTTTGACATGAGCTTTTTGCCGCTGGTGCAAGCAGTCCACAGCCAGTGCAAAACCATTCGCCATTACGTGGCACTCTGTGATGCCGACAAGCTACCGGCTGACAGCGGTATTCCAGGACTGATCAGCTACGAAGCCTGGATTGCGCCGCATCCGACGACTTTCCGTTGGCCCACTTTTGACGAGAACACGGCCTCGAGCATGTGCTACACCAGCGGCACCACCGGCCACCCGAAGGCTGCTCTGTACAGCCACCGCTCCACGACTCTGCACGCCTACGCAGCCGCCTTGCCGGACGTCATGAGCTTGTCGGCTGGCGACGCCGTGTTACCCGTGGTGCCGATGTTTCACGTCAATGCCTGGGGCATTCCGTACTCAGCCTCGCTCACGGGCGCCAAACTGGTGTTCCCAGGGCCGGCACTGGACGGTAAATCAATTTACGAATTGATTGAAGCCGAGCAGGTGACTTACGCCGCCGGTGTTCCGACGGTCTGGCAAATGTTGCTCAGCCACATGAAACCAGCAGGCCTCCATTTCTCCAGCCTCAAGCGCACGGTGATTGGCGGCTCGGCTTGCCCGCCCGCCATGATCGCGTCCTTCAATGACGACTACGGCGTTGAGGTTCTGCATGCTTGGGGCATGACGGAGATGAGCCCACTGGGCACGCTGTGCACATTGAAGAACAAACACCAGGCCTTGTCAGCGGAAGACAAAATGAAGATTCGCCTGAAGCAGGGGCGGGCGATTTACGGCGTCGACATGAAAATTGTTGATGAACACGGTGTTGAACTACCTTGGGACGGAAAAACCTACGGCGACCTGCTGGTCAAAGGGCCCTGGATCGTTCGGGATTACTACAAAAGCGAGAGTGCGTCACCGCTAGTGAACGGCTGGTTCCCTACCGGCGACGTCGCCACCATCGACGCCGATGGCTACATGCAAATCACTGACCGTAGCAAAGACGTGATCAAGTCGGGCGGCGAGTGGATCAGTTCGATCGACATCGAAAACATAGCTGTAGCGCACCCGGCCGTGGCCATGGCCGCCTGCATCGGCGTGTCGCATCCAAAATGGGACGAGCGCCCGATCATTGCAGTGGTCAAAAAAGCCGGCACCGAAGTCACGCGTGAAGCACTCCTGCGCTTTTACGAGGGCAAGACTGCCAAATGGCAGATCCCTGACGATGTGGTGTTTGTTGATGCGATCCCGATCGGCGCCACCGGTAAGATGCTCAAAACCCGACTGAGGGAAATGCTGAAGGACTACAAGCTGCCGAGTTGATACATCGGGTTAATCGTGCTCCAGATCCCAGATGAAGTGGGCATCTGTGAGCAGACCGTAAAAGGCTTTTAACGCGCTGACTTGGGCTTGCAGGGCGCTGTTTTCTGACGCCGTTGCTTGACGCCGGGCCAAGAGCAAGGATTGCAGATCACCTTCGCCCAAAGCATATGCGCGCTGCACCAGCCTCGCGTTTTCCTTCATCGCGCGTGCGCCTTCGTAGGCCATTTGAAGGCTTTCATGCAAACCACGGACCGTCACCAACGCGGTAGCGATGTCGGTTTCCAAATCTCGCTGAACGACTTCAACCGCTTGACGGGCCACTTCTACTGCTGCCATGGCTTTGGCGCTTCTGGCGTCACGTAGTCCGCCGACCAAAGGAATGCTGATGCTCAGCCCCGTCAGACGTTCGCGACCGCCAACTTCTGAAGCGCTGAAGAGGCCCAAGGTTGGATCCGCAAAGCGATTGGCATGTGCCCGGTCTGCCTGGGCTTGCGCCATCCGCAGCTGCGTTTGGGCGAGTTTCAACACGTCGCTTTCAGCCAAGATCCGATCACGCCATTCGCGGGCGTCTTCGGCAATCAACAGCGGAGAAGGAAGCGCCAATCGCAACGGTTTGATACCGGGAAACCGAACTGAAAGCCGTGCCCAAGCCGCTGTGGCCTGGGTCTGGGCATCGTTGCTCGCTCGTTTTTGTTCAGCAAGCTCAGCGCTGGCGAGGTTCAGGTCTAGCCTGGAGGCATCACCGCCTCGGCTGCGTTTATCGACGGCCAATACGTTTTCTTGTACCGCTTGAAAATTGGCAGCAGCCAGTTCGTGGCCTCGTTCCGCCGCCAGCCAATCGATCCAAAGCGACAACAATTCCTTGGCGGACTCATGCATGGCCTCACCATAGCGGGCCTCGGCTTCCTCCAGGGTGGCTTTGCCAAGATCACGGTCTGCGGCCCCCTTGCCTGGCAGCCGGATGGCACGCTCAACACCTATATTCCATTCGCGGTACTGCGAACCGGTGTCCAGCGATCGCCGCTGTCCAGTGGCTTTGGCCGTCCATTCGTAGGGTGATTTATCCAGAATGTTGGACTCCTCCCGTGCCACGGTCAAGCCGGCCCGAGCGGCCGCCACGCGGGGGTCTTGCTCAAGCAGCGGGCGAGCCAACTCCGTCGGTAAGAGTCCTGTGACGGTGGGCGCCTGGAGTGCAGAGGCGGAACCCACCAGCGTGATCAAGCTGACGACAAAGCTCAAGCGCCATCGATTCATCATGCGATGTCTCCGGCTTCAACAATCGGCGTGATCCAGTAACGCAAACCGGCCCCAGCCATTTGCGCTCGGATGGCGTCCAGCAATGCGGGCTTGTCGGCACTGGCAATGATCACTTGTATTTGCGTCGCAAAACTGCGGCCGAGAACTTGCTCAGTCTGGCTAAGACTATTGAAAGCCAAGCCATGCGCGGAGGTGGGCGCGCTGGTGAAGACGCTGGCGTTGGGCGACATGAGGAGCAGGTCAAGTAGTTTTTCTTCGACGGCCGGTGGGCACAGCAAGATCAGGCACAAGTCAGACATCAGAGTTCTTTCGTGTCGCAAAGCCAAAGCGAAAATACAAAATGGGCAGCAGCATCAAGGTCAAGGTCGTGGCTGTGATCAATCCGCCAATCACAACAATGGCCAGTGGGCGTTGAATTTCAGACCCTGGGCCCGTGGCAAAAAGCAGCGGAATCAGACCAAAAGCGGTGATGGAGGCGGTCATCATGACAGGCCGCAGGCGGCGTTTGGCGCCTTGCACCACGACGTCCATCATGGCCAAGCCTTCGCTTTTCAGTTGGTTGAAATAGCTCACCAAGACCACGCCGTTGAGCACCGTGATGCCCAGCAACGCAATGAAGCCGACTGAAGCTGGCACCGACAGGTATTCCCCAGTGACCCACAAAGCGACGATGCCGCCCACCAATGCAAACGGGATGATGCTCAAAATCAGCAGCGCTTGACGCACCGATCGGAAGGTGGAAAACAACAACACAAAGATCAAGCCAAGGGCGACCGGCACCACCACGGTGAGCCGGGCCGCAGCACGTTGCTGGTTTTCAAACTGACCACCCCAACTGATGCGGTAGCCCGTGTCGAGCTTCACTTTTTGAGCGACCAGTGTTGTCGATTCTTCGACGAAACCCACCAAGTCACGATTCGCCACATTGGCCACGACCACACTGTAGCGACTGCCCATTTCACGGTCAATCTTGACCGGGCCGGCGGCGCGTTCAAGCTTGGCAACACTGGCCAAAGCCACCGTATTGCCGTTTTTGCTGGTGATGCGCATGGCTGAAAAATCAGCAGGCGACATGCGCAGGCTTTCAGAGCCGCGCAAGACAATTGGCGTGCGGCGATTGCCTTCAATCACCACCCCTGCCCGTTGACCTTCTATCTGCATCCGCAGCGCATCCTGAATTTCCTCGACGCTCAAGCCCAGTCGACCCGCTTGCAAACGATCCACCGCCACCTTCAAGTACTGTACGCCGTCGTTCTGAACGGTGTACACGTCCTGGTTGCCCGGCACAGTCTTCAGCAAGGTTTCAATCTGGTTGGCATAAGTGTTCAGCTTGGCCAAGTCAGGGCCGAAGATCTTGACAGCCAAGTCACCGCGCACGCCGATGATCATTTCAGACACCCGCATCTCGATCGGTTGCGTGAAGCTGTAAAGAATGCCGGGCATGGGATTGAGCACTTTGCGGACTTCATCCATCAGCGCTTCTTTGCTCTTCATGCGCCATTCACTTTGCGGCTTGAGCAGCAAGTAGGTGTCGCTTTGGTTGAGTCCCATCGGATCGAGTCCGATTTCATCGGAACCGGCGCGCGCCACGATGCCTTCAATTTCCGGGATGGCCTTCAAGATAGCCTGTTGAATTTTCAGGTCTAACGCGGCACTTTGTTCCAAACTGATGGACGGCAATTTTTCAATGCCGACAATCAAGTCACCCTCGTCCATGGTGGGCATGAAAGTTTTGCCGACTTGGGTGTAAACAACCCCGGCCGCCAGCAGCATGACAAGCGCCGCCGCAGCCACCATGCGCTGCCGGCGCATGGCCCAGGCGAGGGCAGGTTCATACACTGCCAAAAGCTTGCGCGGCAACCACGGGTCTTCATGCTTCACTTCGCGAAGCAAATAAGACGCCAGCACCGGAATCACCGTCAATGACAAGGCCAATGAACCTGCCAGCGCAAAAACGATGGTCAGAGCGACTGGTACAAAGTACTTGCCTTCCAGCCCTTGCAAAGTCAACAGCGGCAAAAACACGGTGATGATGATCAAAATACCCGCGGTCACCGGCACAGCCACTTCACGCACGGCTCGATAGATGATGTGCAGACGCGGCAGTTTGCTGGCGGTCGGGTCGTTGGCCAGACGTTGCACGATGTTTTCAACGACCACGATAGCCGCATCCACCAACATACCGATGGCAATTGCCAGGCCACCCAGGCTCATCAAGTTGGCCGACATGCCAAAGGTGCTCATCAGAATAAAGGTGATGAGGGCGGCCAATGGGAGCACCAAAGCGACCGTGAGTGCTGCCCGAATATTGCCCAAAAACAGCCCCAACAAAATGATGACCAGTACGGTCGCTTCAACCAATGCCGAAGTGACCGCGTTGACGGCTTTGGTCACCAGCGAGGAGCGGTCATAAAAAGTTTTGATTACCACGCCGGCTGGCAAACTAGGCTGAAGTTCTTCTAGTTTTTGGCGGACACCCAGAACCACATTTTTGGCATTGGATCCAGCCAGACCCAACACCAATCCTTGCACGGCTTCAGCACGTCCGTTCTGTGTCACAACGCCGTTGCGCGTCACCGTCCCGATGCTGACGTCGGCCAAGTTCCCCAAGCGAACCGGGGACCCGCTCTTCATCGCGACCACGATACCGCGTAAATCCTCAAGACTGCTGATGCTGCCTTCCGTGCGGACCAGCAGGACTTCGTCACCTTCACGCAGTCGGCCGGCGCCGTCATTTCGGTTGTTCGCTTCGACGGCTTCTTTTAACTGCGTGATGGTCACGCCACTGGCCGCCATGCGAACCGGGTCAGGAACAATTTCGTACGCTCTGACAACGCCGCCTAATGCATTAACATCGGCCACGCCCGGAACGGTGCGCAAGGCCGGCCGGATGACCCAGTCGAGCAGGCTGCGACGCTCAGCGAGTGTCATCGCGTCGGCCTCGACGGTGAACATGTACATTTCGCCGAGCGGTGTCGTCACCGGCGCCATGCCACCGGACATACCAACGGGCAGGCTGGCCGTCAAGCCACCGAGCCGTTCACTCACCTGCTGACGTGCCCAATAGATGTCGGTGCCGTCTTCGAAGTCAATCGTGACGTCGACCAAGCCGTACTTGGTCACTGAGCGCAAAATTTTGGTTTTTGGGATGCCGAGCATTTCGACCTCGATGGGCACCGAGATGCGGCTCTCGACTTCTTCCGGGGTCATACCGGGCGCCTTCATGATGATCTTCACCTGTGTGCTCGAGACATCGGGAAAAGCGTCGATTGGCAAGCCGCGCAGGGCATACCAACCGGCAGCCGCCAGCATCAACGTGGCCATCAGCACAAAGAGGCGCTGTGCCAAAGAAAATTGAATCAATCGGGCCAGCATCACTGAGCATCTTTCTGATTCATCCAAGCGCCTTTCAGCGCCACGACGCCGCTGACAGCAATTTCATCACCCGCGTTAACCGGACCTTGAATCCGCACGCGCTGACCGGCGCTGGCCGAGACTTGGACCGCTCTGGCTTCAAAGCCGTCGGCCGTGCGCACAAACACGTAAGCCTGCTTGCCGTCATGCGCGACTGCGGAAAGGGGGAGTTCCCATGCGCCAGTGGTCGTCCCGGAAGAAAGCGCTACGGACAGCACCTCGCCAGGGCGTACAAGGCTGGTTTTGCCCTGAACAAGCGCACGCAGTGAGAGCATCTGGCTGCCAGATTCCACCATGGCGCTTCGACTCAAGATTTTTGCGGTCACGCTACGCCCCTGCACGGTCAATGAGGTGCCGGGCAACCAAAGGGCGCTGTCAGCGACAGGCACTTGAATCTCTAACCAAAGCGTGCCGGTTTGTGCCAAGTTCAGCAGGGCCGTGGTGGGATCAACCCGTTGCCCCAGTTTGGCCGTCAAGTCAGTGACAACACCCCCCTGCGTCGCAACCAATACCAAACTCTCTTGCGGATTGCCGGTTGCGGTGACCTTGTCGATGCTGGCGACTGACATGCCCATCAGTCGCAAGGCGGCTCTGGCTTGCTTCAAGGCCGCATCGGCGTCCATCAAGTTGGCTTGCGCTTCTTGAACACGGCGCTGGGCGATCAGCCCTTCAGCAAAAAGAGCTTGTTCCCGCTGGCTGGCCTGCGCGGCCAAACCGGCTCGTGAGCTCGCTTGTAGCAATTGCAACTGTTGCAGACCAAACTCAGTGCTGGCGATTCGGATCAAGGGCGCGCCTGCGCGAACAGCGTCATTAGACTGAACCAGCAATTGTGAGATCAGGCCGTTGACAGGCGAGGCGATGACTTGTTCTGCATTGGGAGGGATGACCACTTGAGCCGGATAACTGGTTCGCACCGAGTCAGTTTGGCTTTGACTTTGCCTTTGTAATGGCGACGTTTGAATACCTAAAGCTTGGACTTGACTGCTGGCAACAGCAAACTTGGCTGGCCGGTCAGCTGACTGTGCCGTCGAGGTCCATGCGAACAGCGCCGCCATCGCGAAAACAGTCAAATGTGCCTGAACCAACTCACGGGAATGACGCATAACCAACCTCTGTATTCATATTATTTAGCTCATTGAGTCTGCTGGACTGTGCCTCAGCCGGTGCCGGTGATGTTGATTCACATCAACAACCAACCTAAACAGCCGACTCCCAAGCCATTGGAATGATTGTAGAAACTCACTGTGACATAAACCTGTGCCAGTATCCTTATTTAAAGATGAGCATCCTCGGAAGGTCACTCTTTCGTACAATCAAAAAATAGAACGACCGTACTTTTTTTGATCCATATCGCCTTAAGGAACATTCCATGACAGCGCATTACACAATTCACGGCAGCGTGGCGGTCATCACACTCGACAACCCACCAGTCAATGGCTTGGGGATGGCCACTCGACGCGCCATCACCGATGGCGTGCAGCAGGCACAAGACGACAGCGCCATCCAGTCCATCGTCATCACCGGCGCAGGCAAAGCCTTTTCAGGCGGTGCTGACATCAAGGAATTTGGCACAGACAAGGCCATGGTCGAGCCAAATTTACGCAGTGTGATTTTGGCTGTTGAGAATTCAAGCAAGCCGGTCATCGCAGCGATTCACTCGGTTTGTATGGGCGGCGGATTAGAGCTAGCGCTAGGTTGTCACTACAGGATTGCCGCGCCCGGTTGCAGTGTTGCCATGCCTGAAGTCAAGCTTGGTTTGTTGCCCGGCGCTGGTGGTACGCAACGCTTGCCACGGGCCTTGGGCGTAGAACCAGCACTGAACATGATCGTCAGTGGTGAGGTGGTCAAAAGCGAGATGTTGGCCATGCTGCCAGGCCAAAAGTTGTTTGACAAAATCAGCGAATCTGCGGATTCGCTGGCGGCAGAATCTCTCGCTTTTGCGGCCGAAGTGGCTGACGCTCGGCCCTTGCCGCTGGTGCGCAACTTGCCCTGCAAGCATCCGCAGGGGGATGGCTACTTTCAGTTTGCCCGCAACATGGTCAAGGGCATGGCCAAGAATTTTCCAGCACCCCTCAAATGTGTGGATGCTGTGCAGGCGGCAACACAAAAAAGTTTTGATGAAGGTGTGGCGGTCGAACGGGAGCACTTTTTGAACCTGATGCTGTCGCCCGAAAGTCGAGCGCTGCGTCACCTGTTCATGGCTGAGCGTGCGGCATCCAGAATTGCCGATGTGCCGGCTGACACACCGCTACGCGATATCAAGTCGGTGGCGGTGATCGGCGCCGGCACCATGGGCGGTGGTATCGCCATGAACTTCCTCAACGCAGGTTTGCCTGTCAAGTTGTTGGAGATGAAGCAAGACGCGCTGGACCGCGGCATCGCCACCATCCAAAAAAACTACCAGGCGCAGGTCAAAAAAGGCAAGCTCAAGCAAGATAAATATGAGCAGCGGATGAACTTGCTGAGCACCACCTTGAACTACGACGAACTCAAAGACGCCGACATGGTCATCGAGGCCGTGTTTGAAGAGATGGGCGTGAAAGAAAAAGTCTTCAAAGAACTTGACCGCGTCATGAAGCCGGGCGCGATCTTGGCATCGAACACGTCGACGCTGGATGTCAACGCCATAGCCAACTTCACCCATCGTCCGCAAGACGTGGTGGGTCTGCATTTTTTCAGCCCAGCGAACGTCATGAAGTTGTTGGAAGTGGTGCGCGCTGACAAGACTGCCAAAGATGTCATGGCCACGGTCATGGTGGTGGCGAAAAAGATCCGCAAAACAGCGGTCGTTTCCGGTGTCTGTGATGGCTTCATCGGTAACCGCATGATTGACCAATATGGCCGGCAAGCGGGGTTCTTGTTAGACGAAGGCTGCACCCCGGCGCAAGTCGACAAAGCCATCGAAAAGTTTGGCTTTGCCATGGGTCCGTTTCGCATGAGCGACTTGGCCGGCAACGACATCAGCTGGGCTATTCGCAAGCGCCGCCACCAAGAAATGCCTGAGATGAAGTACAGCAAGACCGCCGATTTGCTCTGCGAGCAGGGGCGTTTTGGCCAGAAAACGGGGGCCGGCTGGTATGACTATGTGGCAGGCAAACGCGACGCCATTCCAAATGCGGACGTCGTCGCTATGGTGGTGGCGAACCGTCAATCTCAGGGGATCACGCCACGCAAGATTTCAGATGAAGAAATTGTGCAGCGCTTGGTGTTCAGCTTGGTCAATGAAGCTGCGCATATTTTGGAAGAGGGCATTGCGGCCAAAGCCAGCGACATCGACATTGCTTACGTTTTTGGTTATGGCTTCCCGCCGCAGCGCGGGGGTCCGATGCTTTACGCCGATCAAGTCGGGCTTTTCAACGTCGTGCAAGCCATGAAGCGCTTTGCACTGAACCCGCTGGATGACACTGATTTCTGGCAGCCTGCGCCGCTGCTGCTCAAGCTCGTCGCTGAAGGCAAGACCTTCAACTGAACCCCATCCACCGAATCAGGAGAATTCCATGACATCAGCTGTGATTGTTTCCACCGCCCGCACCCCTTTGGCCAAAAGCTGGAAGGGCTCTTTCAACATGACCCATGGCGCCACGCTAGGCGGGCACGCTGTCGAACACGCCCTGCAACGCGCCGGCATTGAGGCCGCTGAAGTGGATGACGTGATCATCGGCTGCGCCACCCCGGAAGGCGCCACCGGCGCCAACATCGCGCGCCAAATTGCGCTGCGCGCAGGTTGCCCCGTCAGCGTGTCCGGCATGACGGTGAACCGCTTTTGTTCATCGGGTTTGCAGACCATCGCCTTGGCCGCGCAGCGGGTCATCGCAGGCGAAGCCGATATTTATGTGGCCGGTGGCGTCGAAAGTATTTCTTGCGTCCAGCAAGAGATGAACATGCACATGTTGCAAGACAGCTGGCTCACTAAAAATAAGCCGGAGATCTACTGGAGCATGCTGCAAACAGCTGAAATGGTGGCCAAGCGCTACGGCATTGCACGCGATCGTATGGACGAATACGGCGCTCGCAGTCAGCAAAGAGCGGCTGCGGCGCAAACCGCAGGACAGTTTGACGCTGAGATCGCGCCGATCACCGTGGTCGCGGGGGTGATCGACCCCGTGATGGGGTTGATGACAAAAAAAGTGACCGTCAGCCAAGATGAAGGCATTCGCCCAGGCACTACACAAGAAGGTATCAGTGGTATCAAACCGGCCATGCCGGGCGGTCTGGTGAGCGCAGGCAATGCCAGCCAGTTTTCAGACGGTGCGGGCGCTGTCGTGGTGATGCACGAAAGCGTGGCCGAGCGAAAAGGCCTCAAGCCGCTAGGCCGTTTTTTGGGTTTTTCCGTTGCCGGGTGTGAGCCCGAAGAAATGGGCATTGGGCCAGTCTTCGCCATCCCCAAAGTGTTAGCCAAGTTGGGGTTGAAGGTCAGCGACATCGACCTGTGGGAGCTCAACGAAGCCTTTGCCGTGCAAGTGCTTTACTGTGCCGATAAGCTGGGCATCCCGATGGACCGGTTGAATGTCAATGGCGGGGCGATTGCTGTGGGTCATCCCTACGGGGTGAGCGGTCAACGGCTGACAGGCCACGCTCTGATTGAAGGCAAGCGGCGAGGTGCCAAACGCGTTTGTGTCACTATGTGCATTGGTGGTGGCATGGGCGCAGCGGGCATTTTTGAAGTGCTTTGATACTTAGGATTCAGCAGAGCTTGAGCCGCGCCGCGCTTTTTAACTGACGATGAACTCGTCATCAACTGCCTTAGGAGGCCATCCCATGACAACTCCCGTCAACCTGAAACGGATACAACAGCTCATCTGGGTGCTGATTTATGGCGGATTGCTGACGTTGGTGCTCGGTCTGTCGGTGGAGCGTCAAGATGACGCCATGGGATGGTCGATGGTTGTCGGCGGCGGTTGCATCGCCTTGTTTGGCGTCGTCCTGATTTTTGTCCGCTCCCGGCTAAAAGCAAGCTGAACCCATAGGCAGTTTTGATCAACTTTTAACAAAAAAATAAACATGAAATTCGGCGTCGAAATTCCTTTTGTCACCCATCTCGGGTTTGACCTCACCCACTTTGAGGGCGGGGAATCAATCATCGAATTTTCAGCCCGACCTGAACACCAGAACTCCTTTGGCGTCACCCACGGCGGCGTGATCATGTCGCTGTTGGACGTCACCATGGCGACCGCCGCTCGCAGCGTGTCACCCGAAATGGGCATTGTCACCATCGAGATGAAAACCACTTTCATGAAGCCGGCGCCTGGCGACGGCAGCATCTTGACAAGTCGCGGTCATCTGATTCAACGCACTGCCAAGATGGCTTTCGTTGAGGCCAAACTCTACGACAGTCAAGGGCAACTGTGCGCCCAAGCCAGCGGCACGTTCAAATACGCCAAACGACCCGATAGCAACACCGTTTTGGCTGGTTTGCCAGCCCATCAAATATCTACAGATTGAAATCCTAACTTGGCCACCAATTCCCAAATTCTTCTCGATAATCGTCCCAGCGCTGAAGCAACGCTGGGTAATTTCAAACGGGTGTCCAACGAAACACCAGCTTTGCAAGACGGACAAGTGCTGGTGCAGCACCATTACCTGAGCCTCGATCCGTACATGCGCGGCCGCATGAATGATGCCAAGAGCTACACCGCCCCGCAACCGTTGGGCGAAGTCATGGGCGGCGGCACGGTGGGTGAAGTGCTTGAAAGTCGCTCGTCTTTGTTCACGCCCGGCGACAAAGTCGTTGGCATGGGCGGATGGCAGACCTACAGCGTTGTCAATGCAACAGTTCCAGGCGCCTTGCGCAAAGTAGACACGACCCACATTCCTCTGTCGTATTACCTGGGCGCTGTGGGTATGCCAGGCGTCACAGCTTGGTACGGTTTGGTCAACATCATCGACGCTAAGCCGGGGCAAACCGTGGTGGTCAGTGCGGCGACTGGTGCGGTGGGCAGCGCTTTTGTGGCGTTGGCCAAAACGCGCGGTTGCCGTGTTGTGGGGATCGCAGGGGGTCCAGCCAAATGTCAATACGCCACCACCGAGTTGGGATTTGATGCCTGCATTGACTACAAACAACACTCCGATTCAGCTTCTTTATCACGAGCTTTGAATGAAGCCTGTCCGAAGGGTGTGGATGGTTATTTTGAAAATGTCGGCGGCATGGTGCTCGATGCGGTGATGCTGCGCATGAACGCGTTTGGACGCATTGCC